>JBKEDN010000144.1:0-33358 GCA_047975435.1 Draconibacterium sp. | reverse complement strand
GGAAACCTGGCCTGAAAATCAAAAATCGTTAGGCTTTTAAATTGTTGCTCCATATTATTATTGTTAGATTCCCCCAATTTACTGATTTTTTAGTTATTGACAAAATGCCTAATTCAATTATATTATTAACGAAGGTGGCGTATTGGCGCTAAAATACATCTATCAACAACCAATTGAGAAACGGAAGGACTTTCGGCTGATACACGAATTCCAGCTTTTAAATGATGCGGGTAAATGGATACGGCTTATTTACAGAACTATGTATTGGAACTGGATAAAATCAGTAGCTTTTGCAACTTTATTTTGCTTTGAGCTTTGTTAATTCAATTTTCTCAACTCGTTCCTTAACTAACTGTTCATAATTTTCAACCTGCTCCCAAGATTGATACGATGGTAATTCCATTGTTTGAATAGCTATACATCGGAGTAAATTTTCCGTGTACAAATCAAATAATTTGCACACAAACTTAACGATTATATCCAAAAGCAGAAAAATAAAAACCACCAAACAAGACACACAAACACCTATAATTCAATTCTTTACCAAACATTTGCAATATCGTTTTGGAAACCAGTTCAACATTTTTCGAACTGACACATTAAGTTGATTGTTCCTGTTTGTTTACAAACTCGGTGGGAGAAACGCCATAATACATCTTGAAAGAGTTGGAAAAATGCGAGAGGTTAGAATAGCCCAAAGAATAGGCCACTTCACTAACACTAAGTTTCTTACCTGCAAGCAAATAAGTGGCCTGCTTCATTCTGATGTTCCGAATAAAATCTCTGGCCGACTGATTGGTCAGCTGTTTTAGTTTCCGATGCATGTGTACCCGACTAATTCCAACACCATCGGCCAACATCTCCACATTAAGTTGTTCGCTGGCAATATTATCTTTGATTATGGTCATTACTTTCTGCATCAATAGTTCATCATGCGACTTTAATTCCAGGTGTTCAATATCAAAACGACCATCTTCAGACAATATCTGTTCGTAAACTTTTTTCCTGTTTGCCAGAATATTAGCGATAATTTTCTTCAGGAACTCGCTGTTGAAAGGCTTCACAATATACATATCGGCTCCTGTTTCAATTCCTTCCGCACGATTTTCGTCTCTTGAAAGAGCAGTAAGTAAAATTACAGGCACATGACTGGTTTGAACATTGCTTTTAATTTTTTTACATAGGGTAATCCCGTCCATTTCGGGCATCATAATATCGCTGACCACCAACCCAGGTTTTTCTTCCATCAACAACTCGTAACCATGTTTGCCGTCGGCAGCACTAATTACACGGTAAGCGTCGGATAACTCGCCAGTCAGATAATCTCTGATCTTTTCATCGTCATCAATCACTAATATTTTAGTACGTTTATGCGGCTGTACTCCCTTTAGTTCCGGCTTCTTTTCAAGCTCAGAAATAAACTGACGATTTACCCTGACAGAAGGTACAGGGATAGTATTTCCACTGTTCGGAACCAAATCCTCTTTGTTTAAATGCTTATTTCCCAAAGGCAAATATATCGAAAAGCAACTCCCTGATCCGCCGATTCTGTTGTTGGCTTTCAGTTCTCCTTTATGAAGATTTACAAGTGCCCGGGAAAGGTGCAGCCCAACCCCTGTCCCGCCACGGTAAGCCGGATCATCGGAATCAACCTGATAAAACCGGTTAAAGATGCGTTCTATATCGCTTTCTTTGATTCCAATCCCTGTATCGCTAACCGTAATCAAAACCTGATCGGCCAATTTCCCTTCCTGATTTTTAGCAAGCACCCGGGAAATATTCAGTTCAACTTCCCCGCCTGTTGGGGTAAACTTGAAAGCATTGGAAAGCAGGTTCAGAATTACCTTTTCGAAATTTAGCGGATCAATCCAAACCTCTATCAGTTCATCTGTTGTACTAATGTTGAAAGTGATGTTCTTCTCTCCTGCTACTAACTCATAGGCTTCAGCTATTTCCCGAATAAAATTGGAAATATTCACTTTCTGAAATTTCACCAAAATTACTCCCTTGTCTATTCTTCTTACATCCATTAACTGGTTGACAAGTCTGGAAATACGCGATGCACTTTGATAAATAACTTTGTAGAGCCGGTTGGTACGTTCATCTGTTTTTGTAGCCAGTAATTTTTCAATCGGATCAAGAATAAGTGTGAGTGGGGTTTTAATTTCGTGCGAAATATTGATAAAAAACTGCATCTTCATTTCGTTCATTTTTTCGAGATGGCGACGACGCACAGTTTCTTTATACAACAACACGATGGCGAACATGATCGACAGTAAAAGAACACTCCACAAAACTTTAGCCATTACAGTTTTATACCAACGGGGATGAATAACGATAGTTAGCTCCCGGGGGTCAGAATACTGTCCTTTATCATTCGCCCTCACTCTGAACCGGTAAGTACCGTATGGAAGATTTGTATAGGTAGCACGTCGGTTTTGAGAGGTAGTCTTGATCCAGTTTCCATCAAAACCTTCCATCATATATTCATAGGAAATACGGCTTTGAAAAGCCAACTCGGCCGATGTAAACCCAATGGAAAAAACATTATCCTGCTCCCTGAGCTGAATAGTGTCGGCCAAAACAATCGATTTCTTCAGAATTGCTCTACTCCCTGATTTGTCGCCTATTTCTACTGGTTTGTTAAAACGCATAAAGTCGGTAAGCATCACATCGCGTACCGGGCTTACATCTTCCTGATAATCCCGATTGATACCAGTCATTCCGTTGATACCGCCAAAAAACAGTTCACCGTTACTTGACCGGCAGGTAGCATTCCGGTAAAATTCGTTCGCCTGAATACCATCATAAGCATAGTAATTAGTAAAACTGCTATCGCGCGGATCAAAGCGTGATAAACCATCGTGAGTACTCACCCATATCATGTTAAAACCGTCTTCGTTGATGGCACACACTACGTTGTTACAGAGTCCGTCACTGGTATCGAAGGCCTGAGTTTCAAAGTTCTTTTTGTTGATACGTACTAATCCGCCATACGTTCCCACCCAAATATTTCCGTCATCATCGGCCTGAATCGCAAAAACAGTATTGTTACGAAGTGCACCATTTGTCTTGTTAAACGCTTTTAGTGTCTGTGCTTGTTGATCAAAAAAGAACAAGCCAACATAAGTTCCCAACCAGAAATTTCCTTTTTCGTCAATATAAATCGAATTTACGTATTTGGGAATTTGGGAATTTACTGAAACGGGAGCATTCAGGCCTTCTGAAAATACCCCCGATTTTGGATTAAACTGACAAACTCCCCCACCGAGGGTTGCAAGCCACAACAAACCGTTCTTATCCTCGGTAATAGCTGCAATGTTATCATTAATCAAACTCTGATGATCTTCCGGAACATTTTTGTAATATTTGGTTTCTCCCGTCTTTTCTTCGTAGCGAATAAGTCCGTTAAAATAGGTTCCCAACCATACAAAACCATCTGTTCCTTCGTAGATTGCAAGAAGATTGTTTCCCGTCTTTTTCCCCTTGTCATTTTTTAATAGTAAATGGTTCACTTTGCCAGTTTCCCGGTTGATACGATAAATGCCATCGCCATCGGTACCTACCCAAAGTTGCTTATCAATTAAAGCAATGGAGGTTACACAGCTCGATCCAATGCTGTTTTCGCCAAATGAACGGTAACCGTAATTCTCAAAAATTTCAGGATTTTCGGCAAAAAGAAATAAACCTTTCTGAAAAACACCGGCCCAAATATTACCACTTTTATCTTCAATAAGCGAATGGATTTTACTTTTCGAGAAATCGAATGGCGAAGTGTTGGGTGCATGTTGCTGAAGTTTGTCGCTTCTAACATCCAGCAGTTTTAACCCAAACCCATCGGTACCTACCCACAAGTGCTCCCTCGAATCAAACAAAAGACTTTTTACAGGCAATACAGTTTCCTCTTTAATTGCCGAATGAACAATTTCCACAACGAGTGTTTTCTTGTTAATTCGAACCAGTCCCCCCTTCAGACTTCCCACATACACATGGCCACTATTATCCTCACAGATTGTAGAAATATTATTACTGGGCAAGGCTTTATTGTCCTTACTGCTTTCAGTAAAAACATGAATCTCCCCGGTTTTCGGATTAAAAGAATTTAAGCCTGATTCGTCAGAACCAATCCAGAGAATGCCTTCTGAATCTTCAAAAACATCGCGCAGGTAAAGACTTACCAATTTCTTGTTCAACTCTTTATTGTAATTGAGTTGTCCGGTTGACGGTTCAAACGAGATCAGACCATAGCCCGAAGTAGTCATCCAAATCTCACCATTACCGGCGCAAATAATAGAACTGATGTATAAATGAATTCGCTCATCAGAGGCATATAATTCAATTTCGCGAAACGATTCGCTTTCCGGGCCATATACCTGAAGCCCGTTAATTTGACCAACCCAAAGGTTACCGGCATTATCTTCGGCAAGCGTGGCTACAAAGTTGTTTTTTAATGAATTTGGAATTTGATCGTTTGCATAAAACGATTTAAACTGCATGCCATCGAAGCGGTTTAATCCATCTTCGGTTGCCACCCAGATAAATCCTTTTCTATCCTGATAAACCTTGTTGATTAAGCTGTTTGACAGCCCTTCGTTATAATCAAAAAAGTTATTGCTTTGTGCGCTTATAAGAGCAGGAAACGTTACCAGGAAAAGTAAAAAGCCGATGAAAATTCTGACCTTCATACCAACACTTCTGATCAAAGGCTAAAGGTAACAAAAATGAATGTTCTGCAACCAGATGTAACCAAAATGCAAGATTATGTTACCAACAGAAAAATGATGTAACCAAAATGAAAACACCTGTTACTGTTGGAAATTCAAAATATTTGACATCTTTCTAATTTTAATCCGTTATTTCGAGGCATGTAAAAATGGCTCCTGATATCAAACCAGATTGACTTATGAGAATAAAAACTATAGCTATCAAAGTTGCCTTTTTGTTTGTGTTGGCATTTTTAATTTGGGCCTGTTCAAAAGCTCCTGAATTAAAAAACCAAGACCAAGACGGATCGAAGCTATGGTTTGCCAACTACACGCTTCATGCGCAATCCGATAATTATCATCCACAAAAAATATGTATCGTACAAACTTCTCCCACCTTTTCTATTGCTGAAAGCGAATTAAAACAGGGCATCGATCTTCTTTTTAATCAAACCACAGAAATAGTTAAAACTCCTGCAAAGGAAACAATTGTGGCCGGTACAACCGATCTACCGTTTATTGCTGAGCATACCGATACCGACACTGTAAAAAACCTGGGGAAAGAAGGTTTTATTATACAATACCTTCCTGAGTTAGAAATTACGATCATTGCGGCAAATACAGAAAACGGTGTCCTTTACGGCACTTATCACTATTTACGGCTGTTACGTACGAACGTTTATTCCTGTACACAATCAGTTACAGTAGAAAAGCCAGCATACAAACGTCGTATTCTAAATCATTGGGACAATCTTGATGGAACAATTGAGCGCGGTTATGCAGGACATTCCATCTGGCTTTGGGATGCACTACCGGAAAAACTAAATCCGCGTATTGTGGAATACGCCAGGGCCAATGCATCAATTGGTATAAACGGTACCGTATTAAACAATGTAAATGCCAACCCGGCAATTTTAACCACTGAATACCTTCATAAAACAAAAATTATTGCAGACGCTCTCCGGCCATACGGGATGCGGGTTTACTTATCAGTAAATTTCTCATCACCCAAAATTCTGGGAAATTTGCCCAATTCAGATCCTTTAAACCCAGAAGTAAAAGCATGGTGGAAAAGCAAAGCACAGGAAATTTATGAATTGATTCCGGATTTTGGAGGCCTTCTGGTAAAAGCCAATTCTGAGGGGCAGCCCGGTCCGCAGGATTACGGACGAACACATGCAGACGGAGCCAACATGCTCGCAGATGTACTTGCCCCCTTTGGAGGAATTGTGATGTGGCGGGCTTTTGTTTATTCTCCTTCGGGCGACGACCGTGCAAAACAAGCTTATAATGAATTTAAACCTCTGGACGGACAATTTAAAACAAATGTACTGATCCAGGTAAAAAACGGCCCAATCGATTTCCAACCGTGCGAACCATTCAGCCCGCTGTTTGGCGCAATGGAACACACCACATTAATGCCCGAAGTTCAGATTACCAAAGAATACCTTGGATTTGCAGACCATCTGGTTTATCTTGGAACCTTATTCAGCGAATTCCTGCAATCCGACACTTATCAGAAAGGAATAAATACAACCGTGGCCCGAGTTACCAACGGTTCCGTTTTTAACGATCGTTACACTGGCATTGCCGGTGTTGCAAACATTGGCTTAGATACCAACTGGTGCGGCCATCAGTTCGCTCCTGCCAACTGGTACGTATTTGGCCGATTGGCCTGGAATCCTGATTTGCCGGCAGAAACAATCGCACGCGAATGGCTCGAACAGACTTTTTCCCACGAAACCGCCTTTGTTGATACAATGACTACAGTGATGATGAAATCACGCGAAGCGGTAGTAAATTACATGACCCCGCTGGGTTTGCATCACCTTATGGGATGGAGTCACCATTATGGACCCGAGCCCTGGTGCAACATTCCGGGAGCCCGCCCCGACTGGTTACCCTCTTATTACCACCGTGCCGATTCTGTTGGAATTGGTTTTGACCGATCATCCTCCGGGAGTAATGCCGTGGCACAATATGCTGAGCCCTTACATTCCGAATTCGACAACGCAGCAACCTGTCCGGACAAATACCTTCTTTGGTTTCATCATATTCCATGGAACTATAAAATGAAAAGCGGCAGAGACCTTTGGACAGAACTCTGCTACAAATACAGTGACGGAGTAAAACAGACCATGCAGTTCGGGCATTCGTGGCAAAATATGAAAGCTTTTGTGGATCAAAAACGATTTAACGAAGTGGCAACACAATTGAAGATACAGGAAAAAGAAGCCAGGTGGTGGCGCGATGCCTGCCTGCTTTATTTTCAGACCTTTTCAATAAGAGAAATACCAGCAGAACTGGAGTTGCCAACACACAATCTTGAAGAATTAAAGAAGTTGAAATTTGATTTGAAAAATCATAACTAACAAGGAAACGGACAGAAACTTATGACACGAAACAACTACATAAACACTAGTAGAACTTGTTTTGCATATTTGAAAGCGGTGCTTTTGTTCGGCGGATGTATCGTGATGTTTTCCTGTTCCACGAGAAAAGAAAGTAAAAATCTGATAAGACAGAGAATTTCCATTAACAACGACTGGAAATTCTTTAAATATGAAAATGAATCACAAACAGATCAGTTAATTTACGATGTCCGCCCGAAAACCGTTGGTACAAGCGAACTTCGGGTGGCTGATTCAAAGCCAACAGAAGCTGAAGCCATCCAAAACCAACAAGAAGTTTTAAAACCCTGGATACTTCCCTCCGGAAATGAATTTATAAAAAATCCTTCCAAGCGTTATATCCGCCCTGAAGGCTTTCCTGGGAGAGACTTCCCGTTTGTTCAAACCGATTTTGACGACAGCCAATGGAAAACAGTAAATCTCCCGCACGACTGGGCAATTGCCGGGCCGTTTCAAACAGGCGAAAATCCGGAAGTAGGTGGCGGCATGGGCCGTTTGCCCGTTAACGGTGTTGCCTGGTATAGGAAAAAAATCGAAATCCCTGCTTCAGACTCTGCCAAATCCATATTTCTCGATGTTAACGGCGCCATGTCGTATGCCATGGTTTGGCTAAATGGGAAACTGGTAGGAGGCTGGCCATATGGATACAATTCCTGGCGACTTAATCTCTCTCCTTTTATTCATCCCGGCGGAGACAACCATCTGGCTATTCGGCTCGACAATCCAAATCAGTCTGCACGCTGGTATCCGGGTGGCGGAATTTACCGCAATGTTTGGCTGACCATAACCGATCCTGTTCATGTTGCGCATTGGGGAACATTTATTTCCACGAGTAACGTTTCAAAATCATCCGCAAATATTCACATAGAAATCAATATTGACAATAACAGCGCTGCCAACGCAACTGTAAAAGTTCAAACAAAAATATTTTCTCTTGATTCTGAAGGAAAACCGGCAGGCAAAGCTGTTGCGGTTCTTAAAAATAGTATAACCACAATACCAGCAAATGGATGTAGATCTTTCACGGATTCAGTAGTTATAAAAAACCCGAAACTTTGGGGCCCGCCACCATCGCAAAAACCCAATCTTTATCTGGCTGTTACCGAAATTGTTCAGGATGGAAAAACCGTTGACTGGTACAAAACCCGATTTGGTATTCGTTCCCTGGAATTTAATCCAGATAAAGGATTATTGGTAAACGGCGAACACATCTTTATGAAAGGCGTGAACCAGCACCACGATCTTGGTTCACTTGGGGCCGCTTTTAATACACGCGCAGCGGAACGGCAGCTTGAGATACTTCGGGAAATGGGTTGTAATGCCATACGGATGGCTCACAATCCGCCTGCTCCCGAACTACTCGAACTCACCGATAAAATGGGATTTCTGGTAATCGATGAAATCTTCGATTCGTGGGAAATGAAAAAAACACCGCTCGATTTTCACCTCATCTTTCCTGATTGGTTCGAACAAGATGCCCGCGCTATGGTTCGTCGCGATAAGAATTGCCCGTCAGTAATTATGTGGAGTTATGGTAACGAAGTGGGTGAACAATATACTGAGGAAGCAGGTGCTACAATTTCTGCTGAAATAAAAAATATTATTCAGGATGAAGACCCTACCCGGCTCGCAACAGTATCAATGAATTTTGCAAAACCGGACATGCCTTTTTCTGAAATTCCTGATATTATTAGCCTGAACTACCAGGGCGAAGGTATCCGACAGGAGCCAATCTTCGACGGAACCGATCGAATACGTACTGCACCGCAATACGATGCATTTCACAAAAAATTTCCGGACAAGATGATCCAGAGCAGCGAAACTGCGTCGGCTTTCAGCAGTCGTGGAATTTATCTTTTCCCGGTAACACCGAAGAACAGCTCTCCTGTGCGCGATACCTCCGGTGGGAATTCCGAAATCTGCCAGGTAAGTTCTTATGACCTGTATGCCGTTGATTTTGGGGCCTCTCCCGACAAAGTGTTTGCTTCTATCGATCAGCATCCGTTTGTATCCGGCGATTTTGTATGGACCGGATGGGACTATATTGGTGAGCCTACCCCCTATTATTCAGCACGCAGTTCTTATACCGGAATTATTGATCTTGCCGGATTCAAAAAAGACCGCTTCTACCTTTACCAGGCACATTGGCGTCCTGATTTTCCGATGGTACACATCCTGCCACACTGGAACTGGCCGAAACGGATGGAAAAGATAACTCCTGTTCATGTTTACACTTCGGGAGATGAAGTGGAACTATTTCTAAACGGAATTTCGCTGGGCAAAAAGAAAAAAGCCAAATACGAATACCGTCTCCGCTGGGACGATGTGAAATACGAACCCGGCGAACTCAGGGTAGTAGCTTATAAAGACAGAAAAGTGTGGGCTGAAGAAACGATCAAAACTACCGGTAAAGTTGCTGCACTCCGGATGACGGCAGATCGCGATGCAATCAATGCTGACGGGAAAGATCTTTCATTTATCACACTTGAAATAACAGACGAAAATGGATTGACTGTGGCTCAGGCAAGCGCTGAAATCACATTCAGCACAGAAGGCCCCGGAGAAATTGTTGCCACCGATAATGGCGATCCTACAGATATGACAGCATTCCCTTCCAAAGCAAGAAAAGCTTTCAGCGGAAAAGCGCTGGTGATTGTTCGGTCAAAAGCCGGTGAACCCGGAATTATTAGTGTGAATGCCACTTCTGTTGGATTAAAAAAAGCTACGATTAAAATAACAGCAAAATAAAATTAAGAAGAAACTACAAAACCTTTTCACTATATGACAGAATCAAACGTAAAGCTCTCGCTTAAAGAAAAGATCGGCTACAGCCTCGGGGATTTATCGGCCAACCTGGTGTTTCAAACCCTGGTAACTTTCCTGGCCTTTTTTTATACGGATATTTACGGGCTGAAGAACGAACATGCTTCCGTAATTATTTTAATGGTGGGATTAGTGGCAGCATTTGCTTTTAATCCTATTATTGGTGCACTGGCCGACCGTACCAATTCAAAATGGGGGAAATTCCGCCCGTGGATTCTATTTTCAGCCGTTCCATTGGGTGTAATTGCGCTGCTGGCGTTTACAACTCCTAACTTCTCGTACAAGGGAAAACTAATTTATGCTGCGGCTACTTATACGCTTTTGTTACTCGCATATGCATCAAGCAACCTTCCATATTCGGCCTTAAGCGGCGTACTTACCGGCGACATGTCGGAGCGAAACAGTTTGTCGTCGTACAGGTTTGCAGCGGTAATGTTTGCACAATTTTTTGTACAAGTATTTATGCTGCCCATTATTTTGTACGTGGGGAAAGGCGACAAAGCAGCCGGAATTGAATCGGTAATGACCTGGATGGCAATTATCGGGACGATTCTTTTACTAATTACTTTTGCCACAACCAAAGAAAGAGTTTTACCCAGCCCTGAACAAAAATCAAGTTTAAAAGACGACCTTGGCGACTTATTCAGAAACAGGCCGTGGATCATCATGCTTACGCTTACCATTTTGATCTTTGTTACATTGGCCATGAAAGGAGGATCATATGTTTATTATTTCAATAATTATGTTGACGAAAAGACCTTGCAAAGCTTCATTCGCCCCATTCTAAATTTTCTGAACAATATTGGCTTAAACTTTTTTGAATCAGATGTGGCCTCGGCAGGTTTTGGACTTTTCAATGCCGGGGGAATCATTTTCTCTATGATTGGGATTGCTGTTTCGCGAAAGCTGGCAGATAAATTCGGGAAGCGCGATGTATTTGGCACCACCTTATTTATTTCCACTTTGTTTATTCTTTCCTTTCTGTTCTATCGTCCTGAAAATGTACAAATGATGTTTATTGCCCAGGCCTTACATATGTTTTTTTACGGAGTTACAACTCCCATTCTTTGGGCGATGATAGCCGATGTAGCCGATTATTCGGAATGGATCAATAACCGCCGTGCTACTGCTATAATTTTCTCGGCCATGATGGTTGGGCTCAAAGCCGGATTGGCAATCGGAGGAGCCATCGTAACCTGGATACTGGGCCTTTACGGATACATTTCAAAAGATGCAGTGGTTGCCGGACAGGAGATTGTTCAACCTGAATCAGTGGCACAGGGAGCCAAATTACTGGTAAGTATTTACCCCTCAATTCCATTTTTTATCGGAGTAGCCCTGCTGTTCTTCTACGAAATCAATAAAAAGAAAGAAGTACAGATTGAAAATGAACTAAAGCAAAGACGATTACTCAAATTGTAAAAAACAAACAATGCAAAAACAATCAAAACCATTCTTAATGTTACTGGCCGGAATTGTGCTTTTATCCGGTTGTACTACTCCGGAAAAAGAAACAACAACGCTGAAAGATGCGCTCGACGGACAATTTCTGATGGGTGTTGCCATGAATGAAGGCCAGATCCTTGGAACCGACACAGTGGCTGATAAGGTTATTCTGGAACAATTTAATTCGATAGTGGCTGAGAACTGTATGAAAAGCGAAAACATCCAGCCTGAAGAAGGAAAATTCGATTTTGCCCTGGCCGACAAATTCATCGATTTTGCTGAAAAAAATAATATGTACACCGCTGGTCATGTACTAATCTGGCATTCGCAGGCACCGGCCTGGTTTTTTGTCGATGAACAGGGAAATGATGTAAGCCGGGAGGTTTTGCTCGAACGTATGAAAACGCATATCACAACATTGGTTACCCGCTACAAAGGCCGTGTAAATAGCTGGGATGTTGTAAATGAAGCAATCGAAGATGATGGTTCTTGGAGGAACAGCAAATTCTACCAGATCATTGGGCAAGACTATATAAAATATGCCTTTCAGTTTGCACATGAGGCCGACCCCGATGTAGAGTTGTTATACAACGATTATTCAATGGCCCACAAAGGTCGCCGGGATGCTGTGGTGGCAATGGTAAAAGAACTGCAGGCCGCCAATATCCGCATTGATGGAATTGGAATGCAGGCTCACTGCCTGATGGATTTTCCATCAATCGACGAATTTGAAAAAAGCATTGATGCATTTGCTGCCACCGGCCTCGATATTCATATCACCGAGATGGACCTGAGCATTCTGCCATCGCCATGGAATTTTACAGGTGCCGATGTAGCAGCCAATTTCAATTACGATGAATACATGAATCCCTATGCTGAAAGTCTGCCCGATTCGGCACGGATCGCACAACAGCAGAGATACATGGATTTCTTTCATCTTTTCTTAAAACACAAAAACCAAATCAAAAGGGTAACCATGTGGGGACTATCGGATGCAGATTCGTGGAAAAATAACTGGCCAATAAAAGGGAGAACAGATTTCCCGCTGTTGTTCGATCGGAATTATCAGCCAAAAGAAATTGTGAATGAAATTATTAAAGCAGCGCAAACTGAAAAAACAAAAAAATTATGAGCCTGAAGAAACCAAGGTATCTGGTAGATCACATGTACACGGCTGATCCGGCGGCACATGTGTTTAACGGAAAAATTTATATCTATCCTTCGCACGACATTGAATCGGGAATTCCGGAGAACGACCTGGGTGACCATTTCGACATGCACGACTACCATGTTTTCTCTCTCGACGATGTGAAAGGAGAAGTAACAGACCACGGTAAGGCACTCGATATTGCCGATGTTCCATGGGCAGATCGCCAGATGTGGGATACCGATGTAGCCTCCAAAAACGGAAAGTACTACCTCTACTTCCCGGCGAAGGACAAGACCGATATTTTCAGGATTGGAGTGGCAGTTAGCAATAAACCCGAAGGTCCTTTTGTTCCTGAACCTCATCCAATTATCGGGAGCTACAGCATCGATCCCTGTGTTTTCGAAGACAGCGACGGAAGCCATTACATGTATTTTGGCGGACTTTGGGGCGGACAACTGCAACGCTACCGAAACAATAAGGCACAAGAATGCGGCACTGAACCTGCCGACAATGAACCTGCACTGTGTGCAAGAGTGGTGAAAATGAGCGATGACATGATGGGTTTTGCAGAACAACCTATTGATGTGGTGATTCTTGATGAAACAGGAAAACTACTATTGGCTGGCGATCACGACCGTCGCTTTTTTGAAGCTTCGTGGATGCACGTTTACAATGGAGTCTATTACTTTTCATATTCTACCGGAAACACGCATAAACTCTGTTATGCGACTGGCTCTTCACCTTACGGGCCTTTTACCTACCGGGGCGTAATCCTTACTCCGGTAGTAGGTTGGACCACCCATCATTCCATTATAAAGTTCAAAGGGAAATGGTACCTGTTTTTTCACGATAGTGTTCCCTCGGGAGGGAAAACATGGTTGAGAAGTATGAAAGTTTGTGGGTTGGAATACAACACCGAAGGTACAATTCGAACGATTGACGGCATGAATCACCCCAACGAGATCAATAAATAAAAAAACAATCGAGAGAATGATATTCAAAAAAAATCCGAAAAACAAACTGACCCTTGCAATTATCGAGTGGATTATTTACACCATCATCATTTTAGCCATATTAACGCTGGTATGGATGATGTAAAAACTGAATATAAAGCAAATCAATAAATATTAATTCTAAACATTGACTAAATGAAAAGAAATCTAACTATTCTTTTACTATTATTCTTCTTCTGTAGTCCGGCCTGGACGCAGATAAGAATAAGCGGGAATGTCACTGATTCAAAAACTCAGGAACCCCTACCCGGCGTGAACGTGGTAATTCAGGGAACCACAAACGGCACCGTCACCAACGATCAGGGAGCGTACTCGATCGAAGTTCCATCTCAAAAATCTGTTCTGCTTTTTTCTTTTATAGGTTATGAATCGGCCCAGATAGAAGTGGGAACAAAAACCCAGGTCAACGTCACTCTTGAGGCTTCAAACCTGGGCTTGGACGAGGTGGTTGTGGTTGGTTATGGAACAATGAAAAAGTCGGATTTGACCGGTGCCGTAGTTTCTGTATCCAATGATGCCATTGAGAAATCGGTACCCACTTCCATCGATCAGGTATTACAAGGACGTGCTGCCGGAGTACAGGTACAACAAAATACAGGTACACCCGGCGGAAGCTCTTCTATTCGTATTCGTGGTATCAACTCGTTGAATGCCTCAAACGAACCTATTTACGTAATCGACGGAGTGATTATTGACGGGCGTACCGGTTCGAACAGCGAAAACGCACTGGCATCCATCAACCCTTCTGATGTGGTATCAATGGATATTTTAAAAGATGCTTCAGCAACCGCGATCTACGGATCACGTGCTGCAAACGGAGTAATTATTATTACTACAAAACGCGGTAAAAAAGGAGAAGCTTCTATTACACTCGACTCTTACATGGGGATGCAGGAAATGCCGAAAAAACTCGATTTGCTAACTCTTCGGGAATATGCTATGCACAAAAATGATCGTGCTGAACTGGGAATAGTTATGCCTGATAATAATTTTGTTCGTGCCGACCTCTTGGGTGATGGAACTGACTGGCAAAGCGAACTGTTCCAGCAGGCTCCGATGCAAAGTCACAACCTTTCAGTAAGCGGTGGAACAGAAAAAACCACATATGCAATGGGTATCGGCTACCTCGATCAGGATGGTATCGCGGTTGGATCGGCATTCAAGAGATTGAACCTGAGAGGAAACTTTGATTCGCAGGTGAAAGAATTCCTGAAAGTCGGCATCAATTTTTCATTCAGTAACGCTAAACAAAAAACCACGGTAACTGATGAATCGCTGATTCAGGTTGCACTGAAACAAACACCCAATGTGGCTGTTCGGAATGCCGATGGTTCTTACGATGGGCCAGATACCGACGAATATGTTCAGAATAACCCGGTTGGTTTGGCCATGATCAAAGATAACCGCAACGAAAATACAGGTATCAGAGCGAATACTTATGCCGAAGCAACTATCATCGACGGGCTTACGCTGAAAACAGAATATTCAATGAATTACGGTTTGAACAACACCTATAAGTTCAATCCTTCCTATGTGTTCGGAGCGCTTATCAACGAAGTTCGCGAAGGTGAACGTTCCAAATCATACAGCAAATTCTGGAGCTGGAGAAATATTCTTACCTACAACAAAAGCTTCGATTTGCACAGTGTTAACCTGATGTTGGGGCAGGAAATGCAGAAGTCGAGCTGGGAATACCTTTGGGGCTACCGCTCGGGCTACCTCACCAACGGAGCTACCAACCTGAGTGCAGGTGATGCTACAACCGCCCGTAACCTTGGAAGCAATGGCGAAAGTTCCATTCTTTCGTACTTTGGCCGCCTGTTCTACTCGTATAACGATAAGTATCTGCTCACTGCAACTCTTCGCCGCGATGGTTCTTCCAAGTTCTACAAAGACAACCAATGGGGCTGGTTCCCGTCAGCAGCTTTAGCCTGGAAAATCTCAAACGAAAGCTTTATGGAAAGTGCTGAATCAATCAGCAACCTGAAACTTCGCCTGGGATGGGGAGCTGTTGGTAACCAAAACGTTTCTGACTATGCCTATACCTCAACCTACTCATCAGTTGCTACCAACTGGGGAACCGGTTTGCTGGCCAGCAACACACCCAACGAAGACCTGAAATGGGAAACCACCTATTCAAGCAACGCAGGTATCGACCTGGGAATGTTTGGTAACCGCATAGAACTTATTGCCGACCTTTACTACAAGAAAACCAAAGACTTGCTGCTGATGCTACCGCTTCCTGCCTATGTAGGAACATCAGGCCAGGGTTCGACCACCGCCCCCTGGGTAAACATTGGTTCGCTCGAAAACAAAGGAGTTGAAATCACCCTGAACACAGTGAATCTGAGCAAGGGAGATTTTTCATGGCGTTCGAATTTTGTATTCTCTGCCAACCGTAACAAAGTACTTTCGCTCGATACCGAAACCAGTATCATCAACAAAACCATTCAACAAGGATCTGATATTACAGTAATCACCCGAACAGCTGTAGATAAACCCATCGGGCAGTTCTATGGCTACAAGGTAATCGGACGTTTTGAAAAAGCCACTGATTTTTATTACAAAGATGATCAAGGAAACATCATTCCAACTGCTATTCCTGAAGATATGAGCATTGGAGAAAACGGTGTTTGGATTGGCGACTATATTTTTGAAGATGTGGATAACAATGGCGTAATCAACGAAGCCGACCGCGATTACATTGGAAATCCCGAACCAGATTTTACCTATGGCATTGGGAATACTTTCACGTATAAAGGCTTCGATCTGAACATTTACCTAACCGGTTCGTACGGAAACGAAGTAGTGAACTATCAGCGCCGCTGGTTGGAAAACCCACGCGAAAACACCAACCTGCTTAGCACTGCTCTCGAATATGCACATCTTGACCTGATTGATGAAAACGGCCCAAATGATTACCGTAATGTACAAATTGTAAGTGGAGATCCGTATATGCCACGTATTGGAGCATCGCCGGCTTCATCCACTTCAAACTATCGTTTCAGCGACCGTTTTGTGGAAGATGGTAGTTTCCTGCGCATCCAGAATATTTCGGTGGCCTACAACCTGCCACGTACCTGGACTTCGCCTATAGGACTGCAAAATGCGAAGATATATGCTAACCTGCAAAACGTTTACACGTTTACCAAATACACCGGTTATGATCCGGAGATCGGTTCAATCGACCAGGATGCTTTGATGACAGGTATCGATAACGGACGTTATCCGTCGCCACGTATTTATACACTGGGACTGAGTGTTACTTTCTAAACTAAAAAACAGATTAAAAATGAAAGCAAATAAAATACTTTATGCAATTCTGGCGGTAATCAGTCTGTCACTTTGGACCGGGTGCGACGATTTTCTGACATCAACACCCGACGACCGCATTACCGGAGATAATTTCTACCAGAACGAAGATGATTTTAAAGCTGCAACTGCACCCCTTTACAACAAAGTGTGGTTTGACTTTAACGACAAATTTTACTACGGATTGGGCGACGGACGTTCGTACAACCTGTATGCGCCTTACTCGGATTACATTTATCCGTTCAGCGATTTAAGTGAAACTGGATTAACCGGCCCGCTGGTTTCGGCCTGGTCATCGTTTTATAACGTTATTCAGCAATCGAACAAAGTAATTATTGGTATAACTGAAAGTCCTGTTGAAAACGCAGTGAAAAACCAGTACATTGCTGAAGCCCGTTTTATGCGGGGAACAGCTTACTGGTACCTCGCGTCACTTTGGGGAGACGTAATTATTTCGGAAAATCCGAATGCATTGGTAACCAACCCGATTGTGAACACCAATACCTTTTCCAGTGTGTATGAGTTCGCCATGCGCGACCTGGAATATGCTGCCAAATACCTTCCGGAAGAAGCTGCTCAGGATGGTCGTTTAACCAAATTTGCAGCCTTTGGTATGCTATCAAGAATATACCTGAGTTACTCGGGCTATAGCGACAATCCAAACAGCGGAACCCGCAGTCAGGAATATCTTGATCTGGCTAAAAAAGCTGCCGAAAAGGTTTTTGAAGGCAGTAGTTACGAGTTAATGGAAGACTATGCTGATCTATTCAAAATCGAGAACAATAACAATTCTGAATCAATGTTTGCCTTGCAATGGGTACCCAACGGCGATTACGGCGTAATAAATACCCAGCAGGCCTATTTTGCTGCCGGCTCCGAAATTACAGGAGACGATGCAGCCTGGGGTTACTGGACCCGCGCTTCGTATGATATACTGCTGGAGTATGAGAAAACCGACTTGCGCCGTAAAGCAACCTGGATGGGTTATGGCGATTATTATCCCGAAATTAACAAATCAAACGGCGGTTATACTTACGACAAAACAGAACAGGCTTTGAATGTTAAGAAAGGTGTTGTAGGTTCTACTAAAGACAATGCTTCCATTTCAAGAATGAACTCGGCTCTAAATACTTACATGCTTCGTTTGGCCGAAGTTTATCTGAATTATACCGAGGCTGTTCTGGGCAACAACGCTTCCACTTCGGATGGTACTGCACTAATGTATTTTAACAAACTGAGAACCAGGGCCGGGCTCGAAAGCTTAACAAGCCTTACTTTCGAAGATATCCGTAAAGAACGCAGGATTGAGCTCTGCATGGAAGGGCAATACTGGTACGACATGGTTCGCCGGGCATACTACAAACAGCAGGAAGTTATCAATTTCATTACTGCACAGGATCGCGGAACAATTAGTCCTTTCCTGTATGATATAGAAACAAACACTGCAACCTACGATGATTCACGTACTCCGGGAACCCGTGCCATTGGTGATATCGACGCCAGCATTTTCCTGTTACCCTACCCTGAATCGGAAGTAGTACAGAATCCTCTGCTAAAAGAAACTCCGGTGCCTTATGAGTTCACTGAAGAAAGGATAACTGATTTATTCTAATGTGCAATCAATACTGAAAATGATACAAATACGAATGAATATGAGACATATAATTTCAAATACAAGACGTTTCGCACCAATAGTCTTCTTCACAATATTGATGAGTACTCTGCTCTTTACAGCTTGTGACGATGACGATATGGGTGGTGGCCCAATTACGATTACCAAAGTATATTTAGAAGACGCACAGTCAACCGTGGCCGATCGCGAAGTGAGTTTCGCCCGTTTAGGGCAACTGTTACGAGTAGAAGGTTCAGGTTTTACCGGTTTGAAAAAAGTTTACATCAATGGTTTTTCAACCTATTTTAACCCGGTTTACGTTTCCGACAATTCGATGTTGGTAAGTGTTTCCAGAAGTACGCCAACCGTCGATGCCGATCCTGCGGTAAGAAATACGATTGAACTAGCCAACGACAGTTACAATGCTGTTTTTAACCTCGAAATTCGGGCTCAGGCACCTACCATCACCAAAATATCAAACACGCTGCCAAACGCCGGCGAAACCATTACCATTTATGGCACAGGTTTGTTGGAAGTAAGCCGTGTAGTATTTCCCGGCAATGTGGAAGTAAGCAGTAACATTATTTCTGATGTTGATGGTGAATTTTTTACGGTTACCGTTCCCGAAGGCGTTTCAGAAGATGGTGGTTCGCTGATGATTGAATGCGCGAACGGTGGAGCTTATTCACCGGCCTATTTCAACTTTAAAAGCGGTGTTATTCTGAATTTCGACGGAATGGGCTCACAGGGTTACTGGGGAAGCGCTGCCAGCATGATCAAACCTGAAGATTTGGCTTCAGATGCGATTGGAACCGGGAATGTATCGCAAGGAACTTATGTGCCACACCGTCCGGCCCGAATCACTTCTTTTGCAGCTGCAAGTAACCGTTGCTCCGAAGTGTGGACAGCAGGCAACGATGTTGATGACTGGCGGGGTCAACTTACTCCTTATATTCCCGCAACAACTCCGCTTGACGAAGTTGGCCTTCAGTTCGACATATACGTTCCGCAAGCCTGGTCTGGATCAGGTTTCCTGAAAGTGTGTCTAGTAAACGGCTTTAACGGCGGTGAATGGGCAGGTAATTCCTACAATTATGTTCCGTGGATCGTTGACGGAGAAGTGGCGCCCTTCCAAACCGAAAGCTGGACCACAGTTACCATTCCGCTAAATATGCTTTATGCCTTCTCCGACGGCGATTTCACTTTTGATGATGTACTGGCGGCACGCGAAACATCAAACTATAAAAACTTCGGTTTCTATTTCGAAAACTCCGATTTCAAGTTAAACCAGGTAACCGGAAAAGATGCGGACAGTGAAACAGAATTTGTTTCGGCTGCAACTTCTGTAGAAGTTTATACAGATAATTGGCGCATTGTTTCGTTGGCAACTCCTGTTTACAGCGATTTCCCGGAAGATGAATAAGAGGATTGACTGAAAACATTAAAAAGTATATTTATATGAACTACAAGAATAAAATTACAATACTGCTGTTCCTGCTCGCGTCACTAACTTCGTGTGATGACATGATCATGGACTGGCACAAGGATCCCTCTCACGGAGAGGTTAACGAATCTGAACTGCCTTTAGAACTGGCTGAAAAAATCCAGCGGTACGATGCGCTCAATACCTACACCGATTTTACTCTGGGTACAGGTATCGGTATGGATTTGTATATGAACGACGAAACTTACCGGAGAATCGTAAATGAGAATTTTGATGAAGTAACCGTTGGTTACGGCATGAAACACGCAGCAATGGTCGATGGTACAGGAGCGATCAATTTTGAACCGGTGGATGCCTTTATCGCTGCTACAAAAGAAGCAGGCCTTTCGGTTTTCGGACATACACTGGTATGGCACTCCAACCAGAATGCCAACTACCTGAACGGACTGATTGCACCTACAATTATTCCCGCTCCGGCAGGAAGTAATTCATTAGACCTCTCAGGAATAAAAGACGGCAGCTTCAGCGGTTGGGGGACATGGAACGCCGGTGCTGGAATTTCAGTTGAAGAAGGAGCTGGTCTCTCGGGTACAACACAGGCAATAAAAATGATATCTTCTTCTTCTTCGACTAACGCATGGAGCCTGCAGTTGATCACACCTGAGATGATAATTGTTCCTGGGCACAATTACGAGATCTCTTTTTATGTGAAATCGGATAAAGCAGGGAAAGGCCGTCTTTCGTTTGCCGGACTTACCAACAATTATCCTTGGAAAGACTGGTACAACACAGGTGGATCCTGGACCGAAGCTTTTGAAACAACCTCGGAATGGAAACAAGTAAAGATTACCGTTAATGACTTCACTGGCGATCCTTTCAAAATATCTTTCGATATGGGGTATCTGCCCGATGTAGCTTACTATATTGATGTAAACAACCTGATTGTTACCGACCTTGATGCCGAACCTGTACTTGTAAACCTGATCACCAATGGCGATTTCGAAGGTGGCACGCTCGATGGCTGGGGAGGCTGGGGCAACAGTTCAACCCGTGCAGTTTCTGCAGCAGGCGAAGGTTACGGTGGTACAGGTTATGCCATGATACTTACCAACCCAACAGCAGCCAGCAATTACCAGGCTCAACAGGTTTACACGCTTTCTTCACCTCTTGAACAGGGAGAAGAATACACCTGTACTTTTATGGTGAAAGCATCAACGGCTGCAGTATTGCAGGTCGAGGTTCAGGGAGCCAATTACAATGCCGACTACTATGGTGGAATCAATGTTGGCACTACCTGGATGCAGGTTCAAAAAACCATCACTCCTTCGAAAGATGATCGCACCAAATTCATTTTCGACTTTGGAGAAACTGCCTGTACTTATTATATCGATGATATATTATTGGCCAAGTCAGAAGGTGGTGGTGATCCAGGTGGTCCTACGATTGTTGAAAAAACCAATGAAGAGAAAGCTACCATTATTGCTGGCGCCATGGAAGACTGGATCTCACAGATGGTAACACATTACAAGGACGATGTTCATGCATGGGATGTGGTGAATGAGCCGATGACCGAAGCAGGGACTGTACGTACCGGGAATGAAGACGAAGGCGATTCAGACCATTTCTACTGGATGAAATACCTGGGAAATGATTTCGCGGTTTTGGCTTTTAAACTGGCTCGTCAGTATGGAAATGCCAACGACGTTTTGTTCATTAACGATTACAACCTGGAAGTGAATCTGACCAAATGCGATGGCCTGATTAGTTATGTTCAGTACATCGAAAGCCAGGGGGCCACAGTGGATGGTATCGGAACACAAATGCACATTTCATCAACCACTGATAAGGACATGATTACTGAAATGTTCCAGAAACTGGCAGCTTCAGGAAAGATGATAAAAATATCAGAACTGGATGTACGTTTGGGAACGGCTTCTCCAACCGCTGAACAGTTGGCTGCCCAGGCAGATATGTATGATTATGTGCTCAATCAGTACAGTACAATCATTCCTGCGGCACAACAGTATGGCGTCACCATTTGGGGAATTTCGGATAATGAACAGGAACATCAGTATTGGCTGCCCGACGAATCTCCCAACCTGTGGGATGCAAATTATGAGCGGAAACATGCCTACAAAGGTGCGGCTGACGGTTTGGCCGGCCGCGATGTAAGTGAAGATTTCTCGGGAGAATTACAGTATTAAATCAATCGGTTATAAAAAAAGGAGCGACTGAAAAGTTGCTTCTGCTCCTGTTTCAATAAACAAAGTATTCCAATTGAATTCGGGAGAGAAAACAAAAAGGAGAGCATGAACCGCTCTCCTTTTTCCTATAATAAACAAAACCATTGAATCAGTTCACAGGTTCAATTCCTTTAAAAGTAGGTTTTACTTCCTGAATGTTACCATCGGCATCAAATTCCATTTTGTCAATACAAACTTCACGGTGAAAACCTCCTGAGCCCCGTGGCATTTCAACTCCTTTCGGATAAGTAAAACGGTGATAAACCAGGTACCATTCGTCTTTTCCGGGAACCTGAATTGCTGAATTGTGACCGGTGGCAAAAATATTGGTTTCAGGATCGCGCTGAATAACAATGTTGTTTTCAGGAATGGTTAATTTTCCCAGTGGGTTATCGGTTTTTGCCCATCGAACTTTGTAATTCGGACTGCGCGTGTCGTCCTCCGACCACATAAAATAATACGTTCCATTTCGGTAAATTACATATGTACCTTCACGAAAAGTTCCATCCACATTTAAGGTTTTCAGCGTTTTCATATTAAGCGAAACCATATCGTTGTTCAATTCGGCCCCGGCCATATAGCCATTTCCCCAATAGAGGTAACTTTTACCGGTTTTCGGGTCGGTAAAAACATCCGGATCTATTTCCTGTCCGCGATTTACGCCTTTGGGTTTCCAGTCGATCAGCGCTTTGCCACTGTCAACAAAAGGGCCGGTTGGATTATCGGCCACTGCCACCCCTATTTTTTGTGCTGCCGTGAAATAATAGAAATATTTGTACTGCCCGTTCACTTTCTTTTCAACGATACAAGGCGCCCAGGCATTCCGGTCAGCCCAGTTAACATCTTTGTGCAAATCCAGGACAATTCCCTCATCCGCCCAGTCCACCAGGTTATCCGAAGAAAATACTTTGAAGTACCAGCCCGACCAGCCGTCAAAACCATCGCTGGTGGGATAGATGTAATATTTCCCTGTTTTTTCGGAATACAAAATATCCGGGTCGGCATAGTAACCTTCCAAAACCGGATTATGATCCTCGGAAGCGCTAACCTGATAAACCACATCGCCTTTCCCTTCTATCGAAAAAGTATAAGCCAGCGGGCCGTTTGAAAAATCCTGCGGGCCTTGCGGGGTTACTGAAAAACCTGTCCAGCAATTAAACCCGGGATCAAAATTTTCCAAATCAACACCGCGTTTTACCGGTAAATGGATCGTCCGGTCTTTTCCTTTGATGTCGATATTCAGTTTTTTTATATCAGGTGAAGTAATATCAACCAAGGGATCGTCAAAACTCCCCCACTTCTCTACCAATCGTTTTAATTCCTTTCTGTTTACCGGCATCACTGTGCCGTGCCGCGGGTGAAAATTCATACTAATTTCGTGGTCGATCACTTCAAAATGTTCCAGATCAGAACTTTTGGTAAACTGATAACGACCGTTTCCATAAACATCGTACATCAGAATGAATTCATCCGAATTATTCAGCTTAAACACACCGGAACCTTCTACCCGGGCAGTTTCCTTATCAACACGATCAAAATTCGGGTAAGTATAACCTTCTGTCAGTTTATCCGAAATGGCAAGTTTTATCCCGGGCGCACCACTTTCCGATTTGTGAAACATGTAGAATTTGTTGTCTTTTTCTATAATATCTGCATCAATACAGGCATTGTTTGTGGGGTTATACAGCAGCTGTTTTGGTGCCGATTCAAGTCCGGTAAAATCCTTATTGGCAAAGGCATAGTAAATAATATCAGGCTCGTTTCCCTGCTTCATTGAAAAATAAACCATGTATTTTCCGCTTAACTTATCGTAAATGGTTTGCGGCGCCCATACACGGTCCACATCGCCAAATTCGTCAGGAAAAGTTTTAGGAATATTTACCACCGAAGTTTGCCAGTTAATCAGGTCGATCGATTTCATCAGGATCATCGCGTAATTATTCCAGCCTTGCTCAGGTACATACAAATCGGTAGCTACCATGTAAAAAGTTTTCCCGTCGGTACCACGCAAAATGTGCGGGTCGCGTACACCACCGGAAGTACTTATTTGCTTCGAATCCAAAACCGGCTGATTATCATTCAATGCGCAGTAGTTGTACCCGTCGGTGCTGATTGCAAACCGAATAGCTTCCTGCCCCGGCCCGTTTCCTGTAAAATATGCAAACAGGTAGCCTTCCATATTTTCAGGCTTGCTGCACCCCGACAAAAGAAGGGCAGCTGCTATTGTCAAAAAGAAAAAAGTAAAAACCCTGTTTATCATTGCTTGTACGCTCATAATCTGTTGTATTAAGGTTGAATTTTGAGTTTACACACATAAAAAGCATTTCCCAGTGCTTTTAGCTGAAAACCATTTTTGTTTGTATGAATGGAAGTGTGAGTTGGGACTACCCTATTGGGCGCATCCAGCGTATTTACCGCCCCGGGAACATTCGAATGTAAACAGCTTACCAGTACCTCACCGTTTTTTAGCGTTTTGTTTAATCCTTTTAGTGAGATCGTAACATCCTGAATTTCAGCCGAAGCATTCACTACTTTTACAATAAGTTCCGAGGTATTTTTATCTACACAGGCCGATGCATACAAACCATCTTTCCCCGAAATAATTTTACCGTTGCGGGTGATTGGGAGTACGTTGGTGCCCGTATTTTGCGCGTACATTTGCTGAACGTAATAATTGGGAGTGCGCACCACATTCAGGTTATCAAACCAAATCATATCGGGTTTCCACTGCCAGGCATCAACATGGGCGAAAAGCGGTGCATAAGTCGCCAACTGAACTACATCGGCATTTCGTTCCAAACCCGTCATAAACGCAGCTTCGGCAATCGCCCCTTCCACGTTGTTGTCGCGGCTTTTCGGGTGAGCAGCATATTCTCCGGCAAACACTTTTGGCCCCTCGCGGTTGTAGCTGTCGTAACGTTCGGCATTTTTCAAAAACCATTCGGGGCTACGGTAGTAATGTTCGTCAACCAAATCCACTTGCAGCTCTTTCATTTTTGGCCACAGATACTCAAAATGCTCACCGTCGGGAGCGGGACCGGCAGTCCCTACAATTTTTATTTCGGGGTATTTTTCCCGAATCGCTTTCATAAATGGAATCAGTCGTTCCACATAAGCTTCGCCCCACTGTTCGTTTCCAATGGCAATGTATTTCAACTTGAACGGTTCGGGATGGCCCATTTCGGCACGTACTTTTCCCCATTCTGAAGTGGCCGATCCGTTGGCAAATTCGATCAAATCCACTGCATCGTCGATGTAAGGCTGCAAATCGCCCACAGCCACACACTCGGTACTTTCGTACTGACAGGCCAAACCACAGCTTACCACCGGCAGCGGCTCAGCACCAAGGTCTTCACTCAGCAGAAAAAACTCGTAAAAACCTAGTCCGTAGCTTTGGTAATAATCGGGGAAAAACCGGTGTTCAAAAGTATAGTTCCAGCGGTTTTCATTAAGCGGACGATTTTCAACCGGGCCAATGCTGTTTTTCCACTGGTAACGGGTTTCGAGCGTATTTCCTTCGATGATACAACCACCGGGAAAACGGAATACGCCGGGATTAAGATCGTACAAAGCTTCCACCAAATCTTTTCGCAAACCGTTTTCGCGGTTTTTCCAGGTTTCTGCCGGAAACAGCGAAATATGATCGAGATCCACTTCTCCGGCCGTTTCCAATACCAGGCGAATTTTCCCTCTTGGCGCAGTTTCGGCTGATTTAATAGTACATTCGTATTTTTCCCAGTCAGAACCCGCAACTGAAAGATTTCCTTTACCAATCGTATTGTTATTGCTGACCAGCTCAATTCTGAATTTCTTTTCAGCACCATCCAACGAACGGGCGAAAAACGAAAAACGATAACTGTCGTTTTGTTTGAAACCCATTCCGGTAAAGCCTGTGTTTTCCAAACCGGTTACGCGGCGCAGGCCTTTTTCGTTAAGCCGCACGTAATGCGGGTTCCGGTCAAAACACGGCGACTCGTCCAACACTTTTACATCGCCAAACGGAACCCAGCCTACAAAAGGCTGGTCAAATTCGAAGGAGCGGTTTTTGACCAGTTCGGCATACAAACCTCCGTCGGCGCCAAAGTTGATATCTTCGAAAAACACACCGTACATATCCGGCTGAATGGCAGCTCCCGGCTTTGAAATATCAATCTCAAAATTGGTTTGAGCCGGAGAATTTAATGCAATAAGCAACAGAATTAAAAATGACAGGTTTATCTTCATCGTATTTTATTTTTGTAATTTATCATATCCCGCTTTTGTTTTCGGGCAGCCAAACCATCATTTTGTTGGCCCCCCGGTTGTTCCACACAAAATAAGGAATCGCTTTAAAATGTTCGTTTCCACTTTTTCCCGAAGCTTCAATGACCTCCACTCCGTTCAGGAAGTTTTCATCAAATTTAGTGTTGAATTCCGTAGCAGCCGAGACATGCACTTCATCTATCTGCGGATTATCTTTTTCTTCCAGACAATACACAATTGGCCCACGTTCCAAAGCTACCTTCCTCCGGTCATCTTCCACTTTTTCGTTTGCAAGCACTTTTCTTACTTCCATCGGGAGGATCAGCTCAACCTCATCGCCTTTCTGCCAGTCACGTTTAAGCCGGGCATATCCGTTTTCAATTAAAAAATCCGTTTTTTCTCCGTTAATTTTTATGACGGGAGTTGTGGGTGCATCTTCTTCATACACATATAAATCGCCCGGAACCGGCTGATTTTGCGCCCAACCCGGAATACGTAATTTTAAAGCGAAATTGCCTTTTTCTTCCGGAGAAACCGTGAGTTTTATCGTTCCCTCCCAGGGATAATCGGTTTGCTGAACAAGCTTTACCTTGGTTTGATCCAGATCAACAAAAGTTGAACTCTGAACATAAAGGTTTACATACAAATCCTGTGCATGGTGCGCATAAATGTAACCCGCCACCGAAGGCATAAAACGCGCCAGGTTGGTAGGACAACACGAGCAATCAAACCACGGCTGGCGGGTGAGTGTACCTCCGCTGTTAAAGTGGTAGTGCATGTCGCATTCCAGCGGATTGGGATAAAAGAAATGCGTACCATCCAACGCAACGCCCGAAAGTACATTGTTGTATAAACTCCGCTCCAATACATCGATATATTTGGCATTTCCTTTTAGCAAAAACATGCGGTAGTTCCAGTAAACATTGGCAATGGCGGCGCAGGTTTCGTTGTAAGCAGTAAGGTTGGGCAATTCGTAATTTTCACCAAATGCTTCCCCGCTGTGGCGCGAACCGATTCCCCCGGTGAGGTACAACTTTTTTGAAACCACATTTTCCCATATTTTATCGATGGCTGCCGAATAGGCTGAATCGTTGTAAAAAGCAGCAATATCTGTCATACCCGCGTACATGTAGGCCGCCCTGACTGCATGTCCGACGGCCTCATCCTGCTGGGTTACCGGTTTATGATCCTGGGTATATTCTCCGTTAAGCGCATGTTTTGTGCTATCGCCACGATTATCAAGGAAATGCCTTGCCAGTTTCAGGTAATCTTTGTTTTGCGTGATCAGGTACAATTTTATCAGTCCGGTTTCCACAATCTGGTGACCGGGAACATAGCCCGGATGTTCTTCATTAAAAACCTTTACCAAAAGATCTGCATTTTTCAGCGCAATGTTCAACAGGTTTGTTTTTCCGGTGGCGATATAATGTGCCGCTGCAGCCTCAAACAAATGGCCGCTGTTGTATAACTCGTGACTACATTCCAGATTTTGCCATCGTCCCCCCGCCGGGCACCAACCCGCCGGGGCATGCGTGGTATCAATCGTTTTGTAGGTAGTCAAATAGCCATCAGCTTCCTGACCGATCGCAATTAGCGCGATCACCGAATCCACATAAGCATCCAGTTTCGGATCAGGGAAAGTAGTGAGTGAATAAGCAGCTCCCTCAATGGTTTTATATACATCGGTGTCGTCAAAAGGCATCTCGCCTTTTACCGGGCCCGGCATTTTTCCACCGGCGATCAGAAAATTATCCAACCTCCCCATTTCTTCGCACTTTTTAAAAGCTGCCGGAATAGTAGCATCGCGGTTAACTTTTATTTTGGGAAGCCAAAAATGATCATCGAGCTGTACCCGGTTAAAAGGAACTGCCGAGATCGGGTAAGCACTTCGGGCTGCTTCGCTTTTCTGCTTTTCCATACCGCAACTGACCAACAGGAGCAAAGTCAGAACTACACCCCCTATTTTTACCTGATTTAACAACTGTTTAAAATTCATATTTTGTTCAGTTTATGTTGATTTTTGCACTATTTTGATTAATTATTTGATCTCATCCGGATAACAGATAGGGAATAAGCAGGCAATTCGTATGCAAATTCAGAAGCTACTGAAACTGAGCCTGTTTTCGGTTTGGCCTTTTCATCGTTCACTTCTCCCCGAAGGATTGTTAATTCAGCTTCTCCGGCTTGAACAGGCAAATCGGCCAGATTGATTTTTGCATCGATTTTTACCGGCAGCAGGTTGGCCAGTTTCAGTATGTAATCGCCGGTTTTGCTATCGTAAACCAGCGACGAAGCCACACGTTTTTTTACCTCATTATTCTTATCTGATAATTTGATCAGCGATGCCAGGTATTGATCGCCGGAATTTTGCCCAAACATTTTTTGTACATAATAATCGGTGGTCAGAAATACTTCCGAGGCGTTGAAATAAATCAGATCGGGGTTCCACTGTGTATGTCCGTGCCGGGCGAGTAAAGGCGCGTACGAAGTCATGCCCACTACATCGGCATTGCGTTCAACATTTATAAGATGAAGCGCATCACAAAGCGCTGTTTCCATGTTTAACCGTCGCCCGGGAATGTGCGTGGCATATTCGCCGAGGTAAACTTTAGGTTTCGAGCGGTCGTATCGGTCGTAAAAATCCTGGTTGTTTAAATACCAGCCCGGTGGTTGATAGTAGTGCTCATCTACCATGGGCACTTCCAATTTTGAGGCGATTTCCCAGCCGACACGGTAATCCGTTCCTTCCGAAAAGGGGCCAACCGTACCGATCACCGTAATTTCCGGATACTTCTCTTTTATTGCATTGAAGATCATTGTGAAACGTTCCTCAAAAATATCCGTGATCAGGTCTTCGTTTCCGATTCCCACATATTTCAAATTGAAAGGTTCGGGGTGGCCGGCTTCGGCACGCAGTTTTCCCCATTTTGTTGACTTGTCGCCATTGGCCCATTCAATCAGGTCGAGAATATCCTGAACATACTGATCCATATCGCACATCGGAATTCCACCCTGCTGTCCGTGCCCGCCGGTTGACGAATTCTGACACGGAACGCCCGCGGCAATAACCGGCAGGGCTTCGGCACCAATGTCTTCACAAAACTGAAAATATTCGAAGTAACCCAGCCCCATCGACTGGTGATAATTCCAGATGTTGCGGTCGGGCTTGCGGCTTTCGAGCGGCCCAACGGTATTTTTCCAGCGGTAAATATTGTCGAGGCCGTCGCCATGCGAAACACAGCCTCCCGGAAAACGTACAAAGCGCGGATGCAGATCGGCAATCGCCTGTGCCAGGTCGGGGCGCAAACCGTTTTTGTGGTTTTTAAATGTATTTTGTGGAAAAAGCGAAACCATGTCCAGCGCCACTTTTCCGGTAAATTGCGGAACAATTTGTAAAATCGCTTTTTCGGTGCTGGCGCTGGCGCTTAAAACCACTTCCTGTTTTTTCCAGTCGGCGCCAAGTTGTTTGGTAGAACTTTCGGCAAGTACTTGTCCCGAATCATCCACCAGCTGAACCAGCAACTTTCCTTTGGCGCCGTCTAAAGCTTTTGCAAATACCATAAAATTATAGTTTTCACCGGCTTTTATTGGAATCCCGTCAAAGCCTTCGTTCTGAAGCGCTTCGCCAACATTTGCAATATTCAGAACTGCATAGTGTTTTTGGTTGGGATGAACGGGCGAAAGGGTATCAATCTGAAAACCTTGTTCGTTGCCGGTAAACTGCCAGGCTCTTTTGCTGTTCCAGTTCTGATCGCGGAATTTAGTATCGGCAGGCGTATATTCAAATCCGCGGTTTTGAACAAGCTCGGCGTACAATCCACCGTCGGCAGCATAATTTATGTCTTCAAAGAAAACACCGATCAGCATGTCGCTGATGGCTTTAATATTAAAAGGATCAACTGTTATCTCGGCATTCAAATCTTTTAATCTTTCAAAACGAGTAATATCATCGGTCAATCGTTCGGAACGCTGTATATCGTGATACTCCGATAATTCGTAAAATTTGAACAAACCATCCAAAACCGGCCACGGCACTTTTGACACTGTTCCCAGTTGCTTTTTGCCATTAATTAGTACTGCCTCCCGAGCAAAAATCCGATCGCCTTTCGTACCTTCAACTGTTGGCGTGTAGTTTTTAAAATCGGTAGTTGTGGTTTTATAGACATCCACCAATCCACCTCCACTCAGCCAGGTAATCCGGTAATCATTTGTTTTTTCCTGGAAAACAACTTCGGGAAACATAACATTTCCAACGGTCATCACTTCAGGATACGACTGTGGTTGCCAGGTAAACAGGTCTTTGGTTTCGGCATGAGCAAACTGCCCAACCTCTTCGTTCAGGCTCCAGATGGCATGCCACGTTCCCTGCTGGTCCTGAAACAGAAAAGGATCAAGCATTCGTTTCTGCGATCCCCAGGCCCCGAAATCGCAAAACAGAAAACGAAACTCAGGACCGATGCCTGTCCAGTTTTTGCGGTCCACACTCCAGGCATAATGCAAGCCGTTGTGCCCGTTGTTTTTTGTGGTGGTATATGAAAAAACATAAGCAGAATCGGGCTCGTTGGCAGCAAGATACTGAACAAGAAAAAACAGAGCCAAACACAGTAAAGCGATTCGTTTCATTTAAATTTGATTTAGCCGATGAATAAAATAATCCGTTCAGTAAATAGCTTTTTATTTCCTATTATCGAAAACATCCAGCGTCCATTCATCCAACCATTTCAGAACCGGAAGTCCGTTTTTGAACTGAATGGGCAGCCATACATAACGGCCATCAATCGCATCTTTGGGGTTCCAGCGATCGGCCATAAAAATGAATGCATCTTTTTTACCCAAAACAGGCAAAATGTAGGTACTCTGCGAATGAAAAGTTAAATCGTAATCAGCCCCCACACACGGATTTGGATGTTCGGTCCACGGCCCCCAAATGGATTTAGCGGTATGCAAACGGGCAGCATTGGGCGCCCAGCCCGTACAACCAGAGGTAATCATAAAATAAGTTCCTTCTTTTTTAAAGATTGCGGGCGCTTCATTATGTCCACCGGGCGCTACACGTGTATATTTCCCGGTATAATCCAGGTAATCATCTGTGAGCTCTGCAATGTGAAGCGTAAGATTTTCTTCGGAAGCAAAAATGTGATAAGCTTTTCCGTCGTCGTCAACGTACAAAGTCATGTCGCGCGCCATTTGACCTCCTTCAAAATCACGGTGTACAAACAAACCGTCGTGTACTGCTTTCATCCAGTCTTCTGTCCACCAATTCGGGAAATCGGCCAGAGTAAGCGAACTTTCCTGTTGCTCGGGGGTCATATTTTCCGGCCATTGTTCGGCATTGGGCCGAAGCGAACGAATAAACGCATAAGGTCCTGTTACCCGATCGCCCACTGCCATCCCCACACGCGCAGCGCTGTAACCTTTTCCTTTTAGTTCAAGGTGAAAATACATCACAAACTTTTGCGTTTTTGCATTGTAAATCACTTTTGGGCGTTCCAGTACGCAACCTTTTACAATATCCGAATCCGGTTCGTCGGACACTGCCAAAGCAACACCTTCATTTTTCCAGTTATACAAATCGTTAGATGAATAACACTGAACACCAACCTGGGCAGTATTTCCCCTCTTCCCTGAGGTTTTGTGCTCCCCGAACCAATAATAGCTATCGTTAAAAACCAGGATACCGCCGCCATGTGCATTAATATGAACACTGTCGGTATCTACCCATATTTCGCCGGGTTTAAAACTGTGATTGTATGTTTTCTCCTGCTGTGGATTTTTACATCCGGACAAAAGAAAAGTCAGCAATAGAAAAAAGGATAAACCGGTTACTGTTTGCATTGATTTAGATCTCATTTTATTTAGCTGTCAGGAAATAGTGTAACAATTACGTTTATTTACAAATCTATAAAATTTAGATGGTATTTTGCTAACAAAATCAGACGGAACATCTTTCCCTCTTGTTGCAATCCCTATTCGGTTGATTATAACCGCAAAAAAGCCGGAAACACTTTATTTATTGCTTCCGGCCTTTTTTACGTTTATTGATAACTTTTTACTTCAATGCTTTTAGTTGAAAGGCTAAATAAATTCTAAAAATTCCGATCAGAATAAAGGCAATGGAAGTCCAAAGTGCAATAGTGAACCCGATAATTTCGGGATGCCACAATAAAATAGCAGCAATCAATATCAAAATAATTCCGAACGAGAGTACCCGTTTCCAGACATCGTTTTTATTTTTCTTCAAATTGAAAGCACGTTTTATTTGTTCACCTCCTTTAAAAATCATCCAGAACCCAATAATAAAACTCGTTACCACCAAAATGGTACGCGGATTTGCAATCAGCAGTATCCCAAGTACAACATTAAGTATTCCTCCCCATAAAAACGAAAGGTAATCCATAAAGCCATTTTTGTTTTTCAACAAAATAAAAATCTCCAGAACCCCGGTTAACAACACAATAAATCCAAAGGCTACACTAAGCGTTTTGAAATTATCGAGCGGTGCTAAAAGAAACCAAATCCCAAAAATCAAAAGTATTAACCCCGACATGAAAGGTATCCACCAATAAGCATTTTTAGGCGCATTCGAGTTTGTTGTATCCATAATATTTATTGTTTGTTTGAAACATAAAATTATACAAAATAATTGCCGAATTCAATAGCTTTCATCCGAATAATTCTTCGATACAAAGCAGCAGTCCCTTTTACTCTATCTTTAAAGCTGAATCAGTAAATATGTTGTTAAAATACTTTTGTACTGACATTTATCTTGATAAAAACCCTTGATTTCGCCTTAACTTTAATATAAAACCGGAAATCTGTCAGTCATGTCAAAAATTAGTAAAGGAAACCTCTAAAAATTAAAAATCTACCAATCAGCCTATTATAATAGTAAATAGTATCTTAGGAGCATATTCTTATACAATGAGGACAAGATACAAAGCAACAGGGACAAACAGTTT
>JBKEDN010000143.1:0-1741 GCA_047975435.1 Draconibacterium sp. | reverse complement strand
AAACTGTTTGTCCCTGTTGCTTTGTATCTTGTCCTCATTGTATAAGAATATGCTCCTAAGATACTATTTACTATTATAATAGGCTGATTGGTAGATTTTTAATTTTTAGAGGTTTCCTTTAAAAATACTACTGAATATCTCCGAACATTTGAAATTCATTGATTGTATAAAATGTCGTTGATTGGACATATGATTCCATTAACTGTAGTCTCATATACCGGAAAGTAGCTGTTGGAGATGCATCAGGATTGACATTGTCTTCACTGATGGTGTATTCCTGATTGTAATTAAAATATTCAATTTCTTCTGCGGTCAAACTCTCCCTATTTGCCGGTTCTTTCCCTACATACTCACCGATCAATGTCCAGGTTTCCGGAAATTTAGTCCATTTTTCAGTATTGGCATCATTGGTACCCCAAATACGAAAACGTTTCACACTTGATCTTGAATAAGTATAAGACAAACTGGGTCTGGGAAATACTTTTACTCTACTTATTCGTACCTCCATATTCAAGTCGAATGTTTCGTAAACATCATTAACCAGTTCCCGATTTGCAGGATCGGGATCATTTAAATTTTTCATAAACTTATAGGCTAAGAATTCACTTCCTGAAGTAACACCATTAAACATTTTTTGTGGATCATAGTTTTTTGAATGTGCATTCCCGTCATTTTGAATATTTGTCACTGGATTTATACCATATGTGTCATAATCCCGGGCTCCGGCATAATAGCTTGGATTAAAGAAAGTAACTGCTTTCACATAATTGAAATCGATTTCTTCTTCTTTATAAGGAATAATTGCGCTAATCAATGTATCTGTTTTATTATTCCATTTATCGGTAACATAAAAACCAAAATTCTGTTCTATTGCATCGTATGGACGGATGTAGGCAAAAGTGTTTAGTGAATCGCTTGAGTATATCACCTTGCTCATATCCTCGTTTAGTGAAGCAATCCCTTTTTGCAAGGTATCTACCGTTAAAACATGAATTACAAACGGATTAGCATTTGCATTTTGCCACTCTACTTTTACCCCGCCAAAAGCTGCTTCCACCTTCATGGTTTGACGTGCAAGTTCTACCGGCGAGATCAGCGGTGCAGCTTTTACCTCTGTAATATCAGATTTATTTCCGCTATTATCGATACAGGCTAATTCCACAGTCATCTCATCTGTTCCGATAAAGCCCTCTACCAAAATAGACGAACTATACCTTGACACTTTAAATTCCATTTTCTCTCCCTGTTTGCCGATGTAGCTTGCAACAACTTGTGCAATATCAGGATTTCCTTCAGGAAGCGTAAAATGAATCTCCAATGCACCCGATTTTGGCACCACCTCCTTTATCGTGAGTTTATCCGGCTTAACCGAACTGGTTTTTATTTGCTCTATACCCATATACGAATCCGTACATGTAATCATCAGCAAAGTACTGATAATCAAAACAATTAATACACTTATATTTTTTTTCATTTTGTAAGTTTTAATTGTATTTATTTTACCAACCCGGATTTTGAACCAGGTTAGGATTTTGCAACAATGAATTTGTTCTGATTGGCATTAGGTAATCCTTCATTGAAAAACGAGGCACCAATAAGACTCTTATATTGTAAAAATCCTTTTGAATTAGGCATTTTGTCAATAACTAAAAAATCAGTAAATTGGGGGAATCTAACAATAATAATATGGAGCAACAATTTAAAAGCCTAACGATTTTTGATTTTCAGGCCAGGTTTCCAG
>JBKEDN010000095.1:0-8230 GCA_047975435.1 Draconibacterium sp. | reverse complement strand
CACGATGCAGCCGAAAATGCCGCAATCATGTATTCAATGCTGGGCTGTTGCAAGGCCCACGAAGTAAACTTCCGCGACTGGCTGGTCTTCTTTCTGGAAAACATCCACAGGTACGACAACGACTATTCCAAAGACCTGGCAGAACTGCTCCCGCACAAGTTTAAACAGCAAAGCCAAAACTGTAGCAGTACCGTCTCCTAAAACGCTCAAAGCCCTCCGAACATTTTAGAGAAACTCTCAAAGCAGAATACTAAACAACACGGGGTTGGCCGAATGCTTACGTTATGAAATTATTAGAACAGTTTAATTCTCTCGTTTTGCCGTTATCTAATAATGGAAAATTATTTAATGCTGTGTCATTACAAAATCACCCTTTTGCAAAAATTGCAATAAATAATTTAGGCTATCCTGTATTGTTGATTTCTTCAAAATCTGATAATACATTTTTGACTCAAAAGAATATTCGATTAAAATATCTTGAATTAACTCATAAATTAGAATGTAAGGTTACAGAAAACAGAAAATCAACATTTGCTAATTTTACAGTTATTATTTTCAAGAGCGAAGAGCCAAATTTGCAAAATTACTTTTTATCTATTGCAGAATCGCTACTTGATGAGCTATCTGAAAATCCTACACAAAAAGAAGTCTATACGATTTTCAGTAGTTTTATTGAAATTTTTAGGTCATTATCGGTATCTCCAAGTACAACAGTTCAAGGTCTTTGGAGTGAGCTTTTCCTGATTGCAAATAGCACTAATCCCTCAATTTTATTACGTTATTGGCATGATTCACCAATTGAAAAATTTGATTTTAATGCAGATAAAGAAAAAGTTGAAGTAAAAAGTTCAAGCAATTTAGAAAGAATACATTTCTTTACATCGGAACAACTTAATCCTCCTCCAGATAAGCTTGTTATTATAGCTTCGTTATTTACAAAACAATCTGCCAAAGGAAAATCCATCTCGGATTTAATTGAAATTATAACTGAAAAGATTAACAATAAGGTTGTTCTTGAGAAACTTTATTTAATTATTGGTAAAACTTTAGGCAATACAGTTGAACAAGGCATCAAGATAAAATTTGATTACGAACTTGCTGAAAAATCATTAAAATACTTTAGTGTTCAGGATATTTCTAAGATTGAAAAAGTAAATATTCCTAACCAAGTTACAGAAGTAAAGTACAAATCGGATTTAACAAATATTAAAGAGGTAAATCTCAAAATTGACATTAAAAGCGATGGAGAATTATTCTATGCGTTATAAATCCTCCCCTTCGCAGTCATACACATTGCCAAGTCGCTCAAAAACCAGCGCACGTCCAAAACTTGTCAAAGAGTATGCCTACCCAGACGCACGGTATACAGAAAAATGGTAGCAAATTGAAAATAAAATGACCGAAAAAATAAACACCAGGCGGTAACATTTTATAAATTTAATTGTGGCTTTTGTGCTTAATTTCAGCGTTTTAACTCGCACTTATTTTGTGGGTATGCGGACAGAGAAACAGCCCGTAATCCACAACTAAACTTATAATTTACCGTTAACGGCAAGGTAAACAGACACACATGATTGCAAAGATAGAGGCAGAAATAATTGGCAACTTCATAACTGAAAAGGACATGATGTTTAAACATCATCCTTTTGATATTGACATTCATTTTGAAACAGAAAATGATAAGTATTTTATTTCCATATCAAAAAGAGTCTTTGATTATGATTCATTTTTACCAAAAGTTGAGACAAAAAATGGTAAAATTTCAGGAATTGTATTTTCTTCTCAGGATTTTATTAAAGAGCAAATAGAGATTCTACAACATATTGAGTCCTTCGGTGCTATTGATAAAAATATAGAAAAAATTGTTTGGCAAAATTGCACAATTGAATGGATACCAGAGAATGAGGATGAAGAAAAAAAGTTGCCAATCAAAAAATATAGCCGAAACATTTCCTATGAATCCGATTCAAAAGTCTTAACCAAAAATTGGTTAAGAGATTGCATTATTCATAAAAATCAATTATCTCATTTATCACTTCCTTTTTCATTCTTTCGAGAAGGTTCAAATCTGTATAGAGACTTTAAATATCAAAGTTCCTTTATTAGTTTTTATCTAATGCTTGAAGGATTCTTTGGTAACGGTAAAGATTACAAAAATGAAAAAGTTAAAAAAGAATTTACAAAATCAGTAATACTCACGAAAGCAATAAATAAAACAGTCTCTTATTTAACTAATGCTAATAACGTACATTATAATTGGTTAGTAAAGACTTGTAAAAAATACAACAAAAAGGTTGATAAAGAAGGAATCATACATTTTCTTATCGAGCAAAGAGGTAATCTATCTCACTTCTCACTGGCAAATTCTAATAAACAAAAAAATCCATTCCGTGAAAAAGATTATCACTCTTTAGCTTATATCGCAATGATGATTTGTATGTTTTCTTCAATTGATTTGAGATTAGAACCATTTAGAATTGATAAACTTGAAAATCAAAAAACCTAAAAACAATAGCATTATGTGTAAAAGACCTTATTTCTTAGTAGTGACGATGATTATTTTTTTATTGCATGCTTGTAATCCATCAACACAAAAAACGAATACGGAGTCTAAAGAAAAAGTAGAAAATCAAACTGAAGTTTTACCATTAAAACCTAAAATTACGGAGAGTGAACCAAGTGAAAAAGAGAAAGAATTATATCAAATAGCTTATAATCTTTGGTACAATGATAAACCCCAAGAAGGAATTGAACATTTTTCGAAGTTCATAAAATCATATCCTAAAAGTTCTTTAGCTGATGATGCACAAAGAATGATTGGAACTGCGTATACAAATTTGGAAAAATATCCACAAGCCATTGAAGAATATGAGAAAGTTAAAATTGAATACCCCGATGCAAATAGTACGACAAGTGCATTATACGACTTAGCTCACCTTTATTTTTATAGTCTAAATGACTTTGTTAAGGCTAAATATTATTACGAGGAGGTTATTAATATTGCAACCATCGACGATGAAAAAATTAGAGACATTGCATTAAAACAACTATCAGATTGGGAGAAACAGACTCAACGATTTACAGGTTACGCTGAAAGAAGCAAAGAATATAAAAACGAACAACAAGCCAATAATCCATCAAAATACCTAAAAACAATTAATACTTCGTGGGAAAAAGGAGGATTTGGGACAGTAGGAATTCATAATTTTTCAATTCAAAACACCGCAGATATTTCGTTTAAGGATGTTATCGTTCGTATAGACTACTACTCTGAAACGGGGACATTTTTGGGGCGTTCTGTCAGGACTGTTTACAAACAAATTCCATCAAAACAAAGTATCGAGATTAAAGAATTAAATGCTGGTTTTATTCCGACAGATGCAGAAAGTTATACAATTAATGTAGTGACAGCAATTCCTGAAAATTAAACCCAGCCGTTAACATCTTATAAATTCTATGGCGGTTTCAGTTGTACGCCAGCTGCGGCTTTCCGTATGTTGGTTTAGTTTGTATTCGGACAGAGAAACAGCTCGCAAATCCGCCACATAACTTATAATTTACCGTTGAACCGTTGAACCGTTATGCCGCATGTTGAAAAGAAAAATTTGAGATACTTGCAGAATATACCAAAAAGATATACTTTTGAAATACTAAAAGTATAAATTATGAAAACAGTATCATTAAAAATTGACGATTCAATTTTTGGAGAAACCGAAAAAATTCTTTCAAAAATTAAAAAACCAAGGAACAGGTATATCAACGAGGCAATTGAGTATTACAATAAATTGCAAAGACGTGCTATTATTGAAAAAAAGCTAAAAAAAGAATCAGATTTAGTTAAAACAGATTCAATGGATGTACTAAAAGATTTTGAGGAGATTGATTATGTCGATTAAGCAATATGAAATCTGGATTGCAGATTTAAATCCACAAATAGGAACGGAACCTGGAAAAACAAGACCAGTTCTAACAATCCAAACAAATCTTTTAAATCAAATTCCACATCCTTCAACAATAATTTGTCCAATAACGACAAATGTTAAAAAAGGCTCGGAAATATTGCGAGTTCACTTAAAAAAAGGGGAAGCAAATCTTCATCAAAACTGCGATATAATGATTGACCAAATTAGGGCAATTGACAATAAACGACTAGTTAAAAAAGTTGGAAATTTACCTCAGGACCTAATTGAAAAAGTAAAAGAGAATTTAATGATAATAATTGATTTAGAATAAAACTTAAAACCATTAAAAACACATTATTAAATTCAAAATGGGATTTATACCAATTTCGATAAATGCTTACATAAAAAAACACTTGAAAAATAACCCAAGTGAAAATGAAAAAGATTTAAGGAAACGACTTAACAAAGCACTGACAGATTATAAAAAGAGAATTAAATGTTCCTGTGGAAATGATATTTGGGTAATCGGTTCTGCTTCAGTTGGAAATAGCTGTTTTACTTGTATAACAGGAGAAAGTTATCCAATTGACGACTATGAAATCAGTTCAGCCATAAAAAAAAGAGAAAATATAAGTGGTCGAAGACATATTGACGAAATTCCTCCTAATAAAAGTGCAGGATTTTTTGATGATGATGGTTATGAAATTAATACGGATTTGATTAAAAAACCATCGTTGTGTATTACTTGCATCAACGATGATAATCCAAATTAGGAAATCTTATGCAACATGACTCGCTACGACCAGAAAGATGATAAAGAATTTAAATGTTTTGCATATAAAACAAAATAAATCTGACAAAAAAAGAAAAAACACGACGGCATAACAAAGTGTAAATGTAATGCGGGCGGGCGCGGTATTCCAACCTTTGCGCCCTGTTCAACCACCGCCAATCCGTCTTTGACGGATGACGGTTTTAAAATGATATTTAAAAAAAGCCGGCTTGGCTCAGTGGTAGATTTGGCTGGACACCGTTTCAAAATCCCGCACTCCACTTGCACCAACCGTTGAACCGTTGAACCGTTGGCTGCAAGTGTAGAGAACCGTACATACTATAGAATACGTGCAAAATTGATTTAAAAATTAAATATGAAAAATGACTCTTTGATAGGTTGGTGCAGACTTGAGGGAATTTATTTTGTTTTTTTCCAACCCACAAGAGGAATAAAGAAACCCGACCCACATTGCACACATTGCCAAAGCCCCACGGGCCAACGCTTAAACCAAAGCTTTGTCAAAGAGTGCAATCTTTTCAACCCTTTAAAAATAGACATATGGAATTAAATCAGTTAATAAAAACATATAAGTTAGACTTCAACCAAATAAAGACAAAATTCACTACAGATTATAATCGAATCTTAAATGAAGAAAGAAATTGGCTGTGTAACCTTGAAAACAAGACAACTTTAATTTCAGATGATGATATTAAAACTAAAATAGATAATGTAATAATTAAGCTGAAGGATTCAAATTACAATTTCCAAAATAGTGATAATGACCTTTTGACAATTTTTACAAGTAAGATTAATGGAATTATCAGAATTGCCAATCGAATAAATAATTTTAAACAAAACACAATTATCGATACTGGACAATTAGACCTTTCCCAATTATTTAATTCGTTAAAGAATTCGAAATTGCTTAAAGATGTTAATTTTAAACTTAATCAAAATCTGAATTCCTTTTTGCCCCATCTTTTTTCAATTGTAAAGCATTGCCAAGACCCAGTGAAATATCCAATTTATTATAAGTATTGGAAGAATATTTCAAGAGAAATATTTAATATAAATGATGATTATGACTCATTTTGTGAATTTTACAGGTTATTGCCAAATCAAGATAGGCATTTAAGTTTTGCTGCATATTTCGGTGCGATTGGAGTTAATTTAGCAAAAGAGATAAATTCATATCAATATATAAAGGATGAGGGCGATACAAATTATAACTACATAAAGAATAATCTTATAAATATTGACAGGTACTTTAACCTTATTGAAGGTTATAACAGAAAACCTAATTTCTACATAATTGGTTCTAAATATGGAGTTGGTGCAAATGAAGATGTTTTTCCATTTATGTTAAAAAAGTCGGTTGTATCAACTGGATTTGCGTGGGATATTGATTTTACTGATTATTATGGCGAGGATACCACAACAATTGCTGATTTCTTAAGAGACCAAAATGAGGAATCAAAATCTATAAGTGCACATAAGTTATTTTTGTCCTTAAAAATTGGTGATAAAATTGCAATAAAAGCAGACGGTTCTCCAAAAGGCACAGCAGGATTTCTCTCAATAATAGGTATTGCAGAAGTAATTGAGAGAAATGGGAAAGTATACGAATTCGGGGATGACGACTTAGGTCATATTATTAATGTCAGTTACATAAAAGCTCCAGTATACAAAGAGTTTGCCCTTGGAGGATACGGTCGTACTATACATAAACTGTCAAAAAAGGAACATATTGAACTCATTTTCAATAGTGAATATGAAATAGTTAATAATACTCCGTCAACTAATAATTTGGATAATAAAACTGAAATGAAAAAATTTCCCAAAATATTATATTATATGGCCCTCCTGGTACAGGTAAAACATATCACAGCATTGATAAAGCTGTTGAAATAGCTTCTCCTATAAATTATGTTTTCGGAAATCATAAATCGAATAAATCTCATTTCGATGATTTGAGAAAACAAGGTCAAATAGAGTTTGTTACATTTCATCAAAATTATTCTTATGAGGATTTTATGATAGGTATTAGACCAAACGTAAATGAAACATCTGATACATTAAGCTTCAAAAAGCACAACGGGATTTTTTATGAGCTTACAAAACGAGCAAAAGAGAATTATGAAAATTCACTAAAGGATGAGCAAACTATCTCAAAAGAAAACTGGACTAAAGAAAAATTTGAAGAATTCAAAGAATATGTTCAGACCGAAATTGAGGAAAATGGGAAATTTGAAATAAAAAATAAAGTTTCAATATATTCGGTAGAGGACGAAGTTTTTATTTATACTGGCGAGAAAGAAAATGGTGAGTTATGGAAAAACCAAAGGATTGGAATGCATTACGATGCTTTAATAGCCAACAATCTACTTATCCGATGTTAAAGGCAGAAAGGATATTAAAGCATTAGAAAATGTACCAAGCTTAGAAAAGCAACATGCAACTTATAGTTTTGAATTAATTCAAAAATTCAAAGAATTCTTAAACAATAATAATTACAAGTTTCAAAGCTCAGTCGTTAAAAAAGAACCTCTGAAAAATTTTGTTTTAGTAATTGATGAAATAAACCGAGCAAATATTTCAAAAGTTTTTGGAGAATTAATCACATTGCTTGAAGATGATAAAAGATTGGGAGAAGAAAATGAATTGAAGATAACTTTACCAAATGGAGAGAAAGAATTTGGCGTACCGCCAAATCTTTATCTTATTGGTACTATGAATACTGCTGACAAATCAATTGCACTTGTTGATATTGCTTTAAGAAGAAGATTTGAGTTTATTGGATATTATCCTTTGTATGAAGGATATGATATCAATGCAATCGAACTTTTAAAACAGATTAATGATGCCATCTTTAATGAGAAAAAATCTGCTGATTATTTAATTGGTCATGCATATTTTATGAATGGAAAATCAATACAGTCAATATTATTGAATAAAGTTATTCCTTTATTAATGGAGTATTTCTCAGGCAAAACAGAAATTGTTTCTCGCATTTTTAATGATACTATATATAATGTGAATTATGACATAGTAAATTATAGTTGGAATATTACTCAAAAATAAAATGGCGTTGCTTTTTGAATATGGGAAATGGGTAAGCATTAAAAATAAAGATGCTTTAAAACTAATGTTAAAAGACATTTGGAATAAGCGTATTAATAAGGAAATTGAAGAAATAGATGAAGAGCAGACTGATAATCGCTACCAACCATTTGTGCAATTTGACAATGAACAAATTAGAGCGAATAATTATATTGGTTTTATTCAAAACGATAGTGAATTAATTGAAATATATCCTAAAGTTTTTCGACAACATTTAGATATTCCGAATGAAAATGAAAAACTTTCAATGCTCAAACATATTTTTTATTGGTTTAGTTATTGTCGGAAATGGAATTTCCCCTTTAATCAAGCCTTCTATGTTGTAATCCAAATTTTGTTTTTAGTAATTTGCTAATTGTCAGCTATTTATAATTATTCAAAATAATACTTTCGGGCAATACAGAGCCAGCAGGTTTTCCTCTCCTGGTTAAAT
>JBKEDN010000081.1:0-3239 GCA_047975435.1 Draconibacterium sp. | reverse complement strand
GTTTTTTGCTTAAACAAGGCGGATTTGACGCGAATAGCCTCAGCTATTTAAGGAAAATTCAACGCAGTATAAGTGAAAAAGGCGCATTATAGAATAAATGGATAATTTTTAAACAGGCTCTAAATATATTCAAGTAAAAAGGCTGTCCGAAAGTAGAATTGGACAGCCTCTATTCTTATAAAATATATGGTTTTGGTTTTTATTGCCTGTTAACCGACCATTACAGCCTCCACTTCTTTCAGAATTGCGCGTTTTGTTTTTACGCCAACAATTCGCCCGGCTTCTTTTCCATCGCGAAAAATCAACAGGGTTGGAATATTTCGCACGTTGTATTTTTGTGCCAGCTGCTGGTTATGGTCCACATTTACTTTTCCTACCCTGAAATCGCTTTGAGTATCGGCGATGTCGTTTAATGTGGGTGCAATAATTTTACAGGGGCCACACCAGGCTGCCCAAAAATCGACCAGCAAAACACCTTTTTTGGTAGCGGCTTTAAAGTTTTTGTTATTTAAAACCAGAATGTTTTTACTGTTACTTACCGGTTTGGCGTTTTTCATTTTGAAGTAGGTAAAAGTGATCATCCCTACCAATGCAACTACAACTACTAAAATTACAATGAGTGTTACTGACATAATTTACGATTCAATAATTCTTATTTCCGTGGTGACTTCAATGGCCTTTTTAAACATGGCGCTTACACCACAATATCTTTCTTCCGACAAACTAACAGCTTTTTTTAGTTTATCCAATGGTAGGTCTTTCCCGGTAAACTCATATATAACGTTCATTTTAAAAAACTGCTTGGGATGCTCTTCGGTTAAATCGCCTTCAACAACCACATTGAAGTTATCTAATTCCACCCTCATTTTTTTCAGAATAGACACTACATCCATTCCCGTGCACCCCGCCAAAGCAGTTAACAATAATGGTTTTGGCCGGGAACCGCGGTTTTCTCCACCCACTTCTTCGCCGGCATCCAAAATAAGTTTATGGCCATTCACTTCGGCCTCAAATGCCATTTTCTCTAACCAGTTTATTTTAACCTGTTGTTTCGACATATTTCTTTTTTGTGTTGAATTCAAAATTCAAAGTTGTATAATAATGTTTTGCAGAGGGTTTCATCCTCTTAAGTATTCAGAAACGCTCAGCGCTGCAATGGTTCCGTCGGCAACTGCTGTGGTAACCTGCCGGTAACGCTTGTTGATGCAATCGCCGGCAGCAAACACACCCTGCACTTTTGTTTTCATTTCCGAATCTACTACAATTTCATTTCGCTCGTTTAGTGGAACAATTTCTTGCAGGTCTTCAGTGTTGGGCTGATAACCAATAAATATGAAAGTTCCGTCGGTTTTCAAAACAGAAAGGCTCCCCGAAGGCAAATGCTCGATACTCACTTTCTGCAACTGACCATTTCCATAAAAACCACGAAGTTCAGACTCCATCACAAATTCAATCTTTGGATTGTTCTTTGCCTCATCAATGGCATGCTGAAAAGCCTGAAAATGGTCGAACTGATGCACAATGGTAACTTTAGTGGCAAAATTTGTAAGAGCTACTGCTTCTTCCAAAGCCGAATTTCCACCACCAACCACTACTACTTCTTTTCCGGTAAAAAAGTCGCCGTCGCAAGTGGCGCAGTATGAAATTCCCTTACCTTTAAACCGGTCTTCGCCCTCGATATTTAATGAACGTGGCCTTCCTCCAGGAGTCAGTATTACCGTTTTTCCCTTAAAAGTACGGCCGTCTTCCAATTCGATGGTTTTTACCTCGCCTTCGAGTTCGTACCTGGCAATTTTCACATTCGACTTGATTTTACACCCAAAACTTTTGGCCTGCATTTTCATGTTATTTGCCAGCATGTAACCTTTGGTTGTCGGCACTCCCGGATAATTGGCAATTTCTTCGGTTAACACCATTTGTCCGCCCACTGCTCCTTCATTCAAAATTAAAGTTGACAGCCTGGCTCTCGAAGCATAAATTCCGGCGGTTAATCCGGCTGCTCCTGCCCCAACAACGATGGCATCGAAAATTTCATCCATAATTTCTGTTTTTACTGTTTGGAAAGAAGTCGCTCCCGAAAATTACGGGAACGACTTGTCATCCTCTCACTCTCAATTAAGCCCCAAATTGCTCGTCCAAAATACCTGTCACCTGTTGCATGTTTTGAATGCTGCTGGTAGCGTGTGCAACGGTTCCGTTTTTATAATACATGGTAAACGGAAGTCCCATAAAACCACGGCATTCGGGTGCACTTCTTATAACTGCTGCCTCCGGGTTATCAAATGCCATAACGGCAAATTTTATGTTGTCACGCTCTTCTTCCAGCTCTTCCATTATATCGTAAACCGGTAAACACATCGGCCCCATCCGGCCACAGCAAATCATGGTATTTTCGTTTTCGTTGATAAATTTTTCCAGTTCTGCTGCTGTTTCAATCTCGTGTAAACCTGTACTTAATAGTTTCATCGTGTTTTGCTTTAAATGATTAATTTTTATGTACTAATTCGTTAATTCTTCAATAATTCGCTTGTCCGACTCTAATTTCCCGCTTAAATAAGTTTCAATAATCCGGGCCGGATCTTCCTGTGGAACCCCCACAAAAAGGTTGATTTTACGGGAAGCAAAAAGCCTGATAATCTCCTTTTTTACCTTGTAGGCAATCACATCGGTAATCCCTCTTTTCTCCAACCAGCCGGGTAGTTCGTCAGCCGCTTCCACCTCCGGAATTTCGATACTTGCTTTCCGGATGTCATCATTCTCTATCTCAAAGATTTCGTAATAATTACAGCCGCCAAAGTATTCACTTAAAACATTATTTTGTATTGGAATTGCTACCCGTCTCATTTCAATTTTTAATTACAATACAAAGGTATTTTACACCTGAGTATTGTACCAGAAAAACGGGCTGTGAGGCAACAGTTACGAAACTGAAGTTTTACAGCTTTTTTCCTGTTAAATGACAGAATTGGTTTTAAAGGGCTGATATTTGGGCGGAAATAATAATTTTGTAAGACTTACAAATGGAACATTCAGAATCATACAACGATTGCCGACTGGAAAATTTTACCGATCTCAACGAGCACAAAACAAGGGTAGAATATTCAAAAGGCGAGAATATTTTTAACTGCTTATCCCTTTTAGTCAAGTAAAGATTTATCTTTGATACATGAACGAGATTGAGAAATATCCAAGAGATTTTCAGGAGTTTATCACGCAGTTCAAATGCGAGGCTGACTGTT
>JBKEDN010000069.1:0-6591 GCA_047975435.1 Draconibacterium sp. | reverse complement strand
TTAAAGGATTACTTCGTAAAATCAAGGAAGAGGTTCTTTGGTTAAAAATATTACTGGAAATATACTTCAAAACTTATAGTATATCTCCAGTAGTTATTTGTTCGTAAGGATTAACTAAATAAAATATCCTTATTAGGTGAACAACTAAAATGATCCACTAACCGGAAATCAAGTATCAATTTCAAATAAGGAACCGTTCTGTAACAGTAGAGAACGGTTCCCTAATCCCGGAAATATCAAGCAATTTGAGCATCGAGTATCAAGCATCCAGAATCAAGAGGCGAGTATCCAGCATCATGAACCTACATCCCCAGTTCCTGTTTCAGAAACCTGGCGGTGTGTGATTGATTGTTGAGAGCCACTTCTTCGGGAGTTCCGGTACAAAGAATACGCCCACCGTGCTTACCGCCTTCAGGTCCCAAATCGATAATGTGGTCGGCTACTTTTATCACATCCAGGTTGTGTTCGATTACAATAACGGTATTTCCCTTTTCCACCAGTTTGTTCAGTACTTCGAGCAGTACGCGAATGTCCTCGAAATGCAGGCCGGTGGTGGGTTCGTCAAGGATATACAAGGTTTTTCCGGTATCGCGTTTGGCCAGTTCAGAAGCCAGTTTTACACGCTGCGATTCACCTCCCGACAGTGTGGTAGAAGCTTGCCCAAGTGTGATATAGCCCAGCCCCACTTCTTTCAGGGTTTCCAGCTTAGTTGAAATCGACGGGATATTCTCAAAAAACTCCACACCCTGGTTGATCGTCATATCCAGCACATCACTGATCGATTTTCCCTTGTAGCGCACTTCCAGTGTTTCGCGGTTGTAGCGTTTGCCGTTACATTTATCGCAATGCACATACACATCGGGCAAAAAATTCATCTCAATAAGTTTGAGCCCTCCCCCCTGGCACTCTTCACAACGGCCGCCTTTTACGTTAAACGAAAAACGTCCCGGTTTATAGCCCCTTATTTTTGCCTCGGGAAGCTGCGCAAACAGGTTACGAATATCAGAAAAAACATTGGTGTAGGTAACCGGATTTGAACGCGGTGTACGGCCAATCGGCGATTGATCTACGCGAATCACTTTGTCGATCAGTTTCAGCCCCTCCACTTTTTTATAGGACAGCGGATCTTTTACACTTTTGTAAAAATGCTGGCTTAAAATGGGTTGCAAGGTTTCGTTGATCAGTGTTGATTTTCCACTTCCTGAAACTCCGGTCACACAAATAAACTTTCCGAGCGGGATCTCCAAATCCACATTCTGCAGGTTGTTTCCGGAGCATCCAAATATCTTTAGTTTGTCCGATTTCCCGTTTCTCCGCTTTGCAGGAATCTCTATTTTCCGGCGGTCGTTCAGGTAATCAGCCGTAAGGGTTTTGGCTTTTAACACATCCTGTGGTTTTCCGGCCGCTACAATTTCACCCCCGTGCAAGCCGGCCATCGGCCCCATGTCTATCAGGTGGTCGGCATGCAACATGGTATCTTTATCGTGTTCCACCACAATCACCGAGTTCCCGGTATCACGCAATTGTTCCAGCGCCTGAATCAGCTTCAGGTTATCGCGGTGATGCAGCCCGATACTGGGTTCGTCAAGAATGTACAAAACATTTACCAGTTGCGACCCAATTTGTGTAGCCAGGCGAATACGTTGCGATTCCCCGCCGGAAAGACTTTGTGCGGTACGGTCGAGCGAAAGGTAATTCAAGCCCACGCCCAGCATAAATCCGAGGCGGTCGCGAATTTCCTTGATCACTTCGGTACCAATCATCCGCTGGCGCTCGGTAACCCGTTCTTCCAGGCCATCGAGCCACACACCAAGCTCATCAAGATCCATTTGTGCCAGTTCCGAAATATTTTTCCCATCAATCTTAAAATGCAGCGACTCTTTTTTCAACCGTCGCCCGTGACACTCGGGACATTCGATTTTCTTTACAAACTGGTTGGCCCACTTTTGAGCCGTTTTCGAAGTACTTTCTTCGCGCTGGCCGTCAATGTACTTAATCACCCCTTCGTAGGTCATCATGTAATTCAGGCTGTTCCCGAGCGGTGTATTTTTTAGCTGAATACGTTCGTTCGAACCATATAAAACGGCATCGATCCCTTCCTCCGAAATGTCCTTCATCGGTGTTTTCAGGTCGAAATCAAATTTCTCGCCAAGCGCTTCTATTTGCCAGAAAATAAGTGAATTTTTATACGCACCCAACGGGGCAATACCACCTTTCCCGATGCTGATATTTTTATCCGGAATCACCTTGTCCATATCAATTTCGGTAATACGCCCCAAACCATTGCATTTCGGACAGGCACCCTGTGGCGAGTTAAACGAGAAATTGTGCGGAGCCGGCTCGGCATACGAAATCCCGGTGGTAGGGCACATCAGCAAACGACTGTAATATTTAGCCTCGCCGGTATCGTTATCAAGGATCATCAGTACACCGTGCCCATGTTTTAAAGCGGTTTGAATGCTGTCTTTCAAGCGTTTTGTAGAAGCCTCGTCCACCACCAGTTTATCAATCTGAATTTCGATAAAGTGGTTTTTATAACGGTCCACCTTGTGGTTATGGCGGATCTCTGTCAACTCTCCATCCACCCGGGCGGTAAGAAAGCCCTTGCGAAGGATCGATTCAAACAACTCGCGGTAATGTCCTTTTCGTCCTTTTACCACCGGCGCCAGAATGTGAATACGTTTTCCGGCAAAATCGGTTTTTATCAGCTGAATGATTTTCTCCTCGGTATATTTTACCATTTTTTCGCCCGTGTTGTACGAATAAGCCTCTCCGGCCCGGGCATACAACAAACGCAGAAAGTCGTACACCTCGGTAACCGTGCCTACTGTTGAGCGCGGGTTGCGGGTTGTTACCTTCTGTTCAATGGAAATAACCGGACTTAAACCGGTGATCTTATCGACATCGGGGCGTTCCATGTTTCCGAGAAACGAACGGGCATAAGCAGAAAACGTTTCGATATAGCGACGCTGGCCCTCGGCATAAATGGTATCAAATGCGAGCGACGATTTACCGCTGCCACTCAAACCGGTAATTACAGTGAGTTTATTGCGCGGTATCTCCACATCCACATTTTTCAAGTTGTGAACACGCGCACCATGAACGATAATTTTGTCTTCCGATTCAAGCTCAGCCAACTGAACATCGGTATATGTATTTACTTTTTCTGTCATTAACTTTCGCAATTCGTCATTTCAGATTTCCCCGGGATATCTGCAACAAATGCTGAAATAAGTTCAGCACGACGGTTTATAAATGTAACAACTACAACTCGGGTATTTCAACCCAATATCTTTTCCTTCCTGAATAGGTCAATTTATTTTCCCGCAGCCAGGGGTTAAAGTCTTTGAAAACCTTGTAACTCAAACCGTGTTCTTTGGCATAATCAGCAAAATTGGCTACCGACCCGGTAATTTCCACCTGTTTGGTTGGGATTACCGGATACTTTTCTTTATCGCTGATATAGAAATTATATTTTTCGGGATGTTCGAGTATTAGTTTCAGCGCCACAATACGATAAACATAACGCGCGGTTTCGGTGGTAATCAGCAAATCGTAATAATCGTCCTGGTCCTGAATATCCATTTGCCGCTGAACACCTGTCATTCCCCGGTTATACGAGGCGGCCACCATAGTCCAGTTTCCAAACTTCTCATATGCATCTTTCAAGTAATTACAGGCTGCACGAGTAGCTTTTTCGATATGGTAACGTTCATCTACTTCACTGTTTACTTCCAGGCCATAATCAACAGCGGTCCCTTTCATAAATTGCCAGAAACCAGCTGCACTGGCGGGAGAAATAGCTCGCGGATTAAAACTACTTTCGGCCAAAGCCAGGTATTTGAAATCGTCGTGAATTCCCTGTTCTTTCAAAATAGGTTCTATAATAGAAAAATAACGCGGAGCCAGTTTCAGAAAGCGGATGGTTTGCGAATGAAAATAAGCATTTGAAAGCAGCTCGCGGTCAAGTGCCTCTTTTACATAAAAGCGATCAAGAGGTACCGGCTCACCGGCAAAACTTACTTTTTCAGGTATTTCAACCGCCTCAAAATGCATTTCCTTTTTCGATGTATCCCTGCTGGGCTCTTCGGGTTTGGCCGATCCGAGCAACATCAAAATTAAAACCACATTACCAACCAGTAATACCGGCACCGACATTTTCCACCACTTCTTCTCCATCATTTATTAATCCTCACTTAAATTTGCGGCACACCCGGTAATGCCAAATGAGCCACCCGGCTGTGCCAAAAATTAATCTGCAAAAATACATTTTTACCCTTGCTTAACAATGAAAAGGCCTGACAGTTTGCCAAGCCTTAAAATATATTTCTTTTTACCGGCGAATATGCCCGTTTTTCCCCGGTATTCTTCGTGCCAACTGATTATCAATCAATCTGCATTGTTAACCTGAATAAAACTTATTTGCTGAATATCCTGAAGATCGGAATAATCGTACAGATAAAATCCATCGTCGCCAATCATAAACAGGTAATTGTTCAGCGGAATTACATCGTAAGCATTGATATTTGGGAACGTGGCAATCTGGTTTTCTGAGATGTGTGTTTTATCGCTTGCGTCATATACTTTCAATCCGGCATCGCCATCGCATACAAAAAGAATATCATCGTCAATTCCAAGTCCGTATGGGCCATTGAGCGGATAAGATGCAATCAGCGTATTATTAATGTAATCATCTCCCAACTGAAGAACATCGAGCCGGTTTACACTACTGCCGCAGGTATTTCCTCCTCGCAGGGTAATGTAGGCATAACCATCGGCCACCACCACCGGATCGCAGCTGGTAATGTGCCAAAAAGTACTCAGATAAGTGGGAACAGTAGGTACTTCGAGGCTGAAAACACGCATCCCGGATTGTGTTCCTAAAAACATATGATCGTCGTAAATAAACATCGTTTCCACATCCCAGCCCACGTTTTGCTGTCCGATTTCTTTGGGCTGCTGATCGTCAGTCACATCAAAAAGATGAAGCATTGCACGATCAACCGCATACAAATACGAGTTATACAAACCAAAACGCGCCATGGAACCACCCACTCCAAATGTATTTCCCGACAGTGCAGATCCACCTCCGTTGGCAGCATCGGTCATTAAAAAATCTTCGCGGCCAGAATAAAAATAAACCGGGTAATAATGGTATTCCATTTCCTGGCGCACACGGGAAATTTCCCAATCCACTACTACCCCTTTTTCTTCGTCAACATCGGCCAGGCGATAGTTTTCGTCATAAGGAGGCAAAGTATATGGAAAAATATCTTCCTCCCGGTCCACTTCTTTTGGATTTTCAATATCGCTGATATCTATGGCCACCAAATCAACATAACTATCGGCATACAGTGTGTTGTTTTTTATGGCAATATCAACATTTCCCGGAATTTCAATAAAACCAATATTTTCGGGGTTAGCCGGGTTGGTCATATCCAGAATATGAACGCCCTCGAATACCTCGTTCACAAACAAAAGATTGTCTTTGAAATAGATTTTCCCGGGAACTTTCAACTCGCGCGATCCGGTAATTTTTACAGCCGATCGCAGTTCTTCGTAAGTAAGATAAACCGGTGCATTTGCAGTAAATTCTTCGGTGTATTCATCTTTGCAGGCCCAAACCGACAGCAATAAAACAAGGAGCCCAAATATATTTTGTATAGTTTTCATGTGTATTCAGATTTTTAGTTGAAGATAATCCCCAGTTTAATCGTTAAGCGGTTGTAATCGATATCGAGCTCGTAATCGTTTTCTCCGGAATAATTCAGGCGGTGAAACTGATAGCCCACAGCAAAATTCATCCCGAAACCGGGTGAAAACATATGCTGGTAACCAATTCCCGGATTAATAAGAAAACCTCCTTTGCTATCCAAAGGCTCAGTTCCGCTTGTTCCCGGCCACGGCCAGTAACTCATCCAGTTGGGTACAACGTCATAATACACCGCATTCGACTCCTCAATTGGAACCTGGTAACCGGCTTTCAGAAAAACATAAGGTGACGATGGAAATTCGTGCAACCTATACTCCAGATTAGCAAAAACCGGCATAAACGATTCTTTCAGGAATTCGATTCCAACGCCGGCTCCCACTGAAAACCGCGGCAAAAGCTGGTAATTTACCGAGCCGCTTATGCTTAGGGGAGCATTCTGACTGTTATCGGCATTTCCAACCAGTACGCCCAGTTCAATCCGGTAAAAGAATTTTGAATCAGGCATTGTTTGGAAAAACCCCGGTGCATTGCCAATACGATTGGCAGAAATGGTATCGATCTCGTTACGGGTAAAAACCCAGAGGTTACCCGCAGAAAATACACTAACATTTTTCTGATCGGGAGAATAAGAATACTTTCCTTTTAATACGGTTCCTTTTTTTAGGTAGATGTACCCTTTTTCTGCTTGCGGGAAGGCTGCAAGGCTTACAAAAAACAGAGACCACAACAGACACAATTTTTTCATTTACTTTATTTTTCAGGTTTTCAAAGGTTTTTTAAAAACCGCACTTTTTTGAGAGGAAGAAAGCGGTGAAAGATACACCCGCTGAAAAGTTTGGTTTGGAGATAGATGTAAAAAATGGATAAAAGGTTGCGTG
>JBKEDN010000066.1:0-33927 GCA_047975435.1 Draconibacterium sp. | reverse complement strand
TTAAAGGATTACTTCGTAAAATCAAGGAAGAGGTTCTTTGGTTAAAAATATTACTGGAAATATACTTCAAAACTTATAGTATATCTCCAGTAGTTATTTGTTCGTAAGGATTAACTAATTATTTAAGGATGCGAATAGGGAAAATCCCGGCTACTTCGGTGATTCAACCACAAAGTAACAGAGGTACTTTCCCATTAACCAAATGCTTGTTATCTGTAAATCACAGCTTTTATATTTTAAAGAAACCTCTTTTAAAACTTGTGGTTTTTAATATAGTTACCGACTTATTTTTTTCAGTAGTTTGTCATCATTGCTGTTATTGTCACATGCAATTAACATTGACAGCACTAGAGCAACCAGTAATACTATTTTAATCTGTTTCATGACATTTATATTAATTAGGCTTGTAAAAATCTGAGATTCCACAATCTCTTGGTTTCTTGAAAATCTACTTTCCTATTACCTGTGCTCTCGCACTTCGCAATTGTGTTTCCAAACATTTCACACCTTGTGCCGTAAAAGCAAAAGGGAGGGTAATTAGGGGACTGTCTTTTTCGCTTTCAACCGGAATTACAAAGCAATTACCCAAAAATTCGTATTCTTCCTTAGTTAGTTTAAATACAAATTTGCGGGATAAGAGACCAATGTTATTTAGAACAATCTTTTTCAGAGTGTCTAATTCAATATTATAATGAGCAGCCAAGTGCAAATCAAGTATTACATTTTCACCCCGGAGTTCAAAAACTTTGCTGAGTAATGAGTCATTGTCCATAGTTGATTTGATTTTCCTTTTTGGTTATAAAAACCTAATTTTCACTTGAAATAATTATTCTTTTCATCTCGCTCTTCCTTTAAAATCAGCATATTGTTTTAGTACGTTTAAAACTATTTCATACTGTTACTTTTTTAGATTAATTGAACTCTTTATAGCGTGAGCCCTCTCCTCCACTGTATCCTATACTTGTATCCATCTTTTTTGAGTGATAATGTTTATTATTCACTAACATGCAGTTTAGTGGAAGTAGTATAGCGGGCTGTTTAATCCAACTCACAACTATTACTGTCTATAAATTTTATATAAAACAGACAGCTCCGCTATACATTTTAGCTACTGGGCACTTTTCAGTGCCTCTGTTTATTTTAGGAACTTATTTTGTTTTGCAGATTTCAGACTCGCTGATTTTTCAGACTCGCTCTCGTCGTAATACGTAAGTGTCCCTTTATAAAAACCGGTAACTTTTTCGCCTTTTTCATTGGTGCAATCAATGGTTATTCGATAGGTGCTGCCACTAACGGAAACATCAACAGTTCCGCTGACAATATCGCTTTCAAAACCACTTTCCTCCTCTTCACTATCATAGTTTATTACACAAGCACCGTCATCAAAGGTACCAATGCCACACGGCTCGGTTGTTGAGAATGTGTATTTTGCTTTATCCAGTACGTCAGCTTCTGTTGAAAACATCGAAAACCAAATGCCATGGCCGTTTCCGATCATATCCCTGTAACTTTCTCCTTCTTTTTCAACGAGTTCGTATGATATACTGTCAGAAAATAGTATCAAGTCGGCATTGTAGCCATCATAGTAAACACTGTCAGTTCCATAGTTCTCAAGAATACCTGATGATAACTTGTATTCTTTGTCGCCAATTTTAAGGTGGTTCTTGGGGTCACTATTGCCTTTATCGCAGGCAGTGAATAAAGTACTTGCCAATAATACCAGGGTTAAAAATTTTGTTGTATTTTTCATTTTTTAAAATTTATGTTGTTAATAAATTGAGTTTTAGAATTAGTGAATTACCATTCTATTATTGAAGTGACTACCGTACCCAAATCCCATACAATTTACAAGTATGCAAAACAGATACGGTAGCAATTAGTATTAATTAAAAGAAAATGGAAACACCTACCATAGCACCAAAACCGTTTGTTTTCAGTTCGGCTTTCGAGTCATCTTTCAAAGTTTGCTTTACATCGCCATAGCTAACACCAAAGTCAATAGAAACAAAGTCGTTAACAAAAAATGCGACACCGGCACCAGCATCCCAGCCAAATTGCTTAAACTTAGCTTCAGAGTCTTCGCCCAGCTCCTTACCCGAGCCAAAGCCCATGCATGCTTCCACATAAGGCTTAATGTTTGTTGAACCAAAATAGTAACGTGCCATTGGCCCAACCAGAAAACTGTTGTTTTTATCTTTAGCCTGTTTCGTGTGTTCAAAATCGAGGGCTAAGCCTAACGCCAGGTTGTCGATTACAAAGTAAGCTACCGATGTATTAAAACAAAAATTGTTCTGATCGGCCGATCCTTGTTTTTTACCATCATACAACAGCTTCGTTTTTGATGAAATAAACGAAAGGTCGGAAGCTCCGGAGACAAAAAACTGCCCTTTTTCGGTTTGGGCGAAACTACTTGAAATACTTGCGACCAGAATAGCCGCCATAATTACATACTTTTTCATAATTTAAAAAAATAGTTGAAAATTGATTATACTAAACCTCGGTTATATTTTAAAACTAAAACTTCATGTACCATTTTACTCCAAATTGTAGCTGTACATTTACCAGGTCATAGTTCATTTTACCGGATTTTTCGTGATATGCGATATTTCCCGGCACCCATTCTTCTATGGTAACTTCGCGCTTTGTGTTGCTATTGTTATTCCCCATTACACTTAAATCGAAGAAAGGTACAAGGGGAGTTTTTCGGTTTTTCCATGGGCGGGGTAATAACTCCAGGAAGATATTTCCGCCATAGCTGAAACTTGGAGACAATTGATAAACATCGGTTTTCAGGGCCTTTTTATTGGTATCGTAGTAATACTCGTACGAACTGATAATACCAGATGCTGTTGCCTTGTTGGTGTGGACACTACCAATTTTAGCGTTACCCTGTAGCTTTAGGCGTTGCCAAAAGGTATTGTGGTAACCAATTCCCAGAAAGTATTGCGAAACACCTACCACGCCATCGGTATATCCATAATAATAACCGTAGCTATCGCGCTCAATATCGAGCCAGTGTTCGCCAAAGCTTCCGCCAGCAACGACTGCCCAATTACGATAAAATTTGTATTTCAATTCGCCTCCAACGTACTTATAACCGGCATTAACAGTAAATTCAGTTTTATCATATTCAAAAAAAGCACCTAAAAGCATAACACTTCGCCGGTTGGTTTCAATAAAATCGGTGACTGCCGATTGCGATAAGCCGTCGAAGCCTTCTGATAGCTGAAAACCCCAGCGTAGTTGCTTGGCATCTGAATTTTCAGATGATTGTTGCGCCATACCTATACCTGCAATACCCGTAAAGAATATGGTTGCTATTAGTGTTAAAAATTGTTTATTCATTGCGTATGCTTAAGGTATTAGAACTGTTGATACTTGCTTACTAAACGTTTTCTTATTGTCGAGCGTAAGCTGAACTTTTAATTGAACAGCTACAGTATCGGTAACCAACTTACCTGCTTTTGCAGCCAATGACGTTTGGTTAGTAAATAACAGGTACGGAGTAAGCGATTTAATTTTTTCTTTCGAAGTGTATTGTTCGATGGTCTCATAAAGCGAATCGTAACTACCTCCATCATCGACTACAAAATATTTATTGACTTCGGCACTATCTATCCCGGGAAAGCCTTCGTGGTTTCCCAGCATAATCTGTACATCAGTAATTTTACTGGTAAGATTGGGGTTTAAACCATATTGATGGGCATAGTCATTATCCGACAACATGGTTAGTTTAAGTTTAAACACATCAGCCGGAATAGTGTCTCTATAATATTCCGAGTTGTCAACATCCAGTTTAATACCCGCAATCTCATAATCGGGGCCATACGGCACATTGTCATCTTCAGAGCAGGCAAACAAGAGTATGCCAAGGCTCAGTAAAACAATGATAATCAGTTCTCTTTTCATGTTAAATTATTTCATTAGTTATTATTACTAAAAATTGCAAGCTGCTATACCAAATAATACAATGGCCTATACTTCACTTCCAGTTTGAAATTTCTTTTGCCACACTAATGTTGTTTCTTCTCGATATAAAGGAGAGGGAGGGATGTGTAAGACAAAGTGTTGTTGCGAGTGAGTATCGTCTTCTATGAAAAAAATTGCATACTACCTATACAAGATTTGAATCCCCCCCTCATTTTCCATTATCTGTATTTAATTGTTTAATCTATCTATCAATGTGTTTCAACATATACACTACCTACCATAATCGAAAAGCCAAACATCAGAAAAGTCATCTTTCTCTTTTATTTCATCGAGATATGTTTTAGCCACTTCTAAATCAGTAAAGCCTTCAAGAGCGACGTAAATAACATTACGTTCTATCTCTCCCATATAAAGTGTGTTAAATCCTTTAATTTTCATTTCATCAAAATACAGTTGGGCAAGCCTTTTATTCTGAAATGTTTTACCGATAATAAAAAAACGGTTCCCTGTTTTACGAATTTGTTCAAGAATCCGGGCTTGTGTCGTAATTTTATTAAAATAGGTATCAAATTTGATTTCAGTCCGCCTGTTTGCCTGATGCATTTCTTCAGGACAGTTTACACCATTTCTACATTTATTGATTAATTGAGTTTCACCATAGCCATGCGGATCAATCCGATCAGTAGGGATGCCACATTCAATAAGATATTTCTCACACGATTGAGATCTTTTTTGCGATAAAACCAGATTGTATTGATCAGATCCCCGGCTATCGGTATGTGAATTTAGATCCACTTTAATTTCTGGATTCTCCTTCATTAAACTAACCAGTTTATTCAGCTCAAGTTTCGAGGCTTCGGTCAGATCCCATTTATCCAACGCATAATAAATATTTTTTAACTCGAAGGCTTTATCAACTACAAAGGGATATAATTGAACTGTTTCTTCAAGAAGTCCATATTGCAGCCCCCGAGTACTAACATTTATTCTCTGGTACAGAAATCCCTCGGCACCAACAAGTAGTGAGTTAACCTTATTATGTGCTAAATAAATAGTGGCAATACCATTTTTACCGTTCCACGTACTGCCATCAGTAGAATTTATTACTTTAAAGTCATTTACAAAAATGTCCTTATCTACACTTGTAACTGTTAATTCTAACTCGTATAACCCTTCTAATTGCACATTGGCATCAGGCGAATTATATGTTATTTCTCGCGTTACATTTCGGTAGTTCTTCTTTTCAGCTTTTATTTTGAAGATTTTGTTTTTAAGAATTTCAAATTCATAACTTCCTCCAATTCCTGATCTTAATGTTTTAATAAGGGTTCCAGACTCATCAATCAATTCAAGGGAAACACCGGCAATAAGTTCCCCTGTAATACTATCGGTAGCTACTCCTTCAATTACAATTGTTTGTTTATCGAGAAAAACCTGATATAAATCGTCATCGCCATTCCCTGCCCTGTTCGAAGAAAAGAAACCATACTTTCCGCTATCTGAGAAAGTAAGCCCAAAATCGTCAGCTGTTGAGTTAATGGAATCAGCCATTAAAAAAGGAATAGAAAACTGCCCTTTAGATTTTAGCTTAGAAGCATAAATATCTAAGCCCCCTATTCCCCCAGGCCGATCAGACGCAAAGAAGAAAGCACCGCTTTTATGAACAGAAGGAAAAACTTCGTCAAACTCTGTATTAATTACCGCACCCATGTTTTTGGGCTCTCTCCATGTTCCATTTATATAAACCGAATAATAAAGATCCTTTCCTCCGAAACCTCCAGGCATATCACTGGCAAAAAACAAAGTGTCGCCACGTTGACTTATTGCCGGATGAGCAACTGAATACTTGTTGCTATTAAACAAGAAGGGTTCACTCTTACGGGTAGATGGATTATAAATATCTAGTTTTAATTCCACAATTTTTTTACGAAACACAAGATTCTCCTTTCTTGCATTGTCAAAACCCGAACGCGTAATAAAATAATATCCTGTTAATGGATTATAGCACAATGGGCCATCATGGTATTTGGAAGATTTTCGGAAATCATGAGCTGGATTGCTTAGCAATTTTCCACGCTCATCGAGATAAACTTTTTTGATATTAAAATAGCTATAAAATTCCTTCCTTAAAGATGATTTACCACTCGTTATATTCTCAAACATAGCGGGATAATACAGAGTATCTCCAACCAAAGTCGGTCCAAATTCGTTTAAAGTAGTATTAAACCTGAATGGAACTACTTCAACCACCACATCTTCAAAAATCTCAAGTTTTTGGCATATAGCTATTCCCGGGAACAGACATAGCAACAATAAAATATAGGGTTTGAATTTCATAATGTTTAATAGTATCTAGGTGAACGGAATACAGTTTTCAAAAAATTCAATTCATAAGAAATCATCAGCTCATGAATTCCTAAGCTATTTCGGTAAATTCCTTTATTGGAATAGTCGATGGCGTAACCTAAACGTAACTTTTGATCAATTATCCACTGCAGATTGACACCGAAACCATTACCCGTTCGATAGGAGCCTCCAAACCAAAAACGATCTTTGAGAAGAAAGTTCGCATTAAAATCGGCCTGAAAAGGAGCACCTTTTACCATGCGGGTCATAAAGGAAGGTTTAAACTTAAGAGCATCGCTAAGTTCAAAAACATAACCTCCCATAAAGAACCAGTGTCGGAGATCTGAGTTAACTGTCCAGTTTTTATTCACAGAATTCTCTACATTATGCTGAATAAGTTTTGGAACAGAAGCGCCCAAATAATATTTTGGATTATGAAGAAACAAACCAACTCCAAAATTCGGCATGAACCGTTGCTCTATAACTCCCTGATATGCCGGATCATTTTCATCCATCAAAGAATAAGCCTCCAGGTTATTCAAATAGTTTGAAAAACCCGCTTTTAGCCCCATACGCAGCCATGTATTATTTTCATTCACTTGTATCTTATAGGAATAATCTCCGAATAGTGCCAAACGATTAACAAATCCAATTTTATCATTAATAATTGAAACGCCCAGTCCTACCCTTTCGCCTTTTGTTGGAGCCTGTACGGTCAAGGTATTCGTTTTTGGTGCTTTCTCAACACCAACCCATTGGTTACGGCTTAATAAAGTAAACCCTAACGACTCCCAGGTTCCGGCATAGGCTGGATTTACGGCCTGTATATTAAACATATATTGAGAATAGAGCGGATCCTGCTGTCCAAAAGCACTGTGACCAAACGTTACAAACAGGCTTATGATTACAATATATTTGATCTTCATAGTTTTCATAGCTTTAATAAATTTCAATACCGCCATAACTTACCTGTTTATAAAGATTGTTCCCTTATGTACATCTGGTTTATCCGGGCGTAACCTTAAAATATAGATATAAGTTGCTGCAGGTAATAAATCAGAGCCGACTGTCATTTTATGATTTGAACGACCATTCCACCATGCATCGGCTGTTCCCCAACGTGTTTCGTTTCCATAACCATCTTTCGAGTAAACGAGACTATTCCACCTGTTATATATCTCTATACGAGCCTCGGGATAATCTTCGAGGCCAGATATTTCAAAATAATCGTTGATACCATCTCCATTAGGTGAGAAGCCATCAGGAATAAAAAGTTTACCTTCAAGTATTGCAATGCCTTCAACCTGACAACCATTTGCATCAGTAACCTTTACTTTATATTCACCACCTCCAAGATTCGTTGCAGTTGCTGTAGTTTGTTGCAAATTGTCATTCCAGATATAAGTATATTCGGGAGTACCTCCGGCAACTTTGGCAATTGCTTTTCCATCCTTTGCATTTGCAGCCGACTCGCCAAGTACCTCCGTTACAACTTCTAGGATATTCGGCTCATAAATGTAAAAAGTATCAATAATGGCGTCACAACTGTTATCGGATGTAATAACTACACTATATTTTCCCGCTGTGAGTCCTTCTATAGCTGATGTCGCTTCACCATTACTCCACAAATAAGAAAACTGTGTATCCTTTGATGAGTGGCTAATTACGTCAAGAGAAATTGATCCGCTATTGTCACCAAAACATTCAACATTTAGAACATCTGCAACAATTTCATAGTTACAGCTATCAATTTCAATGAACACTTTTTCAATATCGTTACAGCCATTAGCAGTTACTTTCATAACAAAAATGGGGCGAGTGAATGTAAGTATGGTATTTTCCAGTTCAAAACTCATATCTGTGCCATCAACTGGCATTTGTGAGTGAAATGTAATTTCCCCATCTACATTATTTTTATCGGTAATTAGCAGTTCATTCAGGTCGAATGAACTTGGCTGAGGCCCGGGATTCGTAATAAGAAGTTCGGGGACTGTATCAAGGATTACGTTTACTTCTAAGCGATTGGTACTTTCGCCACAGCCTGGTTCTACTTGTGTTGCGTAGTAAGTCTTTCCATCTTCAAGCAAAGTTTCGGGCAATAATTGCACCCCTGCTAAAGGGGTATCATACCAAATAATATTTTCGCCGGTTACGGCAATGTCCTTCAGGGTTAACTCTTCATCGGGGTTGTAACAAAATATTTGTTGGGATTCTCCCTCGGGGGTTGGGATATCATTGATTAGTATGTTCACACGATAACGCTGTCCAACTTCAAGTTCGCATAACGCTGCTTTTGATTCAACCTGAAAATAAAATGAATAAGAATCCTGATCGGGTTCCGGAACAAAAATATTACTAACAGGCATAGTGTTAGAATCATTATACCATGTACCTGATCCGGCAGGAATAGCAACCTCGATCACGCTGTTCAAATCAACAGGGACAAGGTGAGACCTGCACATAGTAAGAGTATTTTCCTTTAATACATCTCCTCCCTGAGCAACAAAAGATCCTGCTGAAAATAATATAAATATGAGTCCTATTACAGCTCCCCACTTCAAGTGCTGAAATGAAGAAGCTTTCTGTTTATATTTAGTAAAATTTTTTCTCATAATATTTTATTCTGTCTAAGGCCCCCTTGCCTTCAAGTTGATTATAATTACATTTCATAACCGAATGTTACAGCCAGTTTGCTTTTGCTAAAATTGTGAGTTTTAGATATACTTTAACGGTTCGAACAATCACCCTCTTAGCATTCAGCATTACATCATACAGTGTTGAAATACCGGGAAGTGGATAACTCCACCTCCCGGATTCTAATTTATCTATGAAAAGCTATTGTGTAAGGTCGTCTGTTATAATAATCGTAATAATTACCTGATCGTTTTCATTTATACCGCAGGCTCCTTCAGCGGCTGTAAAAGTGAAATTATATGTACCAACTCCTTCTGTTTTTCCATCAAACACGTGAGAGCTGTCGTCATAATTACTCACATTACTCGTATTTTCCCATGAACCGGGAACGTTGCCGACACCCAAAATTTGATCAAGATCAATACTGTCGGAACCATCGTCGGTTAAACAGTAAGATTTTGTTTTATTCTTCAAGTTGGTAAGCATATCGGTTACTACAACCAGTAGATTTGCAGAGCCATCTCCACACGGACCGCTTGGGAATGAATATTCGTAACTAAAAACTCCCAAACCAAGCGCACCTTCATCTATTGTTGAGCCACTCATGGCAGCACCATTAGTATCGTGCCATGTTCCACCTACTGAAATGCCTGGCATAAACTCATTAAGATCAAGCATGGTGCCTGAAACAAGATTTGCGTAACATAATTGTACTTCCCCATCTAGTACTTCACTGTTGTCATAAATATCAAGAGTTACAACAACGCTATTACCTTGAATCCCGCAAAGCTCAACGGCATTTCCTACAGTGAATTTATATTCATACTTTCCTGTTCTTGAATCAGCTATTTCAAAAATTCCATCCGCAACATCTACAGGCGAAGCTGAAGATACTTCCGTCCAAACACCTGCATTAGCTGGAAGTCCAACACCAATAATATCCATTAGGTCGATGAATCCACCGGTACTAACTGTTTTACAAACTCCATGTTCAACATCAACAAATACAGGAGAAAGATCATCCGTAATACTTATTGTAAAAGACCTGTTTTGTTCCAGATCGTTGCAATCATTCCATTTATAAGTATATTCATAGTCGCCTACAGTGGCACCAATTAAATCAACAATTCCCTCAACAATAGAAGGTGAGCCTGCAACAGCTTCCCAGTTACCGTCTTTTCCTGTTAAACCGAGTTCTGCATTTAAATTCAAGAAATCAGGTACTGCACTTTGGCAAAAAGCTAAACTACTATCAAAATCAATTGAACCAGCAATACCATTTGAAATTACACTTAATATAATCGCAGCAGAATCTACACACGCTCCGATACTATTTAGTTTATAAGAAAATAATAATTCTCCTTCTGAATCAATCGGAATGACAGACGAACTTAAAATATTACCATCACCATCAATATAACTGATGTCAGGATACATGTCCGTAAGTTCTTTCGCAATTAATGTACTAAGGTCAAGATCAACAGTTTGATCTGAGCAAAGCGCTACAAAATGACTAATTGGTTTTGGGGTTGGCAAAATCTGGATAGTAGCTAATGCCCGGTCATCGTCATTTAAACAGGGATTATTACTAGGTACAAACAAAAACTTGTAGGTTCCCGGTAAGCGATCAATCCCAAGAAAAATGTTACTTACATTTTCTTCTACGATGAGTGAACTATCAACTTCCGATACTTCGTGCCAACTTCCACCACCGGCAGATAATCCTAAGCCAACAACATCTTCCAGTTTAACCGGGAGTACTTGCCCTTCACACAACTCTAATTCACCACTAATGATTTGCTGTGCTGATATAGTTGACAAACTACCTAATCCTAAAATCAAACAAAGCACAAACAGTAATCCATTTTTCTTCAAACAATTCATATTATCAGAATTTATAGGTCATATATTTATTTATCGAACAAACTAAGAGAGAGTAACCTGGGATGCTTTATTTAAAGTTTCAACAAGCAATGCCATGACTTTATTTCAACTTATAAGCAGCGAATCCCAGGCTCTCGTTACAAAAATTATGTATTAAAAACTATTATCTCTAATATTAATAGTTACAGTTATCGTATCCGGTGCATTGCAGCCTGCTGTAATTCCTGTTAACTTAAGAGTGTATGTTTTTTCACCTATAGTATCGGGAGTTTCTGTAAATATGCCATTCACAAGATCAAAACTATTATCAGCAGAGGATAAACCATCCCAGCTACCTTCAATATCAGCACCAATTACCTGGAATAGATTTAATGATGCAGGCATATCCGGACGACAGAAGTTTAATTCGATATTATCAGCCAGATTCAGATTATCAGTTATTGTAACATATAAATATCCTTCTCCACTTCCGGCACAACCGGCAGAACCATAATCGAAAGTAAATTTATATGTACCTACTCCCATTGCTTCAAGGTCGGCATAGGATACTTCATCTCCATTTGCTCCGGTAATTGTTATACCACTTGGACCAGTCCAGTTTGCCTCTTCCGGAGCAGTTAACAAGAAATCTGATAATCTTAAATTTCCAGTTTTCGTTTCCAAATCAGTAACACATAACTGGATTCTTCCGTCCTCAGCAGTTCCAGATCCAATGTCGCCAACAGTCAGTTCTAATTTAGTAGTACCACTTAAGCCACAAATCTCAGCTACATCACTTGCAACAAAAATAAAGCTATAAGATCCGGGACGGACATTTCCAACCCTAAACAATCCATCTTGTACATCAGGTTCAAAGCTTTGTCCGGTCGGTATTGAATCAACTAACCATTTACCGGCAGTTACAGGTAAACTCATTCCTAAGCCTTCAAGCGTAAGATTGTAAATGCGTTCCGGATTGTCTGTTAAACAGATAGAATCTTTGGGAGCAACTGGTAACTCAAGGTTATCGGTAATAACCAGAACAAAATTAGCAGAACCATCTCCATAACAAGGCTCAACACCATCCCAGGAATAAGTAAAGGTATATTCGCCGAGTGCTGGTGGAACATCATTAAATGAAATAATATTACCACTAAAACTAACACCAGTAGCTGTGGATTCGGAATTTAGCTCCCAGCGACCATTTTCATAGGCAGTAATTCCTGCGAGGTTAGCTAAATTAATTTTTTCAGGAGTCGCTTCCTGACAATATAAAGCATCACTAACAGTTAGCGTAGGCATTGCATCATCGCGAATAACCTCTAAGGTAATATTTCCGGCTCCTCCACATAACTCAGCAGTAGCTCCATCACCTGTATAATCAACAACATACTGAAGATATATAGTTCCGGTATAATCGTTCATTTCTAAATTTGAAGCACCTGATAGCTGCACATTTGCATAGGTTCCAACAAAACTAAAGGAAACAGGTACGTCCTCAAAACCGGCAGGCAAAATACCAGTTAAATCAAGTGTAGGGGTATGACCTTCACATGAATACACAATATGTGAGAAATCCTTTGGCGTTTGGAGGATAATTACAGTAGCAGTATCCTTCGTACCACTGGGCATACAGGCATTATTTGTAGCAGTGTAAACAAACTCGTATTTACCCGGATTTAAGCCTGTTAAAACAAATATATTACTTATATCATGGTCAATTACAGTGGTTAGTCCACCACTTAGTTCAACCTGATCCCAGTACCCTCCTTCGCGACTTAAAACATTTCCGATTACATCTATTCCTAAATCAATAGACGTATTTGTATTAACATCACAAACGTATTTGGGATTCTCCTGCGCATTCGTCAATGCAACAGTTGCAAGTATAAGCATCAAACTTATACAGTACTTGAAAAATGTAAATTTGAAATTCATTAAATTAAATTTTTGGTTTATAATATTGTTTTTGTTTTCAGTGGTATGACAAACCGGTACTTATCCGGGGAATTATTCCACACGACTAATTCATCCTTACTAATTTTTGTTTCAGGGGTATTCTTATAATTCAGAATTATTCTGCCTGCTTTACCCGGGGCGATATATTCATCGTATTTTTTAACAATAATATTCCTATCACCAACCTCTACTCTCCTTATTATCAACTCAGAATTACCATTATTAGTAATTTCTATTTTTTGACTTCCCCATTTCCCTTCTTTAGTTTCTTCAAATACAGGTAAATTTTCTTCGCTTATGCAAATAGCCGGTGCATTTAGTTTTTGGCTTTCGCCTAATTCAGAAAAAGCATCCGTAACAATAAGGTGTATTGGTATTTTTCGTATTTCAGTTTTTGCGTTTCTTGCAATTTTAAAGATTGCCACTGTATCCAGATTTCCCCATTTTCCCTTTTCAGAGGGATCGAAAGTAAAGGTTAGCTTACAATTATTTCCAGGAGCAATTTCCTCATGTGTTTGCTCAACCTTCAGATCATCAGGCAGTTTAAGCGCCTCCAATCGAATACTATCGCGCATAATATTTATCAACCTAATTTCTTTTGAAACGACACTGCTTCCTACTTCAATGGTTCCAAAATCAATTGACTCTTTATCGGCTTTTAAATCACCAATAAAATGGGTAAAGTCGTCTGTTACCTTATTGTTGACCAGAATTCTACCTGAAATTTGAAGGTTGATAACATTATTGTCACGGTTGGTATAAACGTTTATCCTCTTACTAAAATAGCCGCCAAACTTTTGAGGATTAAAAACTACTTTGATTTCTCCGGTTTGTCCGGGGAGTACCGGATTAACTGTCCAATCGGTTGCGGTACATCCACATGTAGCATTTACTTTTTTTATTATTAAAGGATCACTTCCAGTATTTTTAAAGGTAAACGTATGCTTTTTCAACCCCTGAGTTCTGGGAAAGGTACCAAAATAATGACTCATTTCGCTAAACTGAATACCGCTGCCCTCTTGAGCAAGAAGTACACTTGAGAAAGAGATTAAAACAAGTAAAACAGCTACCTTCTTAATTTGTATTTTTTTTAAAACACTCATGTATTACTGTAAATAATATTCAATTTTTATCACTTGAATTTTAAGTAGAAACTAGTCAGAAAGCACGGTAGGCAAGATGAAAATCACTAAGTTAAAATGCCCAGAAACCTAGGCCTGACTATACTTCCTAAAGACTAGTTTCTTTTAGATATGATTACTACGTTTCCACATCCATATTTTTAAAATTCTTCAGTTATTATCACTGTTATCACTGGTGTATTAATTACACAAGATTCAGTGCCGGGCACAAAGTGAAATTTAAAAATTTGATCACCTCCCAATGCATCATTATAAGCGGCTCTTCCCATGAAATGGTTGTCACTTAAATGAATACTTGATTCGGAAGGAGTAACACTCCATTGACCCGGCACATATACCCCCATTATGGTGTTTAGGTTAATAACTTCGGCATCTGACTTACAGATGTACACCTCTTTATCTTCTATAACTATTTCATTTCTAATTTCAAGGTACAACTTACCGGCTCCTGTAATATTTACATTATCACAATAAGTTTCTTCAACAACGTAATGCAATTCAACAATATCACCGTTACTATATGCACTTGCATCGAAATTATTACCATTACTTATAAGTGTGCCGTTGGCTGTAAACCATTGAATAGTTTTCCCCGATTGTGGAACATATTGTATCGTATTATTTAAGTCGATCAAATCAGTTTCGCTGCATATTACTCCGTGCGCATCGTCAACATTTAAAGTATCCGGATAAATGCAAATCATATGGTCTTCCACTTCGCCATTGGTAGCAACTCCTGTAATCCTTTCAACTTCTGATTGCTCAGAACCTACGCGCAGACGTATAAAATAATTACCTGGTTCTATTGCGTAGTTATAATCGCTAAAGGTGAGTGAAACAATGTGCTCGCCTGCTGTAGCAGGAATTTCAACATAACTACGGTCAGTATCGTAAAAAGTGTTATTGGTTACATTATTAATTCCAAACCATCCGTATAAATGTGCAATATTCCCGGTGTTATTGGTCACTTTAATATCGTTTAGTACAATTTGCGAACGATTAGTCTGATAACTTACTGATATACCATCATCATAAGTATCAGCACTTGCATCAGAGCTTTCTGCACCATCGGTTTCGCTACTTACATTTGTTCCGAGCATAAGGTCTGCCGTATTGCCGGTGGCATCGTAACCTACCAGCATGTGCTTGGCACCACCGTCAGCCGACATCGTCAATCCGGTGTAGCTAACCGGCAAATCGCCATAGTCGATAAATACATCAGTAACAGCGCTATTATTCAAAGGCTCGCAATCTCCTTGTGTTCCTACACCTATGCCTTGCCCTTTATCAACAATTACTACTCGTATAAGCTCGCTACAGCCTGTAAGCGCAGAGTTTGGAACGACCACGCTTGCACTCTTATTTTCTCCCGCTATAAATTCGGGTAAGGCTCCAACATGCAACGCCGTAGTAGCTTCTCCGCAATAGAATGCCACAGCTTCTGTACTTGCGGCAAAAGCCGTTGTAGTGCTATTGTTGGTAATATCCATAGTAAACTCAACACCTCCTGACGCCGATGCAATAGTCACACTGTTAAGTTGCATTTCGGCATATGGGTCAACATTTACCGTTGCTGTTGCTGAGTAAACAATAGCACAAGTTCCATTTTTAATCACTACTCTGTAATAAGTAGTATCAGTCAGGAATCCTGTATTGTAAGACTCATCGGTATGGGCTATTTCCACTGTATTGGCAGGATCATCAAAGTTGTCAGTACTGCTTTCCCATCGGATAATTGTACCCAACTGCTCCTCAAGTCTCAGACTGGCAAAGCTTCCCGAACATGTGGTAATGGTTGTATCTGATGCAGTTGTGGTTAAACCCGGGGATAAATTACCGCCCACTGCATCCTGATAAACGGTTACCATAGTTACGGAAGATATATCAGCATCGCAAACTCCATTGCTTACAACTGCACGATAGAAGTAGTACGTAGTATCGGTAGTGGCCGAAAGCGGTTCGCTGGTATAAGCTGCATTAGTTGCACCTGTTATATTGCTAAAGTCGCCATCGGCTGGTGTTGCGCCTGTTGTATTGCTGGCTGACTGCCACTGAATATTACCCAATGATCCGGTAAGCGTTAAATCAGCCGTTGAACCATTGCACAATTCAGTATCGGTAGCACTGGTTGTACCGCCTGCACTTTCAGGAAAAACAGTTACCATAGTTACGGAAGATATATCTGCATCACACACTCCACTGCTTACAACCGCACGATAGAAGTAGTACGTAGTATCGGTAGTGGCCGAAAGTGCTTCGCTGGTATAAGCTGCATTGCTTGCACCTGTTATATTGCTAAAGTCGCCATCAACTGGTGTTGCGCCTGTTGAATTACTGGCTGACTGCCACTGGATATTACCCAATGATCCAGTAAGCGTTAAATCAGCCGTTGAACCATTGCACAATTCAGCATCGGTAACACTGGTTGTACCGCCTGCACTTTCAGGATAAACAGTTACCATAGTTACATTTGAAGTATCAGCATCGCAAACTCCACTGGTTACAACAGCACGGTAGAAATAGTACGTGGTATCGCTATCGGCTGTTAAAGTACTGCTTGTATAAGTTGTTGCAACTGCTCCAGCTATATCTGCATAAGTTGTTGGAGTATTTCCATTGGTGTTGCTGGCTTGTTGCCACTGAATACTTCCTGTAGAGCCGGTAAGTGTTAAAGTTGCTGTTGATCCGGCACAAAGTTCTGTTTCAATTGTACTTGTTGAGCCACCTAAACTTACAGCGTCAACTGCGATGGTAGCAATATTCGAATAAACCTCGGTACTCACTCCGTTTTGCACTACGGCACGGTACGAAGTTGTTGCTGTTAAATCCTCTGCGATATAAGTAGCTGTAGTATTAGTTATTACCACATGGCTTGCAAAATTATCGGTTGATGATTCCCAGCGCACCACATCGCCAGTGTAACCACTTAAAGTCAATTCTGTGCTGTTAGTTCCGCTACAAACTGTAGTTGCCGCCGGGCTAATGCTTCCCCCCTCACTTGCAGCATCTACATTTATTACTGCAACTTCCGAAACAGTTTGTTCACAAACCCCGTTTTGCACTACTGCACGGTAGTAAGTTGTAACCGTTAGATTGCTGACTATATGGCTGGTTGATGTATTGGTAATTTCTGTTCCGGGTGTTGTGAAGTTATCTAATGATGATTCCCAACGAACAACTTCTCCTGTTTGGCCATTTAGGCTTAATTCGGTACTGTTAGTGCCGGTGGATACCGTTGTTGTGGCCGGAAAAATACTTCCACCTTCAGTCTCTTGATAAACAGTTACCATAGTAACATCTGAAGTATCAGCATCGCAAACTCCATTGCGTACCACCGCACGATAGAAGTAGTACGTAGTATCCGTGGTGGCTGAAAGCGTTTCGCTGGTATAAGCCGCATTAGTTGCACCTGTTATATTGCTAAAGTCGCCATCAGCTGGTGTTGTGCTTGTTGTGTTACTGGCTGACTGCCACTGGATAGCCCCCAGTGAACCGCTAAGACTTAAATCAGCCGTTGAACCATTGCACAATTCAGCATCGGTAACACTGGTTGTTCCTCCTACACTTACCTCATCGACAGTAACGGTTGCTACCGACGAATAGGCTTCATCACAAACTCCACTCTGTACTACGGCACGGTAATAAGTAGTAGTGGTTAAATCTGTGGCATCGTAGCTGATTGAAGTATTTGTTACAGTGATTACTTCTGTGGCAAAATTATCTGTTGATGCCTCCCATCGGATAACATCGCCAATATGTCCGCTCAATGTAAGCGTCGTACTGTTGGCGCCACTACATACTGTTGCAGAACCGGCTAAAACTCCCCCTACACTTGGTTTATCTACAATAAGAGTTAAAGTATCAGAGTAAACTTCATCACAAACCCCACTTTTCACTACAGCCCTGTAAGATTTTGTTTGTAACAGGTTAGCCACATCTATGCTTGACGAGGTTACTGAAATAGTTTGAAGATCAGAGAAATCTCCACTTAAAGAACTTTCCCACCGCAAAATATTGCCAATATAGTTAACTAACTCTAACCTGGTATTATTATCCCCTGAACAAACTTCAGTTATTTGTCCGTCTCCGGGTATTATATTTCCGCCAACGCTTAGCGGGTCGGTAAACACCGTAATTTCATCTTCCATAATTGTTGTACAAATGAAATCAGTGTGAACGGCTTCTACATAGTAAGTAGTAGTGTCAATTGGCGAAACAAAGAAACTAATTTCAGCATCCGTTCCTGCCACCGGATTCCCAACAGCAGTATTGTCAGCCTTATTATATAATTGATAGTTTACATTTAATTCGCTACTGTTTAGTACTAGTTCAGCCTGACTTCCAAGACACACATTCATATCAGGGCCAAAAGTATAAGTTGCAACTGGCACCCCCGAACCACCATCGGCAATACCGGTAGTTGGTTCTATATTATCTTCAGAATCACCTCCGAGTGCCCCATCTCCCCATCCATAAGTAATTAGGTTGGCACGGGCAGATTCGCCTTCGCAATACTCACTTAATCCACCATGGAATTTAACATTAACATTAGCATCATTTGCCAGCATCTGTCTGTTCCAACCTATTAGCAGGCTATCGTAGTTGGCCACTGATAGTTTTACATGTTTGAACATATCGTCTGCATCAGTTAAGCTATTAATCGGCCACTTACCCAGATCCTGATCGAAGCTGACAGCCCCATGAAACATCCGAACCATGGTAGAAACTTGTTGTGTATTCCAGTTTATTGGATTTCCCTTGTTATTGAAGGCTTCAGCACCTTCAAACATGCCTTCCATTTCAGTTACACTATTCACATTCCAGCCAGACAAATCCTGATTAAACAATTTTGCACCATGGAACATATTGTTCATGTATAAAACATCAGTTACTGTCCAGTTTAGTTCCTGATTAAAAGTAGTAGCGCCATAGAACAGGCTTTTCATATTCTCAATGCCTTGTACATTCCAATTTGACAAGGTTGGACTATTAAGGTTTGTACAATTCTTAAACATTTCACGCATTGATTCAATACCTGACAACACAGGCACACCGGCAGTACCTGCTATTGTCAAGTTACTACACCCTTCAAAGGCTGATTCCATGCTCGTCCACTGTATGGCTCCCCATTGTTCCACGCTTAAGATTTTGCCAATTTGTTGTCCTTCCGCACCACCATTAAACCAAATGCGTGGGAAAACGCCACTAATTCGTATAGTAAAAATTTCGATTGAAGTATTGGAATACGTATGCGAGAACGGCCCACTTCCTTGAAGAAACTCAATATTTGAACCATCACCCCAATCGATTGAAAAATCATATCCGGCTCCGTTAGTAGGAATTGTTATGGTTTCTCCAGCTTGAACTTCCCAGGTTGTAACAAACCAGGAATCGTTTTCAATTACAGTAACATTTACTGATTTTGCAAGTGACTGTCCGCTATTATTTACAGTAAAATCGAGCGGATAGACATTCGCAGCACCTGTATTGATTTGCGCCATTTGAGAACTTTCAATGCTTGTAGTTGTATTTAAGTCGCGTTTATCCCAATTGCTAAGGCTCCAGGTTTTTACTTCTCCATATACAATCGCCTCGTTTCGGTTATGATTAATTGCGGTTGTTGGTGATAATGCATAGTCAACAGCATAAATTGCTAATTCTTCATTTATACCAAATGTAGTGTTATCGTTACCAACCGATGCCACAACACTATCGCGAGAAAGAGTATTTCCAAAATAAGTATCTGTAACCGTAAATTTTATTTTATTAGGTTGTGTGTAGCCGGTTTGTACACTCCCCAAACCTTCGGCAACAACATTACCTATAGGAATAAATTTATAATCTCCACTCAGGTACCATGCCTGTACTCCCGCCGAATCGATAGCAGCAGCATTTGAATGCGTTGTGGCTGCTACCTGATCCACCACATACCATTTAGCACGTATGGCCATGTTCTTCGTTTTGTCAACGGTAGTATATTCGTCAATGAAATAAAACTCTGCCGGAGAGCCGCCATTTGTTATTGCATTTCCTGTAAAACCGCTTGCATCCCATCCGTTTACACTAAATGCCACCCAACTATCAACCGGACCAATTTTGCTTGAAGTTACTTTTGCAATAGCAACCCCATTTTCGTCTGTAGCCTTGGCACCGTCTGAGCCTGTTCCGTGTCCGAAATTCAACCAACCTTCACTTTTATGCTCATTCAAAAAGCCTATATTAACATGTGGCACAGGGTTTAAATAACTATCAACAATTGTTGCTTTTATAAATACAGTATCATTCCCACCGATTAAGGCTCCGTTATTTATTATCTCAACAACAGAATTTTCCTTATCAGGTGCACCTGCTATAAAAGAATAGCTCACCGGACTTCCACTTAACCCGCTTCCACCAATAGCTACACTTGTTTCGAACGTATCGGCTATATTACTTATAACTGGAATATAAAATACCGCGGTATCGCCCACTTGCAGTGTATGTGTATATTCGCCACCAACGGTTTGGCTATTAATTGAAACGCCTTCAGTTGCAGAAAATACAACAGTAGTTTCTGTTCTTATGGTATCAAGTGCATTATCCTGGGCATCAAATAGTTCAATTTTCAAACTATCGGCAGTAGCCACTACCTGATTATCGAGACTAACAGTTACTTTACTATTAGCAGCCTCTGCCGGTCCCGGGACAAAAGTATATGTTTCCATACTGTGTGCTGTCGGAGGATTTATTCCGTCATATATTCCCCCATTTGTACGATATGTACCCGGTGTTGTAGAGGTTACATAAACCCCAAGCTGACCATTAGCATCGGCAGTAAGAATCCAGTTTCCGTTAGCATCTGTTACCAGACTTTCTGTATCATTATCTTTAGTAACATTGATAAACGGGTTATACATCATCATTATCATTCCGCCAGGTACAACGTTTCCTGCATTATCTTTCAATACCGCATGTACCCAAATTTGCGAAACACCATCGGCTACCTGTACCGGAGGTTCAATGTATAATTCCGTAGCTCCAAAGTTGGCCTCACCTGCCAGGAAAGTGTGCTGAACAGGATTTAAGCGGCTTGGATTTGCCCCGGTTTGCGTAGCAATTGCCTGATAATTTCCTGCGGTTTCAACATAAACCGTGGTATTGTAATCTCCTGCGGTACTCGTTTTTCCGTAAAAAACCGCTTTACCCGAAGCATTGGTTGAAACCGTTCTATCAGTATCTGAGCCATTACCCCAATCAATATTAACATCGGCTAATATTTTAACATTTGCATCCTTAACGGGATTACCAAAAGCATCGGCAATTGTAACTGTAATTTCGTTAAACATGGTATTGTTCGCAATTGCATAATTTTCGGTAAGCTCTACATAACTGCTTATATTCTCAGGATCAGGATCACCGGCAAGAAAATCATAGCTCACATATTTTCCTGCCTGAACCTCATTGCCATTAAAAATAAGAGTTCCTTCGGTTTTGTATTTACCAACCTTTTCAGACGATGCCTTTACCGAAAACTGCCCATTAGCATCTGTTAATCCCGACACCCTGCCAACAATTGAATTATAGGACACCAAATCTGTAGTAGTGCTGTTAGAAGCCAGTTTTGCCTGACGGAAAATAGCGGTTTCGTTAGGGCAAGCATTTAAATATGCATCAACAAGTGTTATTGTTAATGTTATACTATCGCCTACAGTTTGTTCTATTGGTGTCGCACTTATAGTACTGTTAAAATAGTCAACCACTCCGTTTACATAACTATAAGTTATGGGGCTCTGGTTGAACTCTACAAATGTAGAAGAGCCTGTGCCATCGTCGAACTCAATGCTGCTTGAAAAATCGATCCAGGCTTTTGTACTGGTTGCATACACAGTTAATAGTCCTTGATTATTAGTTAACAGCCCGGTTGTTTCACTGCCCGGGTTGAAAAATGTTGTATCGTTTGGAATAACACTGTTGTCAACCCAATAAAAACGTACTTTGTCGGCGCCGGCATTGGCTGTTGTTGCATTGAAACGAACCTCTACATTTGGAACCGGATTATTATTGGCATCTTTTATTGTTGCCAAAAACTTATGGAAATGAATTCCGTCGGCAACAATATCTGCTCCGGCGGTAAGTAACTCTACTTTACTGTTTAGTGCGGTTGGCACATTGGGGCTAAAGGTATAGCTTACCGGGTTATTCGATTGATTAATATCTCCGCCCTTAAAAGCATCCTCATCTTCGGGATTATAGGTAAACACCTTAACATTGGTTTCATATTCACCAGCCTTTTCCGACGAAATATTAAGTGTAACAGTACCATCTACACCAGTATAAAGCGTATCGTTAGGAGCAAAGCTAACATTGGCTGTTTCTCCAAAAATTACTTGTGCATTTTCAATAGGGCTACCATCAACAATATCAACTATGGTAACTTTTATCTGATGCAAATCAGTACCATTAGCAATCTTTGTCTGCCCCTGTGTTTCAAGGCTTATGGTACAAGCATCCAAATCGGCAACAGGATAAACATTTACTGTTAAGGTATCATCAAAATTAATCTCACAACCTTCGGTATTGCTGTTAGCCCACAGTACAAAATGTGAGGTTTCGTTAATACTGTCCATATTTAGAACAACATTATTCGAATTGTTTCCGATAACCGAGACGGTGTCGCCATCAGGTATAGCCCGGGCATGATAAACAAGTGTATCAGCAGTATTTTCGAGCGTAATTAAAGCCTGTTCATTTTGGAAAATTCCGGGAGCACTAAACAGCACATCATTTATATCGGGAGCAAGAGAACCACCGTCAACAATATCGAGATATTCATTGTTTTGCGCATTTAAAACGCCATCGCCCCAACCATTATCTATAAGCAATTCGCGGTATGCTGTACCTTTACAATACTTACTGGTTCCACCATGGAAATGTACTTTGGTTTTGGCAGTTTCGTTTTCAACCTGCTTTCCCCAACCGATTAACAACGAATCGTAATTAGCAACAGAAAGCTCTGCATTGTGAAACATATTATCTGCATCGGTTAATGCGGTAATATCCCATCCACCAATATTTTGATCAAAACTACCGGCTCCATCAAACATGTGTTTCATATTCAAAACACTGCCGGTTAGCCAGTCGTTAAGCGGACTGTTAAAACTATTTGCAGCCGCAAACATATTTTCCATGATTGTTGCCGAGTTAACATTCCAATTATTAATATCCTGATTAAAAGCGATAGCTGCTGAAAAAGTTCCTTTAAAGCTTTCTACATTTGCAGTTTTCTCTCCCCAGTTAAAAGCCTCCTCTCCATTATTAAAGGCTGATGCACCGTAGAAAGTACGGTTCATATTAGTTACTTCGGATACATTCCATGCACTAAGCGAACTGTTAAACTTTTGACAGCCCCAGAATGTTCCGGCCATATTTGTTACACCATCTAAAATTGGCACATCAATGGAGTCAACAAATACCATATTATTTGCAAAAGCAAACATATTCTCCATACTTTGCCAGGCAATATCGCCAAACTGCACTACTTTAACCAAATTTGGACTATCTTCTCCATACGCCCAATACATACTCACCCCACCGTACATTTTAAGGGTTACAGTATCGCCGGGATTGTATGCTGTGCCATAGATATGTGTTGGTTCACCGGTTAATCCGTATTGCACAACACCGTCTCCCCACGAAATATCCATGGCCGCCCCGGTGTTGTTTTTTCGCTGAATGGTAATTGTTTTATCATCGGGCAGTATCCATTGGGTTATAAACTGTCCACTACAAGCAGTTCCACCATCAATTATTCCCTCAGTTGAAGTATTGCTGTAGCTACCACCGGGGTCTCCATCGCCCCAACCATTATCAATTAGTAGCCTACGGGCGTCTTCGCCCATACACCAGGTACTAGCACCTCCATGGAATTTTACATTAGTATTTGCTGTACCATCGCGTACCAGTTTCCACCAGCTAACAAGCAGGGCATCGTAATTTTCCTGCGACAGGCTGGCATCTAAAAATATATTTTCAGCTGTCGTTAGTGCAGAAATATCCCACCCTCCAATATTTTGATCGAAATTAGTAGCACCAGCAAACATGTGCCTCATATCGGTCACCTTTAGTGGGGTCCATTTACTTAGTTCTTGATTAAAAGTTTCGGCATTGTAAAACATTTTTTCCATGTCAATTACTTCACCAACATTCCAATCATTTATCTCCTGATTGAATGGTGAATTCTCAAACATCCTGTCCATTTGCTCAACTTTTCCCACCTTCCATTTGCCAATGGGCTTATTAAAAGGTGAATCGCGAAAGAGATGCCCCATATCTATCACATTCTCTACATTCCAATTGGCAACAGAATCATTAAAAGACGTAGTACAAAACATGCCTCGCATATCTTCAATGGTACTTACATCCCAATGATTTACGTAACCAGTGAAATTTTCGGCTCCATAGAACATCTCCCGTGTACTTGTAACCAACGATAAATCGGGTGCATCTGTAGCATTACTAACCAGCTGATTACAGCGGTGAAAAGCTCTTTCCATTGACCTCCACTTAAGACTTCCCCATTGTTCTATACTTCGTATTTCATACCTACTATGATCGGCTGGAGGAGTTTCGCTAGGCGGCACATAATGGTATATACGCGAAAAACCGGTACCGTCAGATCTTCCATCACTATTATCGTCTTTCCCGCAATATATTTTTACCGTTTTAACTCCGCCTGAAGTGTAAGTATGGGTAGCATTAGATGTGTACGGGCCGCTAATATTGGGTTGATCGGTTGTACCATTGCCCCAATCCACAAAATAACGGTAGCCAAGGTTTTGGTTGTCGGTAAGAATTTCGATGTCTTCGCCGGCCGGAACCTCCCAGGTAGTAATAAAAGCATCCTCTGGTGCCGAATACGGCATATTAATACCAACAAAGTGGTTGTTTTCAAACTCATCACCCTGCTGAATATTATCCATTGAAATAGGACCAGCCTCTTCGCCAAAGGCACCGGAAATAGTGTGGCCGTCCAATATCTCCACAATTTTCAGATTAGGCACTATGTCGTCAGGCGAAGGATAGTAATAGCCAATCGCACGCCTAAAAATTATGCGTGTAATAATCTGGTCGTCCTTGCTTGCCACTGATCCTGTACTTGTTGCATAGCCATTATCCCCGTATTGCATGATGGAGCCATAACTACCACCCACCATCAGGTCGTCATCGGAAGTTACATAGAGCGAAATAATATCATTCCCTCCCCCGGAATCATTACCTCCAATGCCATCTCCACGATAGTTCCCATCGGGCCTTCCGATGTTGGTTTGTTCAGTGGCGTTAGCCAGCATATGATTAAACGAGGTGTTCAGGGTTCCATTATAGTTTAATACAACAAGCCCACCCTCGTAATAATTCTCGCCCGGATTTGTGTAATTACTTTGATAGGCCCCTTCGTGTAGCCCAATCCACATTTTTCCTTTCAAAAATGCAGCTCCGTCAATCGCCCAGCCGTTTAATACGCCAGAAGTTATATTAGTTCCATAACTACTTGTTCCTGCCAAAGCAAATTTATTGATTGGAGTTGTTGAAAGATCATCTTGCAAAGCAAGCAGTCCCGATTCGGAACAATACCACCCCCAATTGTAATCTCCTGTAGCCGGATTTATTTTAGAACTATTTCGGTTTGGACTACCTCTACCGGTAACCAAAACACCTCCGGGCCCGGGATTTCCTTCGGAATCATACTGATCTTCATTTGGCATAAGGGTAATTGCCAGGGCGCCATAATCAGGCCCTTGTGCCCAGTCATCTTCATTATAAAGGCCATCGTTGTTTTGATCGACCATAGGGTTTCCTGTTGACTTATGTAAACAGTAAACACGTTGCCCGTAAGCCCACCAAATTTTATTTGGGTCGTCGTCATCAAAAGTCATTGTACCACCCCTAAGGATACTACCTCTTGCAAAAGAGGTGGTACCAGTAGCAGTTGTACTATACGGGAAATTAAAATCAGTAACAAGTACCCCCTCCGGCGTTAATTTTGCAATGCTATTGCGTGCAGTCCCACTCACCTGGGTAAAATCCCCGGTTACATAAATATACCCGTCATCATCCTGTAGTACAGCTCTTTGTGGCTTACCCCATGAATCAATATAATCAGGTATTGGCCCATCTGCACAAGCAACAGTTCCTCCGGCAGTAAGATTGTCCATAAAATCAGTATCAATCTCAAACTTGCCGCTAGCGCTATTGTATTTAAATTTTACGATATAATCGTAATGGTCATTGCCGCCATAATTGGTAAAAGCCCCCACCACCAACAAGCCACCGTCCTGGGTTTCAATTACCCAACGCACTTCGTAACGAAAGCCATCAGGATTATTTGTTTGATCGTTGTGATGACCAAATCCCTGCACAAGCTTACCGTCATGGTCGGTAACTACCAACATATCATGGCCTTCGTTTGTACTTCTGCTTGTTGGGTTTGTAACATCATACTCTTCGTAATTATGAAAACCACCTCCGAGCACAAATTTCCCTTTATTTTCCGAGTGTCCTCCTTTACCTTCTAACTCAAGAATACAATAAACCCCGTAAGATTCAACATTATTGTGCCCACCAAGGATTGCGTTTCGTTTATCTTCTCTTCCCCAGTTTGGGTCTAAAATGTCTTCTGCAAGTTTTGGATTAAAAGTCATTGCAATGGTATCGCCAGTATTAAGGCGTACTTTTATTTCAGACCCTAAACCAAGCCAATCGTCAAATTCAGCTTCAAGCCGAATAACATCACCTGTATTATATTGACCATCGGGCGCTGTTGTTGAAAAAATGATATTTGACGGTTTTCCATCACCAGGAGTATAAGGCAACTGTGCAAATACCACCTGCACCACCATTATACTTATAAACAATATTATAAAACTTCGTAAAAATTGAACCATAATATTTTATTCTTCTCTTTTACAACTTGTGTATAGCAACAAAAGAATACTACTCTTGCTAACTAATACCTGCAATACAATACCATACGGTAAACCTGCAATTCGCAATACCTAAGCGATAACAGATTTACCTAAATTCTCACACCTCAAAGAAAAGTATGGAAGATGAAATAGCGCTTGCAAGCAAACACCTGAAATGCGACAAAACAGCCAAAATCTACGACATATCGTAGATCGCACGACATATCGTAGATTTGCCAAATTTTGCACTTTTTAAAAAAAGACAAAAAGACACCTACAACTATCTAATTTTAAACCTCATACACAAAACAAAACACCCCATTCTCCGAATGTTAATTTTTTGTTAACTCCTCCGGACACTTGATCAAAATAGATTAATACAATAAAAACACATCTGTCAAAACCTAAGAAAATAACCTTACATGAGCTATTTTAACAGTTGTATATTTACGCAATTAACTGCATTTGATACCTATTCCCTTTCTAACTATTATATAAGAGCTCTTAAGAATCCATTATATTTCGTACATTTGTACCGATGAATTACAAAGCAGGTTAGTGTATAGCAGTTAACCGGCCAATAGTAAAGCCATATTTTATAAAATGCCCGAAATAAAATGGAGAATAACGAAAAAGAAACGATCCGGTTTCTTCAATTGGCAATAGAGAACTTATCTACTGCCGTTTTTGCCATCAATGAAGAATACCGGCTTTTAATTTACAATAAAACATTTAGCGACTATATTAACGTCATCACCTTTATAAATTCGGTAAAAACAGTGTTTGATATTTTTCCGCAGGAAGTACCCGGTAAAATAATGAAACTACTTAAAACGACTTTCGAGTTTGGATACTCTGAAGCAGAAGTAGAATTATATACAACTCCTGATAAGAAAAAGAAATTTTATGTGGCGCTCAACCGATTTTTTTTAAATGGAGAGCAATATGCTGTAGGCGAGATTCATGATATTTCGCTACGGTTAAAATCGGAAGAAGAATTAAAAAAGGCTTTGACAAACCTCCAGAAACTTACCCTGGAGCTGGAAGTTGAAAACAACTATTTGAAAGAAGAAATTAGTCAGGTTAATGAATTTAAGGAATTTATCAGTCAAAACAGTACCATAGAACAGATACTAAAAAATTTAAAACAGGTTGGAATTACTGATGCCCCCGTTTATATTCTTGGCGAAAACGGAACAGGAAAAGAACTTGTGGCTCGAACAGTACATCAATTAAGCAGGCGTAGGTATAAACCTTTTGTACAGGTAAACTGCGAATCGATATCCCTGGCTCAGGTTGAAGAAGAAATATTTGGAATTAACAAGAAAGTTTCTCCCGAAGCCGGCAAACCAAATAAGCTGGAGCTTGCACGTGGAGGAACCCTGTTTCTTAAGCGAATAAACAAACTATCTCCGGCATTACAAAACAAGCTATTGGAAGCTTTGGAACAAACTTCTTCTGCTCCGCAACCATATGATGTTCGCATTATCATTTCAAGTACAGTTCCGTTATCAAGCCTGGTTGAAACCAATATGTTCTCGGAAGAATTATATTATAAACTTTGCATATTTCCGGTAGAACTTCCGGCATTAAGAGAAAGAAAAGAAGATATTGAACTGCTGGTTAATTTTTTCACTACCCAATACAACAAAAAATATAATTTTAAATTGAATAAGATTCCCAAAAATATCCTTAACGAACTACAAAACTATGATTGGCCGGGGAATGTTAGCGAACTAAGAAGCTTGGTTGAACGAGCCGTAATTTCATCGAAAGGCAACTTCAAAGATTTTAGAGACATGCTGCATATTAAACGAAAAATTGCAAAGCTGGGGCGTCAATTTCAACCATGGGACGAGCACGAGAAAACATATCTTGTAAAGGTTTTGGAATATACCCAATGGAAAATCAGAGGAAAAGAAGGAGCCGCTCATCTCTTGCAACTAAAACCTACCACACTGGAATCGAAAATGAAAAGGCTGGGAATAAGAAAACAGAATGATTAAAGATAGAAACAAACCAGAATATAGATGAAAGCGAAGAATAAAAGCAGAATAGACCGAAAGCTGACCAACTTTGTGGTATTACTATGCCTTTTGATAGTTGTAACCCTGGTAACTTTAATCCTGTTTTTCAACGAACAAAGATCAACTAACACTTCGAGTCATAATTATCTTAGAGCAATGAAATATGCCGAGGAACTACGCCGTAGTTCCGACAATCTTTCTCGTTTTGCGCTATCATACCTCGCTACACAGGACACCTTTTTTAAAGAGCGTTATTTTCAGGAGCTAAATTTACGCCGTGGCCATTCATCTTTCCCAAGTATGTACAAAGGAGGACACTGGGAAACTTCGTATATAGCTGAAAGCTCAGATTTGACCGATACGAGCTCCGAAAATATCCCCTACCTAGAACGGCTGCAAAATTCAGGTTTAACCAGCAACCATTTAGAAGCACTAATAAAACTGGAATCACTGTCGGATTCTTTATCAATATTAGAGACTAATTTATTTTTTCAAATTGAAAGCCATTCTTTAGATCCCGCTGAGGCAGTTAAACTTTTAATAGGCCCAACTTCAAACTGCAATAAGATTAAATATCGGATAGTCAAAGATATTGATAACTTTTTTGGCACTGAAACCATCCGATACAATGCTGATTTAGATGAGAATAAGCAAATAAGCAATAATCTAATTAGCCTGCTTATTGCACTGCTCGTTTTTAACGTTTATATCTTCATAAGAATTATTACTATTGTTACACGTATTAGTAACCACAAACTCAATCAACTCCATAAGGAAATTAGCGAACGAAAAAGAGCAGAGGAATGCCTTCTAAAAAACCAGATAAACCTTATCAATGCACAGCGTATCGCAAATTTTGGTAGTTGGGAGTATGATTTTGGAAACAAGGAAGTGGTGTGGTCAGACCAGGTTTTGAAAATACTTGGAATAGACGATAAGGCTGTGCCCTCTCCTATACTGCTATGGGACGACACCAGAACTTCAAAAAGGCAAACCTCTTCAAATAATGAAAATATTTTTTATTTTATGGACTTTGTACATCCAGAGGATAAAACTCAACTAATACAGGATGTTAAAGAACAACAAAAAAAACTCCATTCCGATCATTCAAATTTTCGCATAAAACAAAAAAGCGGAGATATTAGATATATTAATTCAACAATTGAGATAACCCAAAATAACGATAACACACTTATAACAGGAGTATTGAAAGATGTTACAGAACAGAGAATCGCAGCTATTAAACTCGAAAATAGCTACAGTGAATTACAGGATGCAAACAACCAACTAAAACAAAAAGAACATGAACTAAAAAATATAAATAAAGAACTCAATAAACACAAAATCAGCTTAGAAAAATTAAACAAAAAAACAACCAAAGAACTGATGTACTCCAAAGATATGTTGGATGTTTTCTTTAAAGAACTCCCTATGGGAGTAACCTTATTTGATAACCAGGGACAAGTTGTAGAAACTAATCCAATTACAACACAACTGCTAAAAATGACAAAGGAAGAAATCAGTTCTTACAAGTTGGACGAATGGATTGGCTTAGATTCGAACCTAAATCCATTAGCTCCCGAAGAATTTCCAATAGCAAAAGCACTGAAAGAACAAAAACCAATAATAAATCAGGAAGTTGCTATGCGTGACAGGAGTGGGGCACTAATCTGGTTTAACTGCAACACAACAGTTATTTCAGAAGAATATGGAGGTGGAGGGCTTATCCTTTACTCTGACATTACCGAAAAAAAACATTTTGAACAAGAAATGATAAATGCCAAAGAACAAGCAGAGAAAGCCTATTTGGCCAAAAGCCTGTTTCTCTCGAATATGAGCCACGAAATCAGGACTCCATTACATGCGATTATTGGGTTTACAGAGCTTTTAAAAGCACAGATTAAAGAACCAAAACTTGCGGGATACACAAAAACAATACATTCGGCTTCTAAAAATTTGTTAATGCTAATTAATGATATTCTTGACCTGGCAAAAATTGAAGCCGGTAAAATTAGCTTAAACAATAGTAATATTAACCTGCAACAATTTAAAACTGAATTATTTGACCTATTTAACTTAAATGCATCGAAAAAAGGACTGGAGCTAAAGATAAAACTTGACAATAAGGCTGTTCAAAATATATGGATTGATGAGTTACGTTTACGGCAGATAATGCATAATCTCATCAGTAATGCGATTAAGTTTACCTCAAAAGGATCAGTTTGTGTAATGATTGATACAACGGAAGTAACAGACCAAAACTGTACACTACTGCTTACAGTGGAAGATACCGGGAAAGGAATTGACAAAAATAAATTAAGTGAAATTTTTGAAAATTTTAGTCAGGAAAGCGAAGACATTAGCCAGGAATTTGGAGGGACCGGTCTAGGACTAAGCATCACCAGTAGGCTTGTAGATTTATTCCAAGGCCATATAACAGTTGATAGTAAAATTGGAGAAGGGACTAAATTTCAGATTACTATCCCCAACATCAAACCTCTTGAGCTCTCCCCAATGATCTCTAAAAAGCAAAAATCATTACTTACATGTGACTTCAACCAAGCCAAAGTATTGGTAGTTGACGATAATGACGACAACCGTAATTTACTTATCGAATATTTAATCGAATTCAACGCCACTGTACTGGAAGCAAAAAACGGATTCGAAGCTATAGAACAGGCTGAAAACCAAACCCCTGACTTAATCCTCATGGACATAAAAATGCCAGGAATGAATGGGCACGAAGCCAACAAAAGACTACATAGCAGTAACATTACCCGAAATATACCGGTAGTTGCTTGTACGGCATCTGCTTTTCTTCAGGACGAAAATAAAAAACTCAGCACAGGATTTAAAGGTTACTTACGGAAACCTATTCTTAAAAAGGACTTAATTGAAGAGCTATCGAAGCATTTGGACTCAAAAAAAACCAATGCAATAATCTTCAACAGTATTCTGGATACCGAAACAAAAGAGGTATTTCGAAACGATATTGCAACAAGTTGGGAAAACTTTAAAACGACAAAAGTAAGGAACTCAAAAATTATGCTTGCAAAAGAGATTACAGAATCAGGCGAAAGACTTAACAATGAGAACATTATAAAAATTGGGGAAGAGCTTTCAAATGCAATCTCCGAATTCGATGTTACAAAAACAAATAGCTTGGTTCGCAAGATTGAAAACATGATTGAAAACAATGACTAATAAAAAAGACATGAAACGTATTTTAATTGTAGATGACAATCCCAGAAATATTCAATTGATTGCCAATATTCTTAAAGACTATGATTTCGAGATCGAATATGGACAAGATGGAATCGAAGCATTTAGTATTGCACAAACTATAAAGTTTGATTTGATTTTAATGGACATCATGATGCCCCATCAAGATGGATTCGAAGCCTGTGAAAACATAAAAAAAACATCCTTAAACGCTGAAACACCACTAATTTTCATAACTGCTCAAACTTCCGAGGAAAATATTACAAAAGGATTTAAAGTTGGAGGAGTGGACTATATAACGAAACCATTCAATGCCGCAGAATTACTTTCCAGGATAGAAACGCATATTACACTCAAAAAGAGCAAAGATAAGCTCCGGGAACTAAATATTACACTGGAAGACAATCTAAAAAAAACCAGTAAAAACCTGGAAATTACTCAAAAGAAATTAGAGGACGTTACCTCAAGTTTAGGAACCTTAGACTCTGCCAAAAGTGAATTTTTACAAATTATCAGTCATGAAATAAGAACTCCACTAAACGGAATCATTGGTTTACTTGATATTTTCGAAGAAATGATGAAAAATAAAGAAGAACATGACTTTTTCGACATGTTTAATGCCTCCTGTAAGCGCCTTGAGAAATTCTCTCTTTTAGCCCTTGAAATTTCATTACTTAAAACCAAGGGCAAAGATGTTTTAAAGCAACAACCGTCCAATTTGAACGAACTTGTAGAAAGGAATATTTCATTACTAAATACTAAACTGAGGGACAAGAAACTGAAAACCCACATCAAACTGGAAGAACATATCGCAAGTATTGATTCTGAATACCTTGGACGTTGTTTATTGATACTAATTAGTAATGTTATAAAACATTCACCAGAAGATGGTAAAGTAACAATAAACGGAAAATTAAGTGACAAAAACTATTTGCTCACCATTCAGGACGAAGGTCCCGGATTGCCCAATTCTGTTATAAATTATGGCCTTACCCCATTTTCTACCGATAAACATGTTGATGGAAATCCTGGTCTTGAATTATACTTTTGCAAACTTGTGACGGATGCACATGGAGGATCTATATCCTTTAAAAACAACGATAAAGGAGCAATAATCGAATTAAGAATCCCTATTTAACACTGTAAAACTTATATCATTACAGGCGCGCAGAATTGAATATACTGCAATAAGGGCAAATAGGTGTTCAAATATTAAAATCTAAGGGCTTTAAAAAAACATTTCCGCCTCTTAATTAATTCAGATAAAAAAGACGATAATTTTGCTGATGGAGTATTACCCTTTTTCGAAGTTGTCAAAAGTTAACTGTTTTGAAACAAATGCGATACATTGGAAAGCATTGAATTTACTTGCATTTACCGTGATTTACTACGTAAGCTTTAAACAACTTCAATATCTAAATAAAGATTCTCCTAAAAAAAACTAAACACAAGGTCGAAATCACACATATACATCTGTAAGGTGTTTATGCAAGCCTTGTACTTGTGCGTTTCTTAATATTATTCTGCAACTGGCTTCCCCCATCCAAAGAAGCCCGAATCCTTCGCTCCAAAGCCGAAAGCTCCGTTTTTAACTTGCCAAGTTCACTTTCTTTCCGCCATTTTCCATTCACCACTTCCTGCAAAACCGGAATATCATGTTTGAGCCTTTCGTTTTGCACCTGATGTTTTTCTATCAGTTCCGGTATTTTGTGCAGGGTGGATATTCCGGCGATGTTGACCCCTTGGCTATTTTAGTTCGTTTTGTGCCACCGATTTCGGAGCTATTTGTGCCAATGATTTCGGTTCAAACTGTGCCACGGAGTAGCTAAAAAGCGTATAATTTTCGGTTCATTTTGGCCACTC
>JBKEDN010000044.1:0-10843 GCA_047975435.1 Draconibacterium sp. | reverse complement strand
GCTATTCCAAAATCAGTTACCAGCTTCAGCAAAACCTGCAAGAGGAGACTGTTCAACAAGAGCAAAACTCTAAACGTAATTCAACTCTTACTGATGATTCAGTATCAGGAACCGGAATAGTAGGAGCTTCGTTGGGAGGACTTTTTGATTTTCAGAATCCATCATCCGACTATGACGAAGCTTATGCCGAACACCTAAGAAACCAAGCCCGGAGGAAGAAACGACGAAGAAAAGGACGCAGTTTGTAAATAATTAAAGCCAACAATTATGGGAACAAAAATGGATGCTTCAGGAGAAGGGAACAAAGCAGTAATAATTAAAAATAGATTGTTTAAGTAGGATATACGAAATAAAGTATTTCTACTGTAGCTTTTCTGACTATATGCATTGTATAGCAGCCTGTTGTGATGGGGTAATTGGCTTGTGTGATTATAAAAATAGTGTTGCTCTATATTGGGTGGAAATATTTAATGATTAATTAACAAACAGAAAAACAATGTATTTTGTGCGCACTTAGCAAGTATAGCAGACATTTCCCGGTTTCTCTATGAATTTGGAGAAAAACGCCATATCTACGATATATCGTGCGAAATACGATATATCGTAGATTTTGGGCATTTTGTCTTGTTTAAGAGTTTTGGGGAGATTGATTTATTGGTTTGAGTGGATTATCTTGAAAGGGTCTTTTAACATATTTATTCATTTTGTTGTAGGCAATATAATAGGGAGGCCAATCTAGCTATGAAATACAATATTACATACCAGTATGCAATTTCGGGCAAAGAACCAAGGCACCTTTAGGGTGCTTACAAGGCAGTATTACAAAATTAGTTTTCAAAATTCATGCGCATCTTTATCAAATATGCGCATTTAGTGTATGAAAAATTGGTAATACTCTATTGGATAATAGGGATATTACTAATTGGATGAATTAAAGTTAACTACTAATTTTTACCCTTATCTTCTAAATTCATGAACTCCATCTTTCCTTCAGATATTATTAATGTTTCACTTGAAAATCATTTTGTAAAGTTCAATAGGAAATCTCGCCTGATTTATATTGTAGTTATAATGTTTTTTCTGGTCGGAACCGTGTCGTTATTTCTGATAAGGACTGAAATAACAGTACAAAGCAGAGGCGTTTTCCGTTCGGCGACAGAGCCTGTAGAGTTAGTTTCACCAGTAATTGCGAAAGTCATCGAAACAAATTTAAACGAAAATCAACCTGTAATGTGTGGAGATACTTTAGTTTGGCTTGATTGCAGAAAACAAACAGAGCGAATTGCTTATGTCTTAAAAAGAACTTCTGAAAACGAACTTTACTTAAAAGACATCTCAAGTATGCTGAGCTTTCAGTATTCGGATCTAACGACTAGCCTTTATAAAACAACTCATGCGCAATACCGACAGAAACTCTCGGAGTACGACATGCAGATTGAATTATTTCAAAAAGCGTTTACTAGAGCTAAGATTTTATTCGACAATGAAGTGATTCCTGAAGCTGAGCTTGAGGAATCGCAATTTCAGTTAAATAAGATAATCGAGGAGAAAAAAAATTACGTTCAAATATGTCGAAACGAGTGGCAACAACTTTCAGTGAATTATCATCAGGAAAATAAGGATTATGCAAGTGAAGTAGAAGGTCTAAAAAACGAGATAAATAATTATGCCGTAGTAGCCCCAACTTCGGGACATGTAACTAATTACAGTGGTATAAAACCAGGAGGTTTTGTTACAACCGGACAAACAATAGCCATAATAAGTCCCGACGATCAAATTATGGCAGAACACCTTGTTTCTCCACAAGATATAGGATTCCTAAATAAAAACATGCCGGTTGTTTTTCAAGTTGATGCATTCAACTACAACCAATGGGGAATGGCTACAGGTACTTTAATTGAAATTTCAGAAGAGATTTATATTGTAAATAACCAGCCATACTTTAAAGTTCGAAGTAGTCTTGATCAAACGCACCTATCATTGAAAAATGGTTATCAGGGCAAACTAAAAAAAGGGCTTACAAATACCGCAAGGTACAAAGTGGCTAAGCGCACGTTTGCACAATTATTATTTGACAAAGCTGATGACTGGCTTAATCCTAGAATAATTTCGGAATAGAAATAACTTACAATTTCCCATTCGATGAATATTAAAATAAAACAACGTGACATTACAGACTGCGGAGCTGCTTGTTTAGCTTCGGTTGCTGCTCATTACAAACTAAATCTTCCCGTTTCGAAAATACGGCAATGGGCCGGAACTGATAAAAAAGGCACCAATGCTTGGGGATTGATCAAAGCTGCCGAAAAAATGGGAATGACAGCTAAAGGAGTAAAGGCAATTCCTGAAGCCTTGCCTGAAGTTCCATTACCTGCAATTGCGCATGTTATTGTAGAAGAAAAACTGCAACATTATGTTGTTGTTTATAAAGTAACTTCCTCCTATGTTGAAAAGATGGATCCAGGAACTGGCAAATTGGAAAAACAACCCGTTAAGGATTTTGAAAGAGAATGGACAGGCATTTTAATTTTACTATCTCCTTCCGGTGATTTTGTTGCAGGAAATGAGAAGGTCTCAAATTTTAAACGTTTTCGCTTTCTGCTTCATCCGCACAGGAGAACACTTTTACAAGCTTTGTTTGGTGCAGCAGTTTTTACTATACTTGGATTGGCGTCCTCTATTTACATTCAAAAAATTACAGATCATGTACTCATAAACGGAAATCGTAACCTTTTAAACCTGCTGAGTATTGTAATGATTGTTGTCTTATTGTTTCAGGTTTTTATTGGCTCCGTTCAAACCATATTGGTTTTAAAGACAGGACAATTAATTGATGCCCGTTTGATTTTGGGATATTATAAACATTTATTAAAGCTGCCCCAGCGTTTTTTCGATACCATGCGTACTGGTGAGATTGTTTCGCGAATTAACGATGCTGTAAAAATACGGGCATTCATTAACGATACTATGATCAACTTTATTGTAAACCTGTTTATTGTAGTATTTGCCTTTACGCTCATGTTTATATATAACTGGAAACTGGCGCTGATTATGTTATTGGTAATCCCCCTGTTTGTATTGCTTTACATGACTGTAAATTATTTGAATAAAAAACGTGAACGAAAAATAATGGAACAGGCGGCAGAGCTGGAATCTCAGTTGGTGGAATCCATTAATTCTGAACGGACAATAAAACAATTAGGCATTGAAGAATTTGCAAGTATTAAAACCGAAGTGCGTTTTATCTCCTTGCTTCATTCTGCTTATAAATCGGGCCTAAATTCTGTTTTCTCCGAAAATTCATCCCTGTTTATAAGCCGGATTTTTACCGTAATCCTTTTATGGGTAGGGAGCCTATTTGTACTAAAGCAAGAAATCACTCCAGGTGAATTGATGTCATTTTACGCGCTTATTGGTTATTTTACCGGGCCTGTTTCTAGCTTGGTTAACATGAATAAAACATACCAAAATGCCAGTATCGCTGCCGATCGTTTATTTGAAATAATGGATTTGGAACAAGAACCAGATGAAGATTTGGTGGATGCGACTACCGTTGATTTGGGTGATATTGTTTTTGAAAATGTTTCGTTTAGCTATGGAACGCGTATAGATGTTTTTGAGAATTTCAATGTGACATTTAAGCAAGGGAAAGTTACCGCAATTATTGGTGAAAGTGGTTCTGGAAAAACCACAATTGCAGCATTGATACAAAAATTATATTCGGTAACCGAAGGAGCTATTTATGTTGGAAGTACTAATATCAGGTATTTTAGCAATCAAAGCCTGCGGCAAATAGTTGGAATTGTTCCTCAGAACCTGGAGCTTTTCAACGGAAGGCTTATTGATAATATCGCAGTTGGCGAGTTTACTCCTGACATGCCACAGGTTCTTGCTATTTGTACGCAGTTAGGGATAATTCAATTTATTGAAAAACTACCCAACGGATTTAATACCTTAGTAGGCGAACATGGAGCAACACTTTCGGGAGGACAAAAACAACGATTGGCTATTGCGCGTACATTGTACAGAAATCCACAAATACTAATTATGGACGAGGCCACTTCTTCGTTAGATTCCGAAGCCGAAAATTACATTCAAAAAATCATTTGTCAATTACGGAATGAAGGAAAAACAGTGCTGATAATTGCACATCGTTTAAGTACGGTTTTAATAGCCAATAATATTGTGGTGCTGGAAGATGGAAAGTTAATTGAACAGGGAACTCACGATGACCTTTACACCCGACAAGGGAGATACTACTCACTCTGGCAAAAGCAAATGCCTGCTTTTTTAGAAACAAAATCCTTGAAAAGATGACAAAACTGTTTAATCAAATTGAATTAATAGAGCGAATTGACCAGTTAATTCGTTTTAGAGCGACTGGGAATCCCAAGGCTTTAGCAAAAAAGATTAACGTATCTGAATCCACTATCTATAGAATTATTGAAACCATAAAAGAGCTAGGTGCCCCGGTAGAGTATAGTCTGTCATATCAAAGCTACATTTATACTGAAGAAGTAAATTTTTTGTGCGGTTTTTTTACACGAGATCTTTCACAGTCTACATGCAAAAAAATAAATGGTGGCTTCCAAAAATTAAAATTAATTTCTGAAAAAATTATTCCACTGTCAAAATTTGAGAGTGGCGCGTTATATATTCGTCTGTGAGTTTAGCGCGTAACTCGTAGAATAAAATTTCTTATTAACTCACAAAAATTATGAAAAATGAATTAGGTTTTATTCTGCCCGGAGTACGGGAATTAAGAAAAGATGAAATACTGGTAGTTGATGGAGGAACTATTTTTTGGTGGACTGAAATGTGGGGCGGTGCTAACATTTTAAGGACGAATCCGAATTATCCATTTTATCAAATGAGTAGGATGGCATAATCATTCTGAGAACGCTTCCTTGTACAGGTTAAAGCCGAAATGACTTTACATGATAAGAAGTTCTTCTAAATTTGTCAATATGCAAAGCAATAAATGGTATAATGATAAAATATTGATGGGGCAACTTTATTTGTTTCCTCCAATCTTTTTGTATGGGTTATATTTTTCAAAAACAATTAAGCATTCAAATAAAATTATATTTGTTATTTCGTATCTACTAATTGCAATTCTTGTAATTTTATTTTTTACGTAGAAAAATCATTCTCTCTCTCTCTCTTGTGTGGGAGTGTTAGGACTTTCTGTATTATGTCATTGATATTCATAAACCCTATACGATTACTTAAGAGTCATGCCGGAAAATGTAATCTATACTCTGTCTGGTAATTTTCTTTCATTCAAATTTAATTCATTTACATTCCCGTCCACTTGCCCTGCAAAGTATGTTCCCGCAACACTTTTTCAGGCATCTCCAAGAAGTCTTTTCTCAGAATCGGTTTAGCCCTAAATTTTGCAAATGTGGAGTTTCCTGTTGCACATCGATAAACGCAAAGTTGTTTTTTAAGAACAAAAAATAAATGGTGGTTTCCAGAAAAAAAAGTTTTTGAATCAATCAGCCCACTGTCAAAATTTGAGAGTGCCACTTTTTATATTAGTCGATGAGTTTTGTACACAACTCGATAGAGTAACTTTTTATTAATGCATAAAAATTAGAAATTATGAAAAAAGAATTAAGTTTTAGTCAGCCTGGAGTACGGGAACTAGAAAAGAAAGAACTCAAAGAGATTGAAAGCGGGGGATGGTTCGGCAAAAATTTATGGTGGATAGTCCCTGTTGCTGCAGCTATTGGTATGTCGGTATAATTACCACATACGCTTACGGATAGTTTTTACAAAAGACTATTTACTATGACAATTATAAGCAGGGAATATTCTAAAATGTCTTATTCCTTGCTTATTTATTCTGTGTAATCTTTGTTTAATACAAAACAAATAATTGATACTACAAAATTTGGTAGTAAAATTATATGTTGGAATACTATTTTCAGCAAATTAATGAAGGGGTGGTTGGTGGTCTTATTTGTTTGTATAAACACTTAGTATTGAGCAACTCCTTGGTAATAGCAGTATCATGAAAACCTTACAATTTATAGTAAAAAGTTTTGGGGGAATATGCTTTCTGTTTCTAATACTTTTTGTAAGTGCTGGACGCATTGATTATTGGCAAGCATGGCTGTTTTTAATTTTACACATCCTGATGACTGTGTTTGGTTTTTCCTTGATGAGAAATAATATCGAGTTAATCAATGAGCGATTTAATCCAAGTACTGGTACTAAATGGTGGGACTTCATATTTATGATTGTTGCACTTGTTAACTATATTTTAATACTAATTATTGCAGGAATTGATGTTGGCCGCTTTCATCTGTCTCCGCGATTTCATTACAGCATCTATATAGTTGGTATTTTCCTTATTATTTTGGGGCAATCAATTTTTCATTTTGCGAAAAAACAAAATCACTTTTTCTCAAGTGTAGTACGTATTCAGGCAGATCGTGGACATAAAGTATGCGATGTAGGACTTTATAAAAAAGTGAGACATCCCGGATACTTAGGGGCAATAATTTCTACAATGGGATTTCCTCTGGTATTAGGTTCTGTTTGGTGTATTATTCCATCCATATGCTATATTATACTTTTTTTAATAAGAACATATTTTGAAGACTTAACTCTCATTGATGAATTAAGTGGTTATCATGAGTATTCTTCAATAGTAAGGTATAGGATTTTTAGAGGGGTCTGGTAGTAGATAATAGCGATGCAGTTATTATTGTTAAGTACAAAATCTAATCATCCTAGAATTTACGCGACTGTCAAAATTTGAGAGTGCCACTTTTTATATTAGTCGATGAGTTTTGTACACAACTCGTTAGAGTAACTTTTTATTAACGCATAAAAATTAGAAATTATGAAAAAAGAATTAAAATTAAATCAGCAAGGAGTACAAGAATTGAGACAAGAAGATCTAAAAAAAATTGATGGAGGTATTCCGGCGTTCCTTCTAATAGGGGGTATTCTGACTGCTTGGGCAGCAATAAACATGCTTTTTAATTAGAGCTGTCATAATTGTTACGGATGATCTGTATTTTGCAGACCATCCGTAATCTTTAAAGAGATCTCATGGAAAATAACACCAAAAGCTTCTGGGTTAAAACTTTTTTCACATATTTTATAATAATAATGCCACTGATTGGCTTTTCACAAGTGAATTTAACAGGAACGGTACTTGACAAGACATCTAATAAGCCAATTCCCTTTGTGAATATTACCATCCCTGGAACGTATTATGGAACAATAACCAATAATGACGGAGTATTTTCAATCAGAATTCCTTCTTCCTATTCTAGCAAACTGCTTGTTCTCAGTTGTGTTGGATTTCAATCGGACACCATTCCCATTACAAGAGTTTATCCGGAGATTACTTTACATCTGCAAGAAAAAATAAATGAGTTATCAGAGGTTGTGGTAATGCCAGAGGATGTGCTTCGAAGCTTATTACGGAGGGCTTATGAGAAAATTCCAAAAAACTACGCCGCAGATCCCGTTTATTACGAGGGCTTTTACCGCGAGACCTTGAAAGATGATAACGATCAATATATTTCTTTTGGAGAGGCGCTAATTGAATTAGTGAGAGGGGATGTGAGCCTTAGTCAGGATCAAGGGCAGATCAGGTTAATAAAGTCGCGTGGAGGTTATTTATCTGGGCGGGATAGTACAACCAATATTCACTTTTATGGTGGGGTATTTTTAACTACATCTGATTTTGTTCAAGAACGTTCAGATTTTATTAAACCCTCTGGTTTTAATACTTATTGGTATACCGTTTCTAAATTGGATAATTACTACAAAATAAATTTCAAAAGTAAAAAACTAAAAAAAGGAACAGAAGGCTATTTTTTGCTTGATACTTTAAGTCTAGCCTATACCGAAGCCCGATATTATAAGGAAAGAGATAAGGATGAATTAATCTACAAAAGGCTTGATGAAGAGGTTTACTATAAATTTATAAAATTGGACGACCGTTATTATTTAAAATACAAAAGTATGAATTTGGCGGGGTTTGATAAGCTGAAAAAAAAGAAGATGCTTCATGGTAGTGAATATCTTTCGACCAAAATATTACCGGGATATGACCAAAAAATTCCTGAAAAAGACCAATTAAGATATTTCGATGTATTTATTAATGAGGTGGGCGAGTATTCAACGGATTACTGGAATGATTTTAATATTGTTGAAACAGACTCTTTGTTAAAGAAAAACCAGCTTACCTACAAGGAGCTAAACTCTATACAGGAACAAAGAAAAAAAATGGAGAGGAAGAAAAAGTTGCTTAAAATATTTTCGAATATATCATTTCAATATGGAATATCGAGTACCTTTTCTCATGCTGAGCCAGGAAGTTACAGTTTTATGCTTCCCGCCATTGATCAGTCCTTTAATACCAGCATTGTCAACCATAATATTTTGGGTTATCACGGGACGGTCGCTTACTTTTTTGGGACCAACATAGCAATAACCTATTCTGAGCAGGGGAGTTTTTCCGGTACTAATAAATTTGAGGACATGACCTTAGGCGTTGAATGGAAGAAAAGGCTAAATTCATTTGGCTGTCCAAATTTTCTTTCCTTAAAAGCTTCGATTGGACAAGGAAGTACATCTCAAAAAATAGGAGACTTTCATAGCAATCAATCATTAAAGTGGGGGAATAAAGCATTTGATGAAGGAAATTTCAATGTTTTTGTAGGCAGACAAGCCTTAATTATAAAGCCAGCAATTGTTTTTTCTCGTCACCTAAAAGGTAAAAGCTCGTTATATTGTGCCTTTTCATATCTGCATGAGCTTTCATATAAGGAAAAAATAATAATTGAAGAAAAAACGGGGCTTTTCAGGAAGTCTTCGAGTGAGGCAATAAACGGATCAGCAAGCATTGAAATATATAAGAATGAGACTTTGGTGTCTAAAACCGGATTGCAGACACCTACATTTTCTTTAACAGTAGGGCTAAACTTTTTACGATAAAATATGATTTTATATGCTCACGCGTAGCTGTTAAACCATGAATTTGCCAAAAATCGCGCAGAGTGATTTTGTTAAATGTCTCTTCATGTATTGAAAATTTTTATATCTTTACTTAATATCAAAATTGCTCTTTGTATATTGTGCAAACGAAAGAGAAATACAGAAGCTTACTTGTTTCTAAATCGTTACCTGTTTGAAAGTCGTAGCTTGTAATTGGGTTATTTACAGGCGAAAAGAAATTCACTATGTCTTCGACTATGAAAGGTTCGCCCGCGACTTGTTTATGACCGACTACTGGTTTGAAGACGGATATGTGTTCCGGCACTCATAATCCTAACCGGAAACGGTTTTAAGGTGGAGCAATCCGCCTTTTTTAGTGTCTGTCAGAAAACACTAAACCCCGCACTATTTCATAACAGCACGGGGTCTAAACAATGGATAAATCAGAAAAGCTATTCGGATGGTTCAGGTTCAAGTTCTGTTTCGCTGTCATTATCACCTTTGGCGAAATGGTCGCGGATGAATTTCTCGACGTTTTTCTCCGTGTAAAATATTTTGTGGTGAATTGTTATATAGGTCAGTTCACCCGCAGAGCGGTAACGTTGCAATGTCCGTTTGCTCACGTTCAGCAGTTGGCACAAGTCCTGATTATCCAAGAGCCGTTCGCCGTTCAGTACGTTATGCCGTCCGCTCATTATATCCATAAACTTATCCAGTCGGTCAAAACGTCCCATGAATTGCTCAAACCATTCCCGCATCCAATTTGCCAAATCATTATTATCCATACCGTATTGCATTTACTTGTCCGTATTTTCTGCAAGTTTAGCGGGTTCTAAAATGTAAAAAGTGGTATCTACCACCGCAAATACCACCATTTAGTTTTTAATACACTAATTATCAGCTCTATTTTTTACGTGTAAAGTCTCTCCAGTTCATGATTATAAACTGCGAGCAACCGATCCAGCATGGAAGAAGGATTCTTTTTACGTTCCATCGTGCGAGTCTTTCGGCTGTAAATATTTTTGGGTATTTTAATATCGAACACAAGTTTCAGCACACGAATAATCTCGGCAAAAGTAATCAGTTTGCCCGATGCCTTGCGGATCAGTTTAATATTACAAACAGCAATTGCTATTTCAATCAGGTCGGTAATTGTTCCGCCCCAGATATATTTGGGCGCAGGTGGTTCAAAATCCGGTTTCGGTTTCGAGTTTGTGTCAGCAGATTGCGTTACTGATCTAAACTGCCGGTTGTCTCTTGTCCATTCCAGAGCAACGGTAAGAAATGACAAACTACGGGTGATGTAGTTTAGGATGAGGGCTTTTTTTTAATGTTTCGTTGTTGAGCATTGTTCGCAGTTGCTGCATTTCCAAGCAGGTGTATTGAATTGTAAAATAAGCCGGAACATCGTCCTCTTTAGAAGTGCAAATTTTGATTACGGTGTCTACAAATTCATCATATACCGGAGCAATTTCCGATTCGCCAAGTTTCAATGTTCCGTCCATTTTTTTAAATAGACAAAACAGCTGCGTGTTTACCAGTCTTTTCATGGGTTTTGTTTTTTAATTTAACTTCTATAAATCAAAGAAGTAGCATCATGAACCTTGATGTATTCTTACTTACACTTGCGAATCTCAAATCTTGTTGTAGATAGATATCGAGGGAACCGGATATCATTTGCAAGTTATGGTACTTTTATTTATAAATAGCCATAAAATAATACACTGCGACTTTTACACATTAGAACATAGAGATAAATAATGCGAATCAAGGGTTAAATTGCTAATGTTATAAAGGCAGCGGCTAATCGTCCAAAGGCATGAATCATCAGCCCTTTTGTTGACCTTACTTTACTGGCCTTTTGAATATCAGCCTTTTC
>JBKEDN010000302.1:0-1764 GCA_047975435.1 Draconibacterium sp. | reverse complement strand
TTATCGACCAATTGAAGAACAACAATCTTGGCAAAAGAACGATTGATGAAGGCAGTATGGACGAAAAATCGGGAATGAACTTTTCGGAATACGTCGCGATTCTTTCGGGGAATACCGATTTACTGGACAAAGCCAAAATTGAAAAACAAATTGCTGGGTTGGAAAGCGAAAAACAAGCATTCAACCGCTCTAAGTTCAGTGCCAAATACAAATTGGAGGATATAACTGCCATGCTTTCCAGTTCACAATCCCGATTCGAACGGATGAAGACGGATTGGGGCAATCTGCAACAACGCATACAAAAACAATCTGATGGCACTATTGCAAACCCCGTTCAATTACACGATTTATCTGCTAATGCCCATGTGAAACAAATAGGTGCAAAGTTGAACCAACTGGCGGATAAAGCCCGTACCGGAGGTCAGTATGAGGAAATCGGGAGCCTGTATGGATTTACCTTATTAGTGAAAACCGAAATCTCCCAAAAGGAGAATATGGATATTCGTGTAAACCGTTTTTTGGTACAGGGTGAAGGCAACATCAAATACACCTACAACAACGGTATCATAGCCAAAGATGAAAAACTGGCGGCTGCCAATTTTTTAAACGCTTTGGAAAAACTGCCGAATTATATCGAACAGGAACAAAAGAAAATTAATGAGCTTCAAAAAGATTTACCCGTTCTTCAAGAAGTGGTCAACGGAACCTGGTCTAAAGAAACCAGATTAAGCGACCTCAAAACGGAACTAGCTGCCGTAGAGCGGAAAATACAACTATCTATTGCACCGGAGCAAGAAACTCAAACAGAAGAAAAAGAAGAAACTCACACCGAGGTTCAAACTGTTTCAGACAATATGATTGGATTAAGCAACGTGCAAACTTCTCGTGGTATTTTACGTTAAAGGAAAATTTCTTAAAATTCTTCCTGCTCATCCATTTTTTTGATGAGGGCATCACGTAAGCTATCCAAAAATTTGGTTCGGTTCATTTTTCGGCTTTTCAATTCCAAATAGGTATGGTAGAAATCGCCCAAGTTGATATTGAGTGCTGTTTCAAAGGTTTTGGCGATAACTTTGATGTCGGCATTGCCATTGTCAAAAACACCTTGCGAAAATAGGGCGTAGATGAGTTCTGTTAGTGAAGTTTTGCTTCCCGTCCAAGTTAGGGCAGTAGTTTCAGTTCCTTTTTTGTTGCTACTGTTGGTTAGCTGGTCTTCCAAATAAACTTGAATTAAATCGTTGGCAATAATCTTGGCAACCTTGTAATCATGGGATGTGGAAAAACGATGGTCTGCTTCAAAGTAAAAGGTGTCAAGGCTCAATTTAATATCATGTTTGCCCCTTACAAATAGTTTTTCATCAATAAAGGAATTGTTGGTCCGGTGGTACTTGTAAAATTCAAGGTTGTTATCGAAATAACGTTTTAGTTTTGCCAATTCGTTATTGAAGTATTTTTTTAGAGCTTTGCCGTTGCCATACGGTTTTTTGGTTTCAATCTTATAAATAGCATTGTAGTAAATGAGCTTGGAAACAATGGCGGGTTTCTGATATTTGAAGAACTTGATTTCCTCTTTGGTATCTTTAAAACCTTTTTTTAAAACAAACGCTTTTAATTCGGCTAATGAATTTACAATTAAGACTATAATGGTCTCGATTCTTTGAATTGGGGCGTCAATTTCTACATCCAACTCGTGGATTTTAGTTTCCAAATTTTGTAATATGACATCATAATATTTTTGCATAAAAATAGTATTGAGTTTTTCTG
>JBKEDN010000179.1:0-11687 GCA_047975435.1 Draconibacterium sp. | reverse complement strand
GAAACCTGGCCTGAAAATCAAAAATCGTTAGGCTTTTAAATTGTTGCTCCATATTATTATTGTTAGATTCCCCCAATTTACTGATTTTTTAGTTATTGACAAAATGCCTAATTCAATTTTTCAGAAAGCTTTTTTCAATAATCCCGATACGTATAATTCGATTTATCCTCAATTCATTTTTGAGGTAATTTTGTAATTAATAGAGATTGCCTGCATATTTTTACTACATTTCGCATTGCAATTTAAACGAACATCAATAAACCTAATCCGACAGACCTGACGGTAATATTCCTTTTCAGGAAATCTTTAGTCTTTGGTCTGATTTTAATGCCAAAACATTAAACTTTCGGATTGACAAGTGAAAGACTATGATTACCTTCTTTGTTTCTCTGATAATTCTTATCCTCGGATACATCATTTATTCCCGTATTGTTGAACGCATCGGAGGCATTGACCCGGCCAGGGAAACGCCGGCTTATTCGATGAAAGACGGAGTGGATTATTTGCCGCTTCCGTGGTGGCGAATTTTTCTGATTCAGTTTTTAAATATCGCCGGGTTGGGGCCAATTTTCGGTGCCATTGCAGGAGCTATGTGGGGGCCGGTAGCATTTTTGTGGATTGTACTGGGGTCGGTATTTGCCGGAGCTGTACATGATTATTTCTCGGGCATGTTATCGATAAAACACCGAGGATTGAGCATTACCGAGATTGTCGGAATTTACCTCGGGACCGGAGCCAAGCAGTTTATGCGTGGTTTTACGGTGTTGCTGATGATTATTGTGGGGGCTGTATTTATTATGGGGCCGGCCAAAATTCTTGCAGGACTTACACCCGGTGCACTTTCAATGACATTCTGGGTTTGGGTGGTTTTTGTTTACTATTTACTGGCAACTATGTTGCCCATTGATAAAATTATTGGACGGCTTTACCCGGTTTTTGGCTTTGCGCTGGTTTTTATGGCGATTGGTTTAATCATCGCGCTTTTTGTAAAAGGCTATCATATTCCGGAGTTGAACCTGGCAAGTATCACAAATTATCACTCTGAAGCTGATAAATTCCCGATTTTCCCGATGTTGTTTATCACCATTGCCTGTGGTGCAATCTCTGGCTTTCATGCTACGCAGTCGCCACTTATGGCACGCTGCCTTACCAACGAAAAATACGGAAGAAGGGTGTTTTACGGAGCCATGATCACCGAAGGGGTTGTTGCATTGATTTGGGCCGCCATTGGAATGAGTTTCTTTGGCGGAATAAGGGAACTGAACGACGTAATGAACGAAAATAATGGAAATGCCGCATTTGTGGTGAATGAAATATCCAACTCCTTACTGGGTACTTTTGGCGGAATCCTGGCTTTGCTGGGCGTGGTAGCTGCTCCTATTACTTCGGGTGATACCGCATTCAGGAGTGCGCGTTTAATCGTTGCCGACTTTCTAAACCTGAAACAGAAATCCATAAAAAACCGCTTGTTAATCAGTATTCCGTTGTTTATGATTGGCTATTTGCTGACACGAATCGATTTTAGTATAATCTGGAGGTATTTTGCCTGGTCGAACCAAACGCTGGCAACCGTGGTACTTTGGACCATCACCGTTTATCTGGCCAAAGAGCAGAAATTCTACTGGTTGACACTGATTCCTTCCGTATTTATGACCGCAGTAATTACTACTTACCTGATGTTTGCTCCGGAAGGTTTCTCGCTTTCAAAAGAGATTTCTTACGCTGTGGGAACCTCGGTTTCGGTACTTACACTGGCTTTGTTTTTTGTTTACCTGCGGGCGCTTAAAAAGGGAAAAGTGAAACAAGCAACTCTTTAACCAGGTTGCTTATTTCACTCTTATAAAATATTTTGTACGTATAAATTCTGCTATGTTATTGGCGTAATTCCAATTCCGGGTTGGTCGATCAAAGTGATTTTTCCATCAATTACCTGAACGCCGCTAAATACATCATTGCTGATAAGAAGGTTGCCGTCGAGGTCGGCCCAGTCAACTTTTGGAGCTAATTGGGCCGCGGCAGAAACCGCACACGAAGTTTCGGTCATACAACCAATCATCACTTTCATGTCGAGTGCGCGGGCCAGTGTAATCATTTTATGGGCCTCACGCATTCCGGTACATTTCATCAGTTTAATATTGATGCCGGAATAAATACCATGGGCTTTTTTTACATCCGAAAGACGCTGTAAAGCTTCGTCGGCAATAATCGGCAGCGGACTGTTTTGTGTTAGCCAGGCAATATCGTCGATCGCTGTTTTAGGCATGGGTTGTTCCACAAATTCAATCCCTTTTTCCTGTAGCCACTGTGTCATTTCCAATGCTTGTTTTTTGTCGGTCCAGCCCTGGTTTACATCCACACACATCGGTACATCGGTTACCGAACGAATGGTTTCAATCATCTGTTTATCGTTGTCGCGCCCTAATTTTACTTTCAGAATTTTAAAACCTGCTGCTTCCTTTACTTTCTGCCGAACCACTTCATCGGTATCTATCCCAATCGTGAAGGAAGTATTTGGTGTGTCTTCGGCATTAAACCCCCATATTTTGTACCATGGTTGCTTCATGATTTTGCCAAGCAGGTCGTGCAACGCAATGTCAACCGATGCTTTGGCAGCGCAGTTGCCTTCAGCTTTCCGGTCCACGTATTCAAGTATCTCGTCCAAACGAAAAGGATCGTTAAACTGGCTCAAATCGAGTGAGCTCAGAAATTTTGTAGCCGTTGCATGACTTTCACCCAAATAGGGTGGCATCGAGGCTTCGCCATAACCGATAATCCCGTCGTACTCAATTTCTGTCAGCATCACGGCAGTGGTGGTACGCGAACTTCCGGCCAGCGTGAAAGTGTGCTTTAACTGTAGATCGTAAGGTTTAAACCGGAGTTTCAACCCGTTTTTTATTGCTTTTGGTTGATTTTTACTCATTGCTGCAAATGTATTAACTCCTGTCATTCCGGCAATGGTTGCCAAACCTGCGGAGTGGATAAATGTTCTTCTGGATAGTTTCATCGTCTCAAAATCTACTAATCTAATTGTACCAGGGATGGTCTTTTATCGGGATAATCTGCCCGGTATTTAATGAATTCAACACACGGCATGCCGCCACCAGGCTCTTTTTTCGCCCGGGCTCATAATCTTCATCATCCGCATTAAAACTGTTGATCCTCACACGGCCCGATGAGTGAATAAAACGGTCGTTTCCGATGTACATTCCTACGTGGGTGATCCGTTCTTTACTGCGGCCAAAAAACAACAAATCGCCGGGTTGAAACCCGAAGTTACGGATGTTGAGCTGTTCGCCGTAAAGTGCCTGTTGCGAAGCATCGCGCGCTAACATAATTCCCTGCGAGAAATAAGCCGTTTTTGTAAAACCCGAGCAATCAATTCCTTTGGTCGATGTTCCTCCCCACAGATAAGGGCTGCCTAACATTTTTTTCGCCGTTTTTATAATATTGGCAGCTTCCGGTATTCGTGCCTGCCATTCTTTGAAATCAAGACAATCAGCAGCAGGAACAAAACCTTCCCGTCCATCCGGAAGTGTGATGTGCAAAAAACCATTCGATGTAGGTTTCCCCACAAAAATATTTCCCATAACAAGGTCCGAAACCACTGTCGCATCTTTTTGCGGAGCTTCCAGGGCCGATCCGTACATCTGTGTAAAAATATACCGCCTGGAAGATTTCCAGACATTCATTTCCTCTGCGGTAAGCGAAACTATTCCGCTGGCGCTTACCCACCCAATGTACTGATCGGGTGTTTGAATCAGGTACCAGCCGCCTTTTTTCTCCAACAGTTTTACGGGTGTTCCCATCATGGTTTGCGAAACCATTTCTGCGGAATAATCATGTGGCTTTCGCATTGGTATTACCGAAAGTGTGATCAAACCCCATGTTTTATCTGCCAGTTGTGTGTCGGGAAGTAAGGTGATTGAATCAATCACCTGCTTATTCATTGTTGCCAGTGTATCCAGTAAAAAATCATGTGCTCCTTTCAGGTTGGTTTTACCTTTTAGAACAATGCCTTGTTTTGTTTCCCGGATATCAAAATTTAGAACAGCGATTCGTTTATCTGGGGCAAAACGTTGGCTTATTTCGCTTATTAGTGGGTCGAAAGATTTGTTTTGTTGCGGAGAATGACAGGAGAAAATAATCAGACAGAGCAATGCAATGAAAGTTATTCGCGCAATGAAATTGTATTTTTTCTGAAAACTGTGATTCATCTTTTTTTCGTTTGGATCAATATTTTAAACACACAATTTTTCCATCAAGCAGTGAAACCAGTACTTTGTTATTTTCAACCGGAAGAATGTAATTTACAAGAGCATTGGAGGCTTTGTATTTCCAGGCTACTTCGTGTGTTGTTTTGTCAACGGCACACACAATTCCTTCGGTGGTCGGCACAAAAACTATATTTCCGGCTTCGGTAACAGGAGAGGGGGCAATTTCGTAGCCCAGTTCGGCCTTACATTCCCAGGCAAGTTTTTGCTCATCAGCCGAAGTATAAAAAGCATCCACATTTCCTTCGTGCATGTTTTTAATGTAAACGAGTTCTCCGTCTTCAGAAATGCCAATTGTTTCGCGGCAGGAATATGCTTTTGAATCCCAGGTTTCTTTTCCGGTTTTTGCATCAAGTGCGGTCATGTGCTGATCGGGCGCCACAATAAAAATCTTTCCGTTGGCAGCTACCGGCCACACTGCTGCCGGCGACAACATTCGGTTGCTATATTTTTCACGCTTCCACTCCTGTTTCCCGGTTTTGGCATTTAGCGCATAAAAAGTATTTCCCCACGATCCGAAATAAACTTTGCCTTCATAAACAAGTGGTTTACACTCCACAAAGTTGTTTACCCGGGTAAATTCCCAGATGAGTTTACCGTTTTTCAGGTTAAGCGAACGGAAGATTCCTTCAGAAGACCCGATGTAAACCGAATTCTCATCGATTACAGGCGAAGCTACAATTGATTTTCCTGTTGGGAAACTCCAAAGTTTTTTACCGCTTTTCAAATCAACACAGTAAATATTATTGTCGGTTGAGGCGCAAACTACCTTGTTCTGGGAGATAGCCGGTGTTGAATATATTTTCCCATTCGTCTGAAATTGCCAGAGGTTTTTCCCGGTGTTTTTGTCGAGTGCAACAATAGCTCCGGCAGCATTTCCGTAAACCGCGATATTCCCTTCGGCAGTAATTCCTGTACCTATATCGCTAACATCCTGAACCTCCCAAACTTTAGAAACGCCGGGATATTTATCATTTATCGAATAATCCGGACGAGGATATTCTGTTTGATCAGTAGTAAAATGATGATTCACCAGGGGTATTTTGCACCAAACTTCGTTGGTTTTTACGCCCGGAGTCCGTTCAGCATAAAACATGGTGTCCTGTTGAATAGTTACCAGGTTGTAACCGCCAATTTCTTTTTTTGCCCGAAGGTTGGAACGTCCCATTACCGCAGGAATTCCTTCAAAATTGTACAATTTGTTGGCATGGCCGTGCCCCAGTAAATCTGCCTGAATATTGCGGGTTTTAAGCAGGTCAACAATCTTGTACCAGTTCGACAGGGAATTATCGAGCGGATAATGATTCACAAAAATGATCGGCTGATTGGGATCTTTCATGTTATTAAAAATCGAATCGAGGTAAGCAATTTGTTCGTGCGGAACCAAACCCGGCGCCATTCGCATATTGGGGCCGCTGGCTGTTCCGATAAATAAATAACCGCCTGCTTCGAAGGTAAATTCTTCGCACCCGAAAATACGGACAAAACTGTTGTTACCGCTTTCCGACCATTTGGAATCGTGGTTTCCCGGAACAATGTACCAGGGTTTATTTAGTTTTGAAATGATTGATTTCGCTTCATTCAGTTCTTTATCCGACCCGAATTCTGTAATATCACCCGAAAGAATCACAAAGTCAATGTCGTTCTGTTTGTTGATATCTTTCACGGTAATCGTTAAGTCTTCTGCACCGGTGCTTCCACCCACATGCATGTCGGTTACATGTGCAAAACGAACGGGCTGACCGTTTACAAGCAGAATCGAAAAAAGAAATAATATTGAATAAATTGTTTTCATCAGCTTCAATGCATGCTAATTTCCGGCGTACAAAAGATAATTTTTACGCATTTGTTTGTACTTGTCCAGATCTTCCTGCCAACCGGCCCTGATTTGCTCTTCCGTTTTTCCTTCAATAATTTGTAAACGCAACTCGTCAGTTCCTGCCAGTTTATCAAAAAAAGAAGTAAAGAAATTCTCCTTGTCGGCGCATTTATTGTAGAAATCGATTACGTATTTTATTTCAAGCTGTTTGATGCCCTGAAGTTCATTAAGCGACATACCCGACAAGTCGTAGCCATAACAAGTTTCACCTTCAAATTTTGGGTGAAGCGCCAGTACCGGTATTGACTTTGGAACATAGGAGAAATCCTGTGGCGTATAATACGGCGCCCCAAATTGCTGAAAAGGTTTGTAAGTTCCCCGGCCTTCGTTTACATCGGCACCTTCGAATAAACATATCGAAGGATAAAGATAAATCGATTTCATTTCTGCCAGGTTTGGCGACGGGAAAACAGGCAGTTGGTACTTGGTTTCATGTGTGTAATTTTCAACTTTAATAACCTCAAGATCACATTGAATACTATCCTTTAGCCAGCGCTCGCCATTCACCATCATTGCAAACTCACCAACCGTTAAGCCGTGAACTACCGGAATGGGGTATAGGCCTACGCCACTTTTAAAACCGGGCTTTAACATTGGGCCGTCAACGTAATAACCAATGGGATTGGGACGATCTAAAACCATGACTTTTATCCCGTTTTCGGCTGAAGCTTCCATTACCCTTGCCATTGTATATATATAAGTAAAGAACCGTACGCCCACATCCTGCATGTCAAAAACCATCACATCAATATCTTTGAGTATTTCAGGCGAAGGTTTATAGTTTTTCCCGTATAAGGAGTACACCGGGATTCCGGTTTCCGGATCGGTTGTGCCGTCAAAATGCTTTCCCCTTTCAACATTGCCTTTATAGCCATGTTCGGGAGCGTAAATGCCCCTTACGTCAATGCCTTTACTTACCAGAAAATTGATTAAATGAACTGAATCGACCATTGAACTTTGATTGACAACCAGGCCGACTTTTTTCCCTGCAAGCAAGGGTAGATAGATCTCTGAGCGTTCAGCACCAACTTTCAATTTTGGTTCTGGTTCGGTTGAACTCTGGCATCCGCTTGTTAGCACATTGGTCAGCAGTATTAAACAGAAAGTGAGACTTTGTTTCATGTGCTTTAATTGTTAGTTTTTATTGAATGATAATAGATCAGTTTTAATATTGAGAGAGGCTGCCACTTGAGCAAGGCAGCCTCTCTTTTATATTACATATTTAGGCAATTTGCCAGTTCTCTACTTACAACGCATAAAACAGACGAACGCTGGCTCTGGGCTGCGCAGAACGGAATCCTGCCATTACGTGGTGCACCCGGCGCCCTATGTAGCCGGTCCAATAATCGGAGTAGCTAACATAGTTACTGCTTGAATTATAAAGTTGTAAATCACCGACAACACTTCCATTGTTGTCAATAACTTTAATTCTGTAATATACTCTGGCATACCCGGATGAATTGTTAACGGTTTTAATGATTTTAACCGGTTGCCATCCGGTTGTTTCACCAAAAGCTACAGGTTCGCCAATATTTATCAGATCGCCGTTGTTCGGATCGATGTATTGATACTGAAGTTTTAAATCGGTTGGTTCTCCTTCGGTTTCAAACATGAAATTATAGAACTTCACATAAGTGGTAGAATCCGTATCTTCTGTTACATTAGGGGTGTAAGGATAACCATTATCGAAAACAATCGGATCTTCTTCAAAATCGTAAATAAATACGTTTTGTTTTCCTTCTGTTAAGGTGGTGGTACGATCGTAAACCAATTCTTCAGATGTTCCTTTGTATAATTTAATGTTTACTTCGCCGGGTTCAACCGTAAAGAAACGGCCAACAGAGCCATTCGGAACAGCATTGTAGGTATTTAGCGGACCCTTGCTATTGGCGTATAACTCGTTGTTAATCTCAATTCTGTAAATATAGTTTGACGATGTTGCCGTAACAGGAACAAAATAATGGAGCTGGAACTCTGCCATTCCATCAATGGATTTTGTGTCGTATTCAATTTCATGTTTCTCGCAGGAAATTGCCAGTATGACCATCAAAATCAGGCTAATATTTTTAATAATTTTCATAGTTACTTTTTTAACTGATTTTAAATTATTTAGTTACTTGAAGGTAGATCTCCCGGATAAGCAAACCAGGGGATGGAACATTGGTAATCATCAGCAGTTCCGGAAATTGGGACTAAACTTTCCAATGAAGGAACGTTCCACATATATTCCGAATTATAACGTGGCCTGATGCGGTAACAGGGAGCGCCATTGTTTTTTGTATTGAAGGTAATTTTTCTTCCTGATACCTGTGCCGGTGGCAAATATAGACCTTTGAATACTTTCGAATCATCGGTATCCCATTTTTGCTCTACCTCTGAAATATCCCATCCGTTACCTTCGGAAGGATAACTTCCGGTGTAACTGATATCGTAATGGTATTTTCTCATGTCAACCCAGGCTTCCTGGGCTCCCCAGGGATATAAAGCTACCCATTTCTGCATCATAATGTGCGACAGCGAGAAATCAGACATGGAAAGTCCGTCAACGTAAGGACCTGCAAGGTATTCGTTGGCGAGTGAGGTAAATACTTCGCTGGTAATTTTGTCACCACCAATCGCCTGGCCTTTGGTGCCGGTATAAATATAATTGGAAGTAAAGTCCATATCGGCTTGAACACCTTCTTTGAAAGCATCGAAAGCGTTTTCTTTCTGGTTTAATTTCCAGTACGCTTCTGCCAAACAGAATTTAACTTCAGCACAAGTCATTAAAACATATGGAGCATTGTCTCTGTACAGCCATCGGCCAATTCCATCATGAATACTTCCGGTATAAGCCGAAGATGTGGTTCTTCCAAAGAATGATGGAGCTGTACCGATAGAACCAACCTTGCCTGTAAAACCTCCGCCATAGTACTTTCTTGCTTTGATACTATCAGTATCATCAATGTTTTCGTAGGTTGGATCGTCTGTAGTCGCCAGCTTTACTGCCACTCGCGGATCATAATGTCCACTTTCATTTACCATCGTATCACAAATAATTTGCTTGTCGGCTAATTCATAAGGATGGTATTCATTGTTTTCTACCGGTAATTTTTCACCTGTTGATTCGTCATACTTAGGAACTGTTCCTGTGAATACCTGTACAGCATAATCGTGTTGGAAATAGGAGTAACTTAAGTTAGACCTGTATGTTCCCCAAAAGTTGTTGTAAGATGATTGTGAAGCGGCAGCGGATCCTCCGGCTACTGTTACGGTTGCATCATCGTCAGCCGATTGAAAAGACTTTGCAGCAGCATCTATCAATTCCTGTGCATATTCTGTTGTGAAGTTTTCTTTGTTTGACAAAGAAGCCAAATTACGCACAATTACTGCATAGGCAAATTTTCTCCACTTGTCTTTATCCCCAAAATAGATATAATCAGTTGAGCTGATTTTGTTTCCGTATTCATGGCCATCTTCCATATCAAGATACTCGATAGCCTTGTAGGCCCATTCTCTAACTTTTGGATAGATGTCTTTCTGGTAGTCGTAGTCATGCGACAATAAACCGGGAACAAAGGCATCGTTTAACGGAAGATCTGCATGTTGTTTGGTCAGCAAATCCCACGAATAGGCTTTAATTGCGTAGCCAATTCCGGCAAGTGTCCAATCTTCAGCTTCAACCGATTGGTTGATCAGGTTTTCCAGGTTCATTCCTTGCTCCCAGTACACCATACGCCAGTTTTGGCCAACAGCATCACTTCCTACATTGTAATAGTGATTGGCAAAGTTCGTATATGATGTTGTTCCCATCATTTGAGCAAGAGGAGCAATACCTCTTAAATCATAGTACATATCCTGATAACAAGCAATAATTCCGGCCAGGTACAGATAACCATCTACATAGTCTGGCGCATCAACGTTCTTGTTTACATCCAGGTAATCATCGCAGCTCGTAATTGAGGTTGATAATAATCCCAGCAGAATGAAAGGCAATAATATCTTTTTCATAATGTTTTTCATTGCTTACATTTTTATTTAAAAGTTATATTAACCCCAAAAGAATAACCACGGGGATTTGGTATTGACCATACATCGTATCCTTCTCCTCCGGTACCTCCGGCGGCGGCAGAAACTGTATTTCCAACGGCATCAATTCCTGAGTAATTTGTCCATGTTGCCAGGTCGTTACCTGCTACATATACAACTGCTCTGGAAAGAAAGGTTTTTTGAAGTAATCTGGACGGGATACGGTATGATAGTCTTAATTCCTGCAAACGCAAATAGTTTACATTCTTTTCGAGCCAGTCTTCATCGTTACCCGAGTAAATAGATGAACCATAAGTATCGTAAGTTACAGAAATATTGTTCGGTGTTGGATTATCTGTGTTTTCATTACCATCTTGAAGTACACCTTCGAATACTATCGGTCCTCTTTCTCTCAGATCAACTGATTCCCAACTGGTACCGCGCTGCATCATCAGCCTTTTGGTACCGTTAACAACGGTTGCATCATAACGTCCGGCAAATAAAGCAGTAAGACTAAATCCTTTGTAGTTTACACGGGTTGTAAAACCAAATCTCAATTTGGGTTCACGGTCTCCGATTACACTCCAGGTAGGATCAACTACAGGCAAACCAGTCGTTGGATTAATCAAGATCTGACCTGCATCGTTTCTGCTGTAGGCACGCCCGGTTAAGGTTGTTACCGCCTCACCTACCATGATTCCATTTCTGATGTTTCCTGAGTTCCAGGTGTATGGGTTGTAATATTCTGTTACGTTCTCAGGAAGATAGACAACTTCTGAACTGGTATGTGATGCATTTACGCCCACGTTCCAAGTAAAACCGGATTTTTTTCGGATAATATCAGCATCAATATGAGCTTCCCATCCCTGGGTTTCAAAAGTACCCACGTTCATGTTGTTTAGAACAAAACCTGTTGCGTAACTTAAACGGAATCCTTTAACAATCTGGTCTTCACAATGTGTCCAGAAATAGGTGAAATCAGTATTAATACGATCATTTGCAAATCTCCCTTCAAACCCGATTTCTTTTGAAGTAGTCATCTCCGGACGCAAATCTTTGTTGGGGCCGGTAAATCCATATTTGTAGCCACCACCCGTTAGGTTAGTTGCTTCCAGTTGCGGGTCAATTTCAAGAGGGCCTGCATCCTTTCCAACCTGAGCAATAGATCCTCTCAGTTTTAGATAAGAAATGGGATTAAATTCCTTAATAAATGGTAACTCTGAAGCAATAAAAGCAGCTTCTACCGCTGGGTAGAAATATGAGTTATTGTCTTTTGGGAGTGTTGAAGACCAGTCATTTCTTGCCCTCAGTGTAAGAAAGGCCATGTTATTATAGGCAAGTTCTACCTGACCAGAAAGTGCCTGAACCCTTCTTGTTGTTGTTCTCTTTGAGGAAGCAACGGTTGATGGATCGTAACCATTCGGCCAACCCCGTCTTGTTTTTGTAGACGGAGTGGTTTTCTTTCAAAGTTTCTTTAAAATGTTCGGAGAACTTTGAGCGGTTTAGGAGTGACTTTGGCTTAGGGGTTT
>JBKEDN010000155.1:0-1794 GCA_047975435.1 Draconibacterium sp. | reverse complement strand
CCATATAAAGCCGAATCTATTGCAAAACCTGGGTCTTCAGGATCTTCAGGGTCATGTGTTGTACAATCACAACTAGGATCAATCGGATCAATTGGTTCATCAGGTTCTGTAGGCTCTTCATCCCCTCCTGTTGCAAATAATGGTACAACAGATCTGGCATCTGTACGACTACTTGTATTTAGTGCTTTCAATTTTCCTTTCTTCCATTTATTGAAACGATACAGAATTGTTTCCGCTTTACGATAAAAAATTGTAATATTTATTCCCTGTGTAGCAGCTGTTATATTATTAATATAAAAATGCATTCTATTCAATTAAGCTGAACGAGCTAATCTAGCAGCATTGGGTACAGCAATAAAATCTGTTAAAGCTATCTCATACTCAGGTTTCCCAATTTTTGTAGTTTCGGTAAATAACGATTTGCGCACTTCAGAATTTTTAAATGCTAATGCAACAAATTTGCCAATTTCCATTTCGGCTTCTTTTTGTGTAAAATTTTTGGGGAACTCATTTTGATTTTTTTCATAGGAACGGGAGCATCCAATCATTAATAGTAAAATTACCCCCCCCCCACATAGCTTTTTGATACTTCTTCATAGTTTTGTTTTTTAAGTTTAAAATTTGTTTAGAGATAAAATCAGGATGAAATTAGCAGATGTTATTGAAATAAAAAAATAATAGGATAATAAAGATTATTCGCATAAATAAAATAGCTCTTTGATAAGTCTAATTATTTTAGTATTTTTAAGCTAAAAATATTAGCTATGTTTTCAACTCATAATGTGTTTGAATTTCACAAACAGTTTTCAGACAAAGCAGCATGTTTAGCTTACCTGGCTGAAATAAAATGGAAAAACGGTTTTGAATGCCGTAAATGCAACTGTAAACAATACACGAAAGGTTATCATCAGTATGGTCGCCGCTGTGCTAATTGCCGCTACGATGAATCGGCAACGGCTCATACTGTTTTTCATAATCTCAAGTTTGGACTTGAGAGAGCCTTTTATGCTGCTTTTCGCTATTGTAAGAAAAAAGGGATGTCTACTTATGAGCTGGCTAAAGAAATTGGTGTGAGCCAACCTACAGCCTGGTTGTTTCACCGTAAGCTACAACAGGCTATGAAGTCTTCAGAACATCATCCGTTAACAGGCGAAGTGCATGTAGATGAATATGTAGTTGGCGGCCCTGAATCAGGCAAACCCGGTCGTAGTACAGATGGTAAAAAGAAAAAAGCTGTGATCATGGTAGAAGTAAGAAATGGCCATCAGATTGGAAGGGTGTACAGTCAAAAAATCGACAACTATCAAAAGCAAACCCTTTACCCTGTTATGGAAAGTAAAATCTGTCCTGATGCCAAAGTGGTTACAGATGCTTATCCCAGCTATGACAGTCTTGCCGAAAGATTTACAAATGCTGTTCAGCAAAAAAGTGAAGGCGGCAGAAACTTTCCTCTGATCCACCAACAGATCATGAATCTGAAAGGATGGTTAAGGGGTGTTCATCACCAATGCAGTGAAAAGCATTTTCAACGATACCTCGATGAATTCTGTTTTAGAGCCAACCGAAGAAACCGTGAATCTTCAATATTTAAGTCAATAATGACCAATATTGTTAATACTAAACCTCAGACTTTCAAAGAACTTACCGCTCATGCGGACTAAATTAATTATCCTTTAATTTTAATATATGAAAATATCATGCTATATAATATAAGACTATTATGGAAAAAGTTCTTTGGCAATTAGCAACGCCCTCGGAATATATAAAAGTGCTAAACCGGCAAATTCCATCTAA
>JBKEDN010000100.1:0-35831 GCA_047975435.1 Draconibacterium sp. | reverse complement strand
AGAAGTTAAGCCCGCCAGCGCCGATGGTACTGCGTAACAGTGGGAGAGTAGGTCGCTGCCAACTTTATCAAGCCTGTGTTCTTTTGAGCACAGGCTTTTTTTATGCAATAAATCAACGATAGCATCAGCATTGTTTTGGTATCAGGACATTGGAAAGCACTATTCGGTTAATATTTGTAAAAAGTGAAATATCCATACCTCTAGCTTCAATGCTTTTTTTAGTTTTGTGCTGTCAATGTTAAGTTATATGCAAAAGATACTAGCCGTTTTTTTTATCGTTTCAGTATTTGCTCTGATCCCCTCAAGGGCTTTCTCTCAACGTGACCTTGATTTACGATCTGGTACCGGTGCATCAGAAGGGAAGAACAATATGCAGGATACCATAAAACCCCAAATCGGATTATGGTATTTGAGTGGTTACGGTGCTTTTATTGATTCTACAAAACTGGATACATTACAGGACTATTTCCACATATTTCATCCAGTTTATAAAAAGGAAAATGTTTATACCGCATCGTATGTCGGGAATTATGGTACACCTGCGTTAGACAATAACTTTTTTAACCGGAATTATCAAACACATTTCTTTTTTGCACAGAGCAGGGATGCTTATATGTTATCTCCGTCGAAACTAAAATATTTTAATACCCATACTCCATACACACGTCTTGATTATACACAGAGCGAAAATAAGTCGAAAAATAATGAGACAAGATTTAATGTGATTCACTCGCAGAATGTAAAACCATGGTGGAATTTTACATTTCGTGTTGATCTTGCAAAATCCGACGGACAATACATTGCGCAGGAAGAGAAGAATAATTCGGTTTCGTTGTATTCGAGCTATACAAAGGATTTTCTTTTTGTTCATGCAGGTTTTATAACGAACTCAATGAATAACAACGAGAATGGCGGATTAATTTCCGACTCGCTGCTAATGGATGAGAAAGATGCTGAATACTGGAATGTTAATTTGAATTCTACTCAATCTCACTTTGCCAGCAGCTACTTTTTTGCCAATGGCGAATATCGCTTTGGAAAGTTTATCGAAACAGAAGTAGAAGGAGAAGAAAAGTTTCGCCCAATTCTGGGAGCGATGTATGATTTTGAGTTGAATTTTAATCGTCAGGAGTTTACAGAAGAGGAAAGCAGCAATTCCTTTTTCCGGTTTAATTATTATCCTGATGATTATACAAAGGATTCGCTTCGATATAATCGGATATCAAATTTATTTCAACTGAAACAATACGAAAATGCCAATAAAAAATACAGTTTTGGGAAGCGTGCATTCATAGGTGTTGAACTTAACCGGGGATCGATGCCAGGAGAATACGGCCCGGTGGAAAGCAATTTGGAATATGCATACCCGGTTCAGTTGTTAGGCACCCAACCAACGGATAGTATGGTTTCCCGCACCAACATAAAATATTCAAATAGTTTTGTTGGGGGTGGTATTTTTAGAGAAACCGGTAAATTCTGGAAATGGAATGCTGAAGGCAAAATCTATCTGGCCGGAAGAAATGCAGGACAAACAGAATTACGCGGGCTTATTTACAAACCAATGCATTTTTGGGGAGATTCGCTTGCATCGATTAGTTTTTCAGGAGCAATAGAAAATTTGAAACCCGATTATTTTCAGGAAGAATTTTATTCGAGTCACTATCGCTGGAGTCAAAGTTTAAAAACAGAACAACGCTTAACTGCCGGAGCAACGTTTAAGATGCCGGCCCGAAAGCTGGAAATGGGGGCAAAATACGCAGTGATGAATAACTACGTATATAACGATACCCTGGGGATTCCAACACAAACAGGGAACGAAATATTGGTTTTATCTGCTTATCTCGATAAGGATTTTAATTACAGAAACCTGCATTTCCGCACACGTATATTGTGGCAAAAGGCATCCGAAGAAAGATACATTCATTTGCCCGAATGGTCGGCGTTTATTTCGGCCTATTATCAGTTTACGATTTCAAAGGTTCTGTTTACGCAAATCGGATCAGATGTACGGTACAACACAAAGTATTATGCCGATGCCTATGCGCCGTCAACCGGACTGTTTTATCTTCAAAACGAAAAAGAGTACGGCAATTATCCTTACATCGATGTTTACGCAAGCCTTCGGTTAAAGCGTACCCGTGTGTTTTTTAAATTTGTGAATATCGGAACACAATTTTTGAATGGCGAATACATGACGGTACCACATTATCCGATGAACCAGCAAACTTTCAGACTTGGAGTTTCGTGGGCATTTTACGATTAAATTTCCTTTTCTTCCATTATTTTCTGTAACACGTCGTTAAATTCAGAAAGAATCATTGCTGTTGCTCCCCAAATAATTTCATCTTCATAAATAATACAGGGAACATCAAGTTTTCCTTTAAACGTTTCGAGTTGAATTTGCTGAAACGGAGGTTTGAAAAGTTCAATTGGGAAGTGAACGATCTTTTCAACTTCTTCGTTACAAAGTCGGCAATAGGGTTTGTTTTGCAGCCAGCCAACAATAGGTTTTATTTGAAAATGACTGACTTCAACATAAAACTCTGATAGCTCACCAAGAATTTCAATGGTTTCCTTTTTTACCCCTATTTCTTCCCAGGTTTCACGCAATGCTGTTTCTATTGCCGTTTCCCCTTTTTCAACCCGTCCACCCGGAAGGGCGATTTGCCCCGCATGGTGTTTCATGTGTTTGGGGCGTTTTATCAGAAGAACGTATAAACGGTTATTATCTTCAAACAACAAAAGTAAAACACTGCTGTATTTTATTTTGCTTTTGTCATCAGGGAGAGCTGTTAAAGTACGGTTGGGAGGAAGTAATTTGTAATGCGAACTTAATCCGGGAAGTTCCTTTCTTAATGCATCTTTTATATTGTCTTTTAGGAAGCTCATACCGCAAAAATAATCAAAACAGTGGCATTAAACGAGCATTAATTCAGTTTCCTGAATTTTCCGGCATGTTGCCGACAGTAGTATTTTTACATGAAGTTTTTGTTAATCGAAACGGATGGTTTTGTCGGGAGAAATACGGCTGATTAACCAGCTTGGAACAATCAATATCAGTGAAGTAACGGTTATTGTTCCCAGGTTCAGGAGCAATAAATGAAGGATGGAAAAATTCATCGGTACATAATCGACATAGTAGGCGGCCGGATCGAGTTTTATGATGTGAAAAACCCCCTGCAAAAGAACAATCGATATTCCAATTGTATTTCCCCATAACATACCGCGGCTTGTCAGAAATACCGATAGATAGATAAATACTTTGCGAATACTCCAGCTGGCACTTCCCATAGCTTTTAATACACCGATCATGGAAGCTCTTTCCAGTATTAAAACCAGCAAGCCTGAAACCATGTTAAATGATGCTACAATTACCATCAGCAGTAAAATGATCCATACATTCATATCGAGAACCGACAGCCAGTCAAAGATTTGTGGGTAAAGCCGGGTAATACTTTCGGTACGCATAATGTCGGCATCAGCATCGCGAAACTGAATAACACTGTTCCTGATTTCCTGCTCAATATTATCGATTTGGTTGAAGTTGGATATGGCTACTTCAAATCCGCTGATTTGATCACTGCGCCAGTCGTTGAGGCGTTGAACCTGTTTTAAATCGCCCAGAATGAAAATTTTGTCGAACTCCTCAAAACCACTGCGGTAAATGCCACAAACGGTGAGTTGTAATAAACGGGGAATGGGATCTTTTTCGTTAATAAAATACACCACAACCCGGTCGTCCAGTTTAATGTTCAATAGTTTGGAAAGGTACTCGGAGAGGATAATTTCGTTTACCCGGCTGCTGTCGTTAAGGTTGGGAATACGGCCGGAGATCAGGTTTTTTGCAAAAAAATCCCAGTTGTAATCTTTGGTTACGCCCTTAAAAATAATTCCCTGGTGGTATTCATCCGTTTTTATCATTCCCGGTTTGGTGGCAAAAGACTGAACATGTTTTACCCCCGGAATTGAACGAACGGTTTCAAGAAAAGGTTGGTCGTCCGAAACCGGACGTGTTTCGTAAGAACTGTTCGAATCGTAATTTATGATCTGTATATTCGAGCCAAAACCAATTACCCGGTTACGGATTTCATTTTTAAACCCGGTGACAACAGCTACCGAAACAATCATTACGGTAAGCCCCAATGCAATGCCAATTAAGGCAATTCGAATAATGCGCTGCGAAAGAAGTTTCTTTGTTGCTTTGTCCGAAAAAAGTCGTTTTGCTATAAAAAGCTCGGTATTCATGGAGCCGAATTTACGTTAATGGTCGTACAAAAGTACGAGCTAAGTTCGAACTTTTTGTTTTTCCACTAAATCATTTCTACGATTAATAAAAGGCAAAATCAATAGTGAAATTATTCCGATAACAATGATCATAAGCGTCATGGAAGAGTGGGCAACAAAGGCAAAGATAATTCCGTTTTCATTGGCAACTCCGTACAGCGAAAGAGCTTCTTTAGCCATAAAATGCCAGGCTCCGATTCCTCCCTGCACCGGTGCAACCATTCCGAAACTTGCCAGTACAAAGGTGGTAAGTCCGGCAATAGGATTTAAGTTGGCGGTAAAATCAAAAGCAAAAAAGATAACATAAAGCATCAGGTAATACATGAGCCAAATGAATGCAGAATGAAAAAAGAACCAGCCTTTGTTTTTTATGTTACGTATGGAAATAAATCCTTCCTTGAAGTTTTTTATTATTTCCATAATTTTTCGGAAGATAACAGTGTGTTTAAAAGCTTTTCGGAATACAATAAACAGAACAACAGCAGCTATCAGAACAATTATCAGAATTGGGGAAGCAATAACATTCGTCAGTTTTTCCTTAATCTCGGGGTTCGCCTCAATAAAATGGAGCATTTTCCCAAATTGCGCAAAAATGACGACCCCCAGTAAAATCAGCAGCGAAATCATATCCACCAGCCGTTCGGCCACAACTGTTCCAATCAGTTTTGTAAATGAAATTTTTTCGTAGCGCGCCAATACTCCGCAACGCGATACTTCGCCCATTCGTGGGAAGGCCATATTCATCAGGTAGCCAACCATTACGGCCAGGAAAGTATTGATAAAACGGGGTTTATGGCCAACCGGTTCTATCATCATGCCCCAGCGTAGTGTACGGCTAATATGGCTTAGTAATCCTAAAAACAACGATAACCACACCCATGAATATTTAACATCGTTTTTTAGTACCGATTTTATGTGGTCAATATCCTGATCTTTGTAAATGAGCCAGAAGATAAAGGCTCCCGCAGCGAAGAAGGCCAGAAACTGGAGAATCTTAACAATTATCTTTTTCAAAATTCAGATTTTTTAAGCTTTCTGTTTGCAACACCCCCTACTCCTTAAAATTTTACTACTTTTGGGTTGCAATTTTACCGCCTGGTAAAAGCTGTTCGTAGCAGGCAAAAATAGAAATTTGTTTTATTAATCGAAGTAAAAAGAACGAGAAGTATCGAATAGAAATGGACGACGCTGAGAGTAATGAGTTTTGTAAAACCCAAAAAAGGACTGGGTCAGCACTTTTTAACGGATCAGAATATTGCCCGTAAAATTGTTGACAGCCTGGGGAATGAAGTTCCGGATATTCTGGAAATCGGCCCTGGAATGGGAGTGTTAACTCAATACCTCTTGCAACGAGCCGAACTGAATGTTCATGTTATAGAGATTGATAAGGAATCGGTAGAATATCTTCAACAACATTTTCCGGCACTTTCGAATATTTGGTCAGAAGATTTCCTAAAAGCAGATGTGGCCGGCAGATTTAATGGGCAATTCAGTCTGATCGGAAACTTTCCGTACAACATATCTTCACAGATTTTTTTTCGTGTTTTGGCGCTGCGGAACCGGATTCCCGAAACAGTTGGGATGGTTCAGAAAGAAGTTGCCGAACGTATTGCCGCGTCTCATGGCTCCAAAGTTTACGGTATTTTGAGCGTTTTACTTCAGGCATTTTTTGATATTGAATACCTTTTTACGGTTTCAGAAAGCGTATTTAACCCGCCGCCAAAAGTAAAATCGGCAGTTGTCCGGTTAAAACGGAACAATGTAGAATCACTTCCATGCAATGAAGATCTTTTTGTAAAAGTGGTAAAAGCGGCTTTTAATCAACGTCGGAAAATGCTTCGGAATTCGTTAAAAGATTTCTGCGAAAGTTTGCCTGCCGAGTTTGTCGAGAAACGCCCGGAACAATTAAGTGTCAGTGATTTTATTTTGCTGACAGCCAGAATTGAAAACCTGAAAAATAATAAGGAATGAGCTTCGAAATTACAAGAGAATTTGTAGATCAGCTAAAGACTTTTATTGAAGAGGAAAATCAGAAAGAAGTAGCTGTTTTGTTGGAAGACCTTCACCCGGCTGACATTGCCGAGATGATGGATGACCTGACTATGGAAGAAGCCAAGTTTATTTACACACTTCTTGATGGCGAAACAGCTTCCGATGTGCTGGTGGAAATGGATGAAGCCGACCGAAGACGTTTGCTTCGCGAGCTGCCTTCAGATATTATTGTCAGCAAGTTTATCGAACACATGGACTCGGACGATGCCGCCGACGTGGTAGCCGACCTGGACGAAGAACAACAGCGAGAGGTACTTAATGAAATAGAAGACATTGAGCAGGCCGGAGATATTGTCGATCTTTTGGAATACGATGAAGATTCTGCCGGGGGGATTATGGCAAAGGAACTGGTGAAGGTAAACGAAAACTGGAACGTTGCCACCTGCTTAAAGGAAATAAGTGTACAGGCCGAAGAGGTTGACGAGATATTTTACATTTATGTGACTGATAACGATGATAAACTAAAAGGGGTATTGTCGTTAAAAAAGCTCATTCTCAATCATACAAACGCAAAAATTGCCAACCTGTACGACCCTGATGTCAAAAAGGTAAATACCGATGCACGCCAGGAGGAAGTAGCCGAAATAATGGATAAGTACGACTTGGTGGCGATTCCGGTAGTAGATGACATTGGCCGTTTGAAAGGGCGGATTACCTGGGATGACGTGATTGATATTGTACGTGAAGAGGCAGAACGCGATTATCAGATGGTTTCGGGTATTACCGGCGATGTGGAATCAAGTGATAAAGTTTGGCCGCTGATCCGTGCACGTTTCCCATGGCTAATGGTAGGTTTGCTCGGGGGAATTGCGAGTGCAACCATTCTGAGAACACACGGGAATTCGCTCTCGAAGGTTACGCAACTAGCCTTCTTTATCCCCTTAATTGCTGCGATGGCCGGTAATGTGGGGGTTCAGTCTTCTTCAATAATTGTAAAAACAATTGCCAGCGGGGTGAAAGATATGGAAACACCCGCCCGTAAATTATTAAAGGATATTTCGGTTGCATTGCTTACCGCTACCGCTTTTTCGGTACTGATATTTATTTATAATTTTTTTACAGCAGGCGATATTCGTCTGACTTACGCGGTTTCCATTTCGCTTTTTATTGTGATCCTGTTTGCTTCGTTGTTCGGAACCATTATACCGTTGGTTCTACACCGGTTTAAAATTGATCCTGCACTTGCAACCGGCCCTTTTATAACCACTATGAACGATATGATGGGATTGTTTATTTACCTCGGAATTGCGGGTTTATTTTTCGACCTGCACTAAACCGAATTAATGGCAATAACCGGATCGAGCCTGGCTGCGGTACGTGCGGGCATAAAACCGGCCAGAAACCCGATAATACTTGAGATAATCAACCCTTTAATGATATTCGCAATTGTGAGTGTAATTCCGAATTCTGTTGAATACGAAATAATCAATGTGCCGATGTAAATCAGCAATAATCCAACAATTCCGCCAATTACCGATAACACGATCGCTTCAAAAATAAATTCAAGCAGAATAAAATAACGTTTGGCTCCCAGCGATTTTTGAATGCCGATAATTTTTGTACGTTCTTTCACCGAAACAAACATAATGTTGGCAATTCCGAATCCTCCCACCAAAATAGAGAAACCCCCAATAATAGCGCCCGCCAGGTTAAACACCTTAAAAAACTGGTCGAAGCGTGATGAAATTAAACTAACTTCGTTTAATGCAAAGTTGTTGTCTTCCACAGGCTTTAAACGGCGAAGAGCCCGCATAATACCTTCAATTTCGGCAGTAAAACGAGCATTGTCAACATTGGGTTTAGCTTTTATACAAATGGTTTGCCCGATATCGCGGTTCCGGATATCTACCATGCTCATCGATTTAATTACTGAAATATGCACGTTTTTGTCCATGGTACTTCCAAATGCATCTTGTCCCTTTTTTCGGTAAACCCCAATAATCCTGAATTTGTGCCCCTGTATTTTTATTATCCGGCCGGGTGCATCCATGCCCGAAAATAAATCTTTTTCAATATCGGCACCGATAAGGGCAACCGGGGCGCCGTTCCGCATTTCCGATTCGGTAAAATAACGTCCTTTCTCAACATCCAAAGACCACACATTGTACATGGCGTGCGTGGTTGCCATAATACTAACGTTATCCATATTGTCGCTTCCTGATTGCACGGTACGCGAAAAACCAAAGAGGAAAGCGGCATTTTCAACCGTGTTGGCACGCCTGATAATTTCTTCTGTTTCTTCAAGTTTGGGGGCGGGGCGGTTCATGTATCTCCACCACGGATATTCGGTTTCTCCTTCAGGCGGAGCCCACGGCCATTTGGCAACATAAATCATATTGCTGCCCAGGCCTTCGAGCGATTCACGAATTCCCCGCTCCAGTGAATCGATAACTGTAAAAACCGAAATAATCGCAAAAATACCGATTGTAATTCCGAGTAGCGACAAGAAAGTTCGTAGCTTATTTGCCCGTAACGAATTAAAAGCAAACGATAAACTCTCGTATGTTAGTCGCAGCAAAAGCATCTTTCTAATTTGTGGCAGATAAAAGTAACACTTGTTTTTTTGAAATCAGGTGCAATTAAACCCTTAGGCTTGTATAATTAGTGTCAAAACAAATAAAAGATTACACTTTGCGTTCTAAATAAGAATTGCGCATAATAATATTTTTAAAGTGCTGTTATAATAGTTAATAAACGGTTTTTTTTATCTTTGCGAGCGAATCCGAAAATTCCAATAAATGGCTGATAATAAAAAAATTAAGACTGCATTGGTTTCAGTCTTTCACAAAGAAAATTTAGATAAGATTATTTATAAACTAAACGACTTGGGTGTTAAGATTTTAAGTACCGGGGGGACAAAAAGTTTTATTGAGTCGTTAAATGTTGAGGTAACTTCGGTAGAAAGTCTTACCGGTTATCCGTCTATTTTGGGCGGACGGGTAAAAACATTACATCCGAAAGTATTTGGCGGAATTTTGTCGCGCCGTGATAATCAGGGCGATGTAAGCCAACTGAACGAATATGAGATTCCGGAGATCGACCTTGTAATTGTTGATCTTTATCCTTTTGAAGATACTGTTGCTTCCGGAGCCGATGAACAGGATATTATTGAAAAAATTGATATAGGCGGTATTTCCCTGATCCGTGCCGCAGCCAAAAATTTTAAAGACGTGGTAATTGTGCCTTCACAGAAGGAGTACCAGCCGGTGTTGAATATTTTGGAAGAGAAAAACGGGGAGTTTTCGCTGGAAGACCGTAAATGGTTTGCCAGCCGTGCTTTTGGGGTTTCATCACATTACGATGCTGCTATTTTTAGTTATTTTAATGAAGGCATTGGAGAAGCAACAGAGCGCGTGAGTTTAAATGGCGGACAGGTTTTGCGTTATGGTGAAAACCCGCACCAGGCTGCATCGTTTTACAAATTTAATAACGGAGGTAATTCGGCTACACTTGCCGATGCTGAAGTTTTACAGGGGAAAGCACTTTCATACAACAATATGCTGGATGCCGACGCTGCCTGGAAATCAGCCAGCGATGCTTACCATTCGGTAACCCACCTCGAAAATAAAGTGGCGGTTTCGGTGGTAAAACACCTTAATCCTTGCGGGCTGGCAGTTACCAACAACATTATGGAGTCGCTTGACCTGGCATGGGCTGGTGACCCGATCAGCGCCTTTGGAAGTATTATTTGTTTTACCGATACCGTTACAAAGGAAGTAGCCGAATGGTTTGGGAAAAAGTTTGTGGAGATTTTAATTGCTCCGGCTTATACCAACGAAGCTTTGGAAGTTTTGGCGAAGAAAAAGAACCTGCGTGTTTTGGTGACACCCATTCGTGAAGCGGTTCCGGGAGAAAAACTGTATCGCTCCATCAGCGGAGGAATGCTGGTTCAGGATGAAGATGAAGGTTTGGATCAGGAATTCAATACCGTTACTGAAAAGGTATTTGAACCATCAAAAATGAACCTGGCTAAATTCGGGACTATTGCCTGCAAACACCTGAAAAGTAATGCAATCGCAGTGGTGACAGAAAATGCCAACGGTGGATTTTGGTTAACCGGAGCCGGAATGGGGCAACCCAATCGTTTGGATAGTTTGCGATACTTAACTATGCCGCGCTTCGAGTTAAAAGGTGGTTTGGATATCACCAACTCGGTGCTTATTTCGGATGCATTTTTCCCGTTCCGCGACAGTATTGAGGCTGCCAACGAATACGGAGTAAAATACATTATTGAACCGGGAGGAAGTATCCGCGATGATGAAGTGATTGCAGCATGCAACGAATTTGGAATTGCCATGGCATTTACCGGAAGAAGACACTTCAGACATTAATATTAATTATATCTTTAACATCACATTACTACTAGATAAATAGAAAATTAATGGGGTTATTTTCATTTTTAACACAGGAGATTGCCATTGACCTTGGTACTGCAAATACCATTATTATACATAATGATAAAATTGTAGTAGATGAGCCTTCGATTGTAGCCATTGATCTGAAAACAGAAAAGATGGTGGCAATAGGTGAAAAGGCACGGCAGATGCAGGGGAAAACGCATGCGAACCTAAAAACGATCCGGCCATTGCGCGACGGTGTGATTGCCGATTTCAATGCGGCGGAACAGATGATTCGGGGAATGATTAAAATGATTAACCCAAAACCGAAAATGTTTTCGCCGGCGCTGAAAATGGTAGTTTGTATTCCTTCCGGAAGTACAGAAGTGGAGATTCGTGCGGTACGCGACTCGTCGGAACATGCTGGTGGGCGTGAGGTGTATATGATCTACGAACCTTTGGCAGCAGCCATTGGGATTGGCCTGGATGTGGAAGCACCCGAAGGAAACATGGTAGTAGATATTGGCGGTGGTACCACCGAAATTGCAGTTATTTCGCTGGGAGGTATTGTTACCAATAAGTCGATACGTATTGCCGGCGACGACCTTACTGCCGACATTATGGAATACATGCGCCATCAACATAATATAAAAATAGGTGAACGTACAGCTGAGGAAATAAAAATTCATGTAGGATCAGCACTTTCTCAGTTGCCCGAGCCCCCGCAGGATTATGTGGTGCAAGGCCCGAACCAAATGACCGCTTTACCGATCGAAGTGCCCGTTTCTTATCAGGAAATTGCACATTGTCTTGAAAAATCAATTTCAAAAATAGAAACGGCAGTGTTAAGTGCGCTGGAACAAACACCTCCTGAATTGTATGCCGACATTGTTTCCAAAGGAATCTGGCTGGCTGGTGGAGGTGCACTGTTAAAAGGTCTCGATAAACGTTTAACCGATAAAATAGGGATTCCGTTTCACATTGCCGAAGATCCTTTACGGGCGGTGGTACGTGGAACAGGTATTGCCTTGAAAAACGTAGATAAGTTCTCGTTCCTGATTCGATAAAAGCCTTCTTGATACTGTTACTGTAAATGCGAAGTTTATTCAGACTACTGGTAAAAAACTATCCGTTTCTTCTATTTGTTTTTTTAGAAGTAGTGTCAGTAGTGTTTATCGTTAATTATAATAGCTTTCAGCGATCCCGGTTTCTGAATACCTCCAATGCCGCGAGTGCATCGGTTTACAGCTCATATAGTGCGGTGGTTCAGTATTTTGGATTGAAAAAGGTGAACAAGCATTTAATGGAAGAAAACGCGTTTCTTCGAAATCAACTTGATCAGTTTGAAAACATACCGGGTGATTCAACAGAAACAAGAGTGTCTTCAGACAGTACTTTCCATTTCATTGCGGCAAGGGTGATCAACAATTCGGTTAACCGGCAACAGAACTACATTACACTTAACCGCGGAAGAAAACATGGGGTAAAACCTGACCAGGGAATTATTTCGAGTGAGGGAATTGTTGGAATTGTTACATCAGTATCCGAATCGTATTCAATGGGTTTGTCGGTTCTGAATCCGCGCTGGAGTATTTCTGCAAAACTTAAAAAGAACGGATATTACGGATCGTTAATCTGGAACGGGAAGGATTATAAATACGCCGATCTGAATGAAATTCCGTTTCATGTTGACGTTGCCGTTGGCGATACCATTGTTACCAGCGGTTATTCATCCGTATTTCCTGAAGGGATTATGGTAGGTAAGGTAGAGTCATTTACACAACCACCGGGCGAGAATTATTACATCATTCACGTTGCACTTTCTACCGATTTTAAATCGGTTACCTGGGTGGAAGTAATCGACGACCTTAAATCGGAAGAATTGAAAGAATTAAAACAGGCAGTTTTAAATGGAGAGGGTTAGATATTTTCTTATGTTCGTTGTACTGCTGGCTGTTCAGGTGTTGTTTCTGAATCAGATACAGTTTAGCGGATACATAAATCCATACATATACGTGCTTTTTATTATGCTGCTACCTGTTAGCACACCAAGGTACGCACTTATGCTGCTTGCTTTTATAATGGGCATTAGTGTTGATATTTTCTCCAATAGTCTTGGGGTACATTCGGCGGCATCGGTGTTTATAGCTTATTTACGGCCCGGTATTATTCGTGTTATTACCAACCGCGAAGAAGATCTGAGCGACTATCCGGGGCTGGCACAAAATGGTTTTCGCTGGTTTTTGGGATATGTGCTGATTATGGTGGTGTTGCACCACCTTGCATTGTTTTACCTGGAAGTATTTACTTTCGCCAATTTTCTGAACACACTATATCGTGTAGTTTTGAGTTCTTTATTTTCAATTTTTGTGATAGTTTTAAGTCAGTTTATCATTTTTAGAAAGTAGGGACAATACGTGAACGATTTTTCGAAAAGAAGTTACATAATATTACTGGTTTTTGTACTTGTAGCCTTGGTCTTTCTGGTCAGGTTGTTTCGTTTACAGGTACTCGATTCCACGTATAAAAAATACGCTACCAACAATGTATTGCGCGAGGTGGTGCAATATCCGGCGCGTGGTCTGGTTTACGACCGTAACGGCGAGTTGCTGGTATATAACAAAACGGCTTATGACTTATTGATTACACCGCGCGAAGTAAAGCAATTCGACACAACACTTTTTTGTAACCTGCTGGATATTACCCGTGAAGATTTGGAAGCCGGGATTGAAAAGGCAAGAAATTATTCACGGTACAAACCGTCAATCTTGGTGAAGCAGATATCTCCTGAAAATTACGCCATACTTCAGGAGCAATTGTATAAGTTTGAAGGGTTTCACTCACAAACCAGGACCCTGCGCGAATACTCTGTACCTGCAGCAGCTCATGTGCTTGGTTATGTCAGCGAAGTAGGCCAGAGCGATATCGACAAGAATCCGTACTATAAATCAGGTGATTATATTGGCGCCAGCGGAATTGAAAAAACATACGAAGAACAGTTGCGTGGAGCCAAAGGCGTTAAAAAGAATCTGGTGGATGTTCATAACCGGATTCAGGGGAGCTATTTGAACGGGCAGGAAGATATACCGGCACAAATCGGTAAAAACCTGACTTCTACACTCGATATCAAGTTACAGTTGTATGCCGAAAAATTACTTCAGAATAAAAAAGGTGCAGTGGTTGCCATTGAGCCTTCAACCGGAGAAGTTTTGGCTTTGGCAAGTGCTCCTGTATATGATCCGGGTTTGCTGGTAGGCCGGGTAAGAGGGAAAAATTATACTGCTTTGCTGGCCGATTCTCTAAAGCCGCTGTTTAACAGGGCGCTGCAGGCAAAATATCCACCCGGATCGACCTTTAAAACCGTGAATGCATTAATTGGCTTGCAAGAGGGGGCGATTACTACAGAAACGAGATTCTCTTGTTCAGGAAAGGCATCAAAGCCGATTAGTTGTACACATAACCACATTACCCCGGCAAATGTGATCGATGGAATACGTGAGTCGTGTAACCCTTTTATGTGGAATACCTTTCGTAACATTATCGGCCACTCCCGAACAGTAAAAGAAGGTTTTGCTACCTGGCGGCAATATGTACAGCAATTTGGGATTGGAACAATTTTGGGTGAAGATTTTGCCAATACGCTTAAAGGCGATCTTCCAACGGTTGCATATTATGACCGTTTATACAAAGGACATTGGAATGCACTTACCGTACGTTCTTTGGCAATTGGGCAGGGTGAGATCGGTGTTACTCCGCTTCAAATGGCAAATGTGGCTGCTATAATCGCTAATCATGGATTTTACTACGAACCACACCTCGTAAGTGCAGTGGAGAATGATACAGTAAGGAGTAGTATCAACGTAAAACACAGTGTACAGATTGATGAAAAATATTTTGAACCGATTGTGGAAGGAATGCACCAATCAACCAGCAAGCCCTGGGTAAAGTATTTTATCCCGAGCATTCAATATTGTGGAAAAACAGGGACAATACAGAATAACCAGGGTATAGATCATGGTGCTTTTGAAGCTTTTGCTCCAAGGGAAAATCCGAAGATTGCCTTATTCGTTTACATTGAAAACAGTAAATGGGGATCAGAGTATGCCGCTCCCATCGCCAGTTTATTAATTGAAAAGTATTTAAATGATACGATAGCGACTAACCGGCTTCGAATAGAAAAGTTGATGTTGGATTCCAATCTTTTGGATCCGGATAAAATAGTAATTAGCGATGGCACAGAGGACTAACGTATTGGCAAATATCGACTGGGTTACGGTACTATTATACCTGTTGTTGGTTTTCATGGGCTGGCTTAATATTTATGCTGCGGTTTATGATTCGGATCATCAAAGTATTTTTGATATAACGCAGCGTTACGGTAAACAGCTTTTATGGATCGGTGCAGCGGTAATACTGGCCGTTATCATTATGTCTATTGAAACGAACTTTTACGTTTTTTTCTCCTATATCATTTATGGCGTAATGGTGTTTTTACTGATACTTGTATTGCTGGTTGGCGACAAGGTAAACGGCGCACGGTCGTGGTTTGAAATTGGCGGATTTAAAATACAGCCCTCAGAGTTTGCTAAATTTGCTACTGCTTTGGCGCTGGCAAGGTACATGAGTACTTTCGATTTTAAACTACAAAACTGGAAGTCGCTGTTGGTAATTGCACTTATTATTTTTACTCCTGCCGCATTTATTCTTCTTCAAAATGATACCGGTTCGGCACTTGTATATTTTTCTTTTGTGTTGGTATTGTTTCGTGAAGGGCTTTCGGGCCTGGTGCTGTTTTTAGGAACACTTGTAGCTACTTTGTTTATACTTGCCCTGATTCTTTCAGATATTACGCTTATTCTCCTGTTGCTCGGGGTTGCCGCATTTATGTATTTGATCCTGAATCCGAAATTTAACCAGTTTCTAAAGGTGCTTATGTTCTTTGCAGGAAGCATTTTATTTGCCTTTCTTTTGAATGCGGTTATCGGGAAAAAATACAATGTAGCTGATACGATTGTTTTTGGCTCTGTTATCGGGGCACTCGTGGTGTTGGTAAATTCTCTCCGTAAAAAGTTTAGCAACTACATAATAATATCCACATTTTTTATTGGATCCGTGTTGTTTCCCATTTCGGTTGACTATGCTTTTAATAATGTTCTTGAGCCACACCACCAGGTTAGGATTAAGGAACTTTTGGGGATCGAATTCAACCCGTATGGCGCCGGATACCACGTAAATCAGAGTAAAATTGCCATTGGTTCTGGCGGAATGTGGGGCAAAGGATATTTGAACGGTACACAAACCAAATTTAACTTTGTACCCGAGCAAAGCACCGACTTTATTTTCTGTACCGTAGGAGAAGAATGGGGCTTTGCCGGAACTTTTGTAGTAATTGCCATTTTTGTGTTTTTTCTTGCCCGGCTGGTTTGGCTGGCCGAACGACAGCGATCCGTTTTTTCCCGGATTTATGGTTACTCTGTTGCGGTAATCTTATTTTTCCATTTTATGGTAAATATCGGAATGACCATTGGTATAATGCCGGTAATCGGAATTCCCTTGCCTTTTTTTAGTTACGGAGGCTCTTCGCTTTGGTCTTTTACCATTCTGCTTTTTATATTTATCAGGCTGGATGCAAGCCGCCTCGAAAACTTCCGCGATAGCCGCAATACCTGACCAGTTCTGTGTTCTTGCCTGATCCCTCAATTTTTAGTATATTCGCGTGGCATCAAAAAAATCGTAGCGATTTTTTTGTCATACAAGGGTAAAAAAAGACAGACAAACAGATATTTAAGGTAGTTCTACTTTAATCCTGAGGGAAATGCAGAACCACTTTCTTTTAAAAATTTTGTGGATACTTTTTTGAGTGTTCCGGATGTGAATGCTTGTAGGTGTGGTATCCCATTAAACCAAAATTTAATGCGATGATATACAAACCTTATTCTCTTCATAACTTCAGGCAAATACCACAAATGTCGTTTTTAAGCGAGGAGCAAAAGCTGGAAATTGAAGTAGTGGGAACTGTTTTGCCGTTTAAAACCGATAACTATGTTGTTGATGAACTGATTGACTGGGCAAATTTTGAAAAGGATCCGTTTTTCATCCTCAACTTTCCTCAAAAAGCAATGCTTCAGGAAAAGGAATTTAGCCTGATTGCTTCTTTGCTTAAGAAGAACGCCGCCAAAGAACTTATTCAGGAAGAAGTAAGAAAAATACGCTTAAAACTAAATCCCAATCCGGCGGGGCAGGAGAATAATGTTCCGGTTTTCAAGGGCAAACGTTTAAACGGAATTCAGCATAAATACCGCGAAACCATGCTTTTCTTTCCAACACAGGGGCAAACCTGTCATGCATATTGCACCTTTTGTTTTCGGTGGCCGCAGTTTGCTTTAAACGAATTCAAGTTTGCAATGAAAGAAGCCGATCAAATGGTGGAATATTTGAAAGCCAATCCTCATATTACGGATGTTCTGTTTACCGGAGGAGATCCCGCAGTAATGAAAACCAGGTTTTTTGAGCATTATTTTAATGCCTTAATTGAAGCCGATATTCCGAATTTGAAAAACATAAGGATTGGAACCAAATCACTGGCTTACTGGCCGTATCGATATACTACAGATCCGGATGCTGATGACTTGCTTCGTTTGTTTGAAAAGGTAAAAAAGCACGGAATCAACATCGCCATGATGGCACATTTGAATCATCCGGGAGAATTAAAAACCAAAGCAGTACAGGAAGCAGTACAACGTTTGTTGAATGCCGGAGTCCAGATTCGTTCGCAATCGCCTGTAATGCGTAATATTAATGATCGTGGAGATATTTGGGCTCAAAACTGGAAAGAGCAGGTGCGGCAGGGGATTATTCCCTATTATATGTTTGTTGCCCGCGATACCGGGGCACAGGATTATTTTGCCGTTTCGTTAAACCGGTCGTGGCAAATTTTCAGAAATGCCTACAACCAGGTAAGTGGGATTTGCAGAACGGTAAAGGGCCCCAGTATGTCGTGTAGCCCGGGTAAAGTTCAGATAGTTGGTGTTACGGAAGTAAAAGGCGAAAAAGTTTTTGTACTGAATTTCCTTCAGGGACGTGATCCGTCCTGGGTAGGAAAACCGTTTTTTGCAAAGTTTGATCCTAATGCAGTTTGGTTTGATGAACTGGAGCCGGCATTGGGTGAGTCCGGTTTCTTTTTTGAAGAAGCCTATCTTGAAATGCTGGCCTGAATTTTTACTCGTTTAACTGTTATGGCAGTTTCAAAACAACATTAAATTCTGTTTGTACATAACGAATTAAATCCTGCATATAAGCTTCAAAGTTGGCGTTTAACCATTGGTAATTACTTCGTAAAATTTGCTCTGCAGCAGGAGCTTTCGATGGTAATGAAGAATATTTCCCCATAATGTGCATCGATTGGATTATCCCTTCAATTGTGGCATACGACTCAAGCCTGCGGTGTTGAATCAGAAAAGGCAGGAAACCTTGTACCCTTAAGGGCAAGTATTTAAAATTCGACAAAAGAATTGAATGCGAGCGTTTGGCAAACCAGCGAAGCGATATATCGGAATAATTTGCCCAGTTGACCGCCAGGAAATGATCATACATAAAATCGATCACAATCCCGGCATAGTGTCCAAAATCTTCCCTGAATAAGATTTTGGCTTCTTTATGCAGCGGATGGGTGTCCGTAAAATGATCAATGCGGCGGTGCAGTAGAATTCCGGCGGCAATTTGGGACGGATAATTTTCATATTGTTTTCCTTTAACATAATCGCCGATGAAGTTGCCAACCAGCAGTTCTTCCGATTCGCCCGATAAATATAAATGTGCCAGATAATTCATAAACAATAATTTTCAAACGAATAAGTCATCCTAAAAGTTTTCAATAGCTTTCCTTATCTTTTAAAGATTTTAAGAAAAGAGAATTGTATGTATGCTGCTTATAAAAATCCTTGAAAATTATGTTGTATTCGAACTTTGATCCGGATTTTTTAATCATTATTTTAGCGGCCGAATTACAATACAATGGCAAAACGGATTGTGGCATTTGGAGAGATCGTATGGGATTTGCTGCCTCACGATCAGGTTTTAGGAGGAACTCCGCTGAACCTTGTTTTCAGGTGCAATTCGTTTGGTGAAAAAGGACATTTACTTTCCCGTGTTGGGGATGACGAGCTGGGACAGGCCGCACTTGACCAACTTGTTTCGCTCAATATTTCAGATAAAAACGTACAGCTTGACCCTGAGTTTCCTACCGGTGTGGTGAAGGTAACTTTTGATGAAAATGGCGAAAGTAAGTACGAAGTGAAAGAAGATGTAGCTTTTGACCACATTGAATTCTCGGCCGAAGCTTTAAAACTGGCCCGGCAAGCCGATTGTTTGTTTTTCGGACTTTTGCCCCAACGATACGGCCTTTCCAAAAATACCATCCGCGAGTTGATTAAGGAATCCCCTGACTCACTCCATTTTTTTGACCTGAAACTGTTCGAACATTTCTTTAATATTGAGGTGGTTGAACGTTTGCTTAATTGCGCTCATATTGTACGTATCAAAGAAAAGGAAGTAGAGTTTCTTGCAGGAAAATTACAAATGGAATACACCGATTTGGATGAATTTGCCGAAAGACTTTCAAAAAAATACAAAATCGATTTGGTAATTACTACCCGCGGTAATAGTGGTATTTCTGCTTTTCAACAAAAAAAAGGCTGTTTCTACGATCCGGGTTATGTAATCGATATGGAAGATAACATTGGCTCGGGCATGGCATTTTCTGCAGGCTTTTTACATTATTACCTCAATGGTAAATCGCTGGAAGAGTCGATTCGCTTTGGGAACGCCGCAGGCGCTTTAAACACAACCAAACGCGGTGCCACTGGATTTTTTGATAAAAACGACGTACTGGAGTTTATGAAATCTACTCCTCAGCAAGCCTGATTATTTACAAAGTTTTTCTTAACAAAACAATACTTTTAAACATCTGCTTTAAAGTAACTTAAATGTCTGTTTTGATGTTTAAATTAAGTAGTAAAGCTGGGTTTTCCATAAACCTGATATATCGAACAAATCGTTAAGGGTGATGTGAAATTCTCAGTTGTTTTAAAAAGAGTGTGTAAATAATAATTGTTTCGAAATGAAAATAAAAGCAGATGAAATAACAGCCATGTTGCTGGAGAACCTTTGGAAACAATATGTTTCGAGGGTTTCGTATGCTAAAATGTATATGGATTTAGTGCAGGAGAAAGGAGGGAAGATTGTCAACGATCATGTTGCTTTACGAACGTTCAATACACACACGGGAGAACAACCCGAAGGAATCAGGGCAATAAAACACTTGTTGAATTATCTGGGTTACGTACCGGTTGAAAAATATGAATTCAAAAAGAAAAGGCTGAAAGCTGTTCATTTTGTGCACGCTAACGAGTTGTTTCCCAAAATTTTTGTGAGTCAGTTGGAGGTGGAGTTGTTGCCCGAGTGGGCACAGCAGATCATCAACGGTACTGTGCGGGATACTCCTTATCTTATTTCTGATCAGAGCCTTGAATTGTTGGGCGTTTTGAAAGAAGAGGGTGAAATACCCAAAGTAGCGGCCGAAGCTTTGGTGCTGGATCTTACTCAATATTTCAGACGGCCATGGCAGGCTCCGGCCAAAGAAGATGTGTTGAAAATAAATGATGTGTCGCAATATGCAGCCTGGACTTTGTTGCACGGAAACTCAATCAACCATTTTACTGCTTTTATTAATTATCAAGGGGTGGCAGAATGGCCCGATCTGGAGACTACCTGCAAAGCTTTGGAAGCTGCCGGTATTCCGATGAAGGAAACCATCGAAGGGGAGAAAGGTAGTAAATTACGGCAATCGGCTACCCTGGCGGTGAAAGAAGAAGCCGAAGTAAAAGGCGAAGACGGGCCGGATAAAATTAACTGGACCTATGCCTATTACGAACTGGCCGAACGTGATTATGTGGAGGAAAACGGAACCCGGAGATTGTTTTCAGGATTTTTAGGCGATCAGGCCACTCATTTGTTTGATATGACCCGGACCCGGGACAATTGATCTTTTTTTATCTAGTGTCATGTCAACTTTAAATTGACGTACCGTCATTCCGAATTTATTTCGGAATCTGCATTTTGAGCAAAGATGCTGAAATGAATTCAGCATGACGTCGTGATAAAACACGTTTGACACGACACTAGTAAACTTCGGGAACAAAAGTCATTTCCGAAATAGGGGGGCGAACATACCCTTTGCTGTCTTTTCGCGGCGGAAGTTCAATCGGATTGTATTCCAGTTCTTTGTATGGGACCTTCGACAACAAATGATGAATACAATTTAGCCGGGCGCGTTTTTTATCGTCGGCATCAACCACATACCAGGGGCTGATTTTTGTATCGGTGTAGGCAAACATATCGTCTTTGGCTTTTGAATATTCAACAAAAAGCTGCATCGATTTTATATCCATCGGGCTGATCTTCCAGCGTTTTGTCGGGTCTTCAATTCTTGATCTAAAACGTTTTTCCTGTTCATCCTCACTCACCGAAAACCAGTATTTGATAAGTACAATACCGGAGCGGATCAGCATTCGTTCGAAGTTCGGACAAGAACGCAGAAATTCCCAATACTCGTCGTTGGTACAAAAGCCCATAACTTTCTCCACCCCGGCGCGGTTGTACCAGCTACGATCGAAAAGGACCATTTCTCCACCTGCCGGTAAATGAGGGACATAGCGTTGAAAGTACCATTGTTTTTTTTCGCGTTCAGTGGGAGTTCCGAGTGCAACTACCTTACAAATCCGGGGATTCAGGTATTGGGTAATTCGTGCAATGGTCCCGCCTTTTCCGGCAGCATCGCGGCCCTCAAAAATAACCACAACTTTGAGGCCTTTTGCCTTTATCCACTCTTGCAGCTTTACCAGCTCAATTTGCAGGTTGTTTAATTCCTTTTCGTAAAATTTGTTGCTAAGTTTTTTCCTTTTAGGTGCTCCGGATGTTGCCATATCTTATTGTATTGAATGCTATTAAAGATAAGAAAAATAGTGAAATCCGGTAGTGATGGTTTTAGGGAGCCAAAATATAAGCTCCAAATTTACTTTCGGAGGTAGCATCAGTAAGCGGGAAAAATCCGGAAGCGATTTTGTTGTTTTTTATAACTGGTGGGTACTTTTTTCGCATTTCAGATTGAAAGTTACAAAAGCTACTGCCTCCTCCATACCAGGTTTGATAAAGTGCCTTTTGGGAGGGGAGCAAAAGTTTTTCGAGTTGCAGGGCAAGCAATCCCATGTTTTGGCGAAGATTAATTTCAAGGCATGGATTAACGGCCAGTTGGCCATCTGTAGTTTTATAAACCAATACATCAACTCCAAAGTTCCCCTCATAGCCAGTGGCCAGTTCACTTTTTTCCAGAACCTGGATGAGTGGATCAATTATTTTCCCGGGCAACCTTTCTACAAAAGTTTTTAATGCAGAGTCCATTTCATTGGGCAGGCCATTCAGCCGATTCCCGGTATATTGTCCTTTTTTGTCAGTCATGAAATTGCTGATTCCCAGATAAGAAATTTTGCCGTTTCTCAGTTCAAACTGAAAGGCAATATCCAGTTGCTTGTCAAGAAAAGGTTCTGCAATCGCATATCCCTGGTCGTTTATAATCCCAAGAATTTTCTCCCATACTTTTGGATGAACCGGTGTTTTTGTTATGGGTTGCAAGCCCCGGCCCGAGCTGCTCCATGGTGCTTTTATCATCAGGTTTCCCCAACGGCTGATCAAGGCCTCAATTTGTTGCTGTTCGTAACAAACTTGCCCACATAATTCTTTCAGAATAAACGCGGTGTCAGGAAATTCCCTGATTAGTTGTTGTTGAATGCCAAGAGCAAATTTTTTAGAGTATAAATCCCGCATTCCTGCTGACCAGGAAAATACAGGCGATTTTTGAAAAGCAGGGGAACATTTGGATTTTAAGGGAGCAAGTAATTTATGAACTGCCGGACTCCAGCCCCACGGTTTTAGTGCGTTAATATTTTTAAAAGGAGAAGTTTCTGTATGCAAGGCTTTTTCAATTTTCATAAACTCCGGTAAATCCAGGCCTAATTTGGCAATGGATTCCAGGTATTTCTGAGTTGGCAGGTGTTCCACCAAAACAACATCGTCCGCATTTGCCAAAAACATGGGGAGTGTTGCCAAATCGGTCTCCATTTTTATAAGCAGTTTGTTTGGTTGCCAGTTGGGACTTGCGTTACCGATTGCCAGATCGCTGGTGGGGTTAAAAAGATATAGATTGGAATACGTACGGTACATGTGAAACAGGCAAAATAAAAGGCAAATTTAATCAATCCATAATCAATACCTCTTGATTATGGAACATAGCTGTGCCTCTGCAGAGGTATGTAATTAAGATTCAGAAAAGACGATTTTATCTGCATCTTCGGGCTGAGATGTAAGAATTTTATCCTTAACATTTAGCCCGGCGTCAATAACAATCATTTCATTGTTTTCAAATCCGGCGACAACTCTTTTTTTCAAAATTTCGCCATGGCGTTTTAAATAAACAAATGAGTCTCCACCTTCTTTAAAAAGGCAGCTTCTGGGAATTGTTATTACGTCAGTTTCTTTTGCAAGCACTATTTTATTGTCAGTTGTCATTAAAGGTTTTATTTCCTTGCCGCTCTTTTCTATTTCAATAATTACTTTAAAAACTTTTACATCAAGACCGGATAATTCGGTTCCTATATTTGCAATTGATTTAATGGTACCTGTATATGTATTGTCGGGAAGTGCATCAATATAAATTCCTACACTATCGCCAACTGCAATTTTTGTGATATCAATTTCCTGAACGTACGTTTCGGAGATTAGCACCGACATATCGGGTAAGTTGGCAATCACCGGGCGCCATGGGCTAATTTCATCTCCGATACGAATTTTGCGATCGCCCCACAGTGTGGCAGCCATCACAATCCCGTCGATTGGTGCTTTTACCGAACAGGCAATTCGTGCCTTATCCAGCAATGAATCTTTATATACGAGATAGTTGTAAGCATCTTCTCTTCGCTTTACCCACATTCCCATATTCATTTCCCGTAATAGATAATCGCGCCGTTTTTTTTCCATCAGTCTGATGGTACTGTTGTATTCAACTTTCTTTTTACGCTGGTATGCAGGAGACTCATATTTTGCTTGTTCCAGTTCTATTTCTTTGTATTCCAAATCATATTGAAACTCTGAAATGGCTTCTCTTAGTTGGGTAAGTTCTATACTCGAATCAATTCTGGCATCGTTTAATTCTACTTTACGTTGTTCCAGCTCTTTTGTATTGTCTTCAATTTGCTTTTCAATGGCGGCAGGATCCAGTGTTGCCACCCAGTCCCCTTTTTTAACAATCGAACCTTCTTTTATTAAGTCTTTTATTTTAATATCATGAATTCTCAGATCCCTTACTTTTAGTTCTTCTGGCATTGTAATCAGTACAGCTTCTTTTCCGTGTATTTCTCCTTTTACGTTAAGTGTCAGTTCAAAAGAACCTCTTGTAACGGTGTACGTTTTTTCGGGGGTTAGTTCTAAACTGCCATATACCAGTAATGCAATGATTGAAAGAACAATCAACAGAATCCAAATATATTTTTTCTTAATAAAGGTCATAGCTCCTGATTATTGATTAACTATTTTATCAAAATTTTCAGAAAGGGTAACGTCATTTTCAAAATCGTATAAGGTAAGTCTTCTTATTGTGATATAATAATTCCAGTACGAACGCAACGAATTAATGTATGCCCTGCGAGCCTGCTCTCTGTCGTTTCGGGCAAGGTTTAGTTTTGTAACATCTACTTTACCTATAAGAAAGCGTTGTTGTGTTACATCGTATTGCATTTGAGCGATTGTATCGGCTTTTGCAGTATTGGCAACCTGATTGCCTTGCAGGTTAAACTCCATCACGTTCATAATTATATTTTGTTCAAAATCAATTTTTTCCTGGTTAATGCCAATGCGAACAACTTCGCGGTTCGAACGAGCCATGGCAAGTTGTCCTTTTCTTCTACCCCAATCCAATATCGGAATACTGACTCCTGCTCTGAATTGTTGCCGGTCTAACGGATCCTGATATACCTGATCCAGATTCTCTGAGTTTTGGTTTAATCCATAAACCGCATATACAGAGCCGCTCACGCCATTTTCACTTTTTGCCTGGTTCACTTTTCGGTCTTCTTCCAGCAACCTTTGTTGTTGATTTAATATGTCAGGATTGTTTGAAAGTGCCTGTGCAAGGGCTTCATCTGTTTTTATCTGAAGATCTGCTGAATAAGAAGGAATTATACATTCGACATTTGTGTTTTTTTCAAAACTTAAAAAGGAATTCAGGCTTGCTTTTGCGCGCTCTAATCCCAGTTTTGCCCGGGTAAGTGCAAGTTGCGAATTCATATATCGAAGTTCGAGGTTAAGCAACTCATCCTGCGTAACGGTCCCCACCTGAAACCTTCCTTTCCCAATTGTATATAGAGTGTCGGCATTGGCCAGGTTGGTTTCGGCAATGCCGACATCAATTTGCGAATCCACCAAATCGAAAAACAACCGGTTTGCTTTTAATGCCAGCTCTTCTTTCGATTGAATAAAGTCCTTTTTTGCTTTTTCAAATTTTAGAGGTTCAATTTTGGCGGTCCATTTTAAGCGGTTATAGCCATTAATCGACTGCGAGTAGCCAAGGCTAAATGGAGTTGATGACCATGATGAAACATTATCATCTCCCAGTTTTTGTGTCATTCCCAAAGAGGATTGTGCAAAAATCCGGCCTCCGGTCAGGCCAACATTCTGGTTTAGCTGAATGGAAACATCCGAATTGAAATTCTGACGTTCGATATATTCATCCCGGTTTTGTTCATAGTTATAAACCTTTTGCATCGACCGGTTGTAGTCGAAAGCTGTTGCATCCAGTGTTAAACTTGGTAAGCGATCGGCTTTAAAGTACCTAAACTGCCAATAGTTTGACAGGTACATATTTTTATTTCTGAAGGCGTCTAACGAATGTTGTGATGCAATTTTAATTACATCATCTAGTGTAAGAAGCTGTTTATCCTGCGCTTTCGTTTGGTTAAGCAAAAGGATACTTATAATTATAAATAGAATTGAGCTTTTCATATAGCTGGCTTTTCTTATTGTCGTAATGAATTAACAGGATCCTGGTCGGCTGCGCGTTTTGCCGGAATATATCCGAAAATAACACCTACAAATACAGAAACCCCAAATGAGATAATAATGGAAAAGGCCGATATGATGGTTTTAATATCAAAAAAGCCTGATATTATTTTAGATAGTGCCACGCCTAGTATAATCCCGATTATTCCTCCGGAAACACTAATAATGGTGGATTCTGAAAGAAATTGCACGATGATATCTTTCCTGGAAGCTCCAATGGCTTGCCTGACACCAATTTCGCGAATACGTTCCATTACCGAGGCCAGCATAATATTCATAATTCCGATACCTCCTACTATGAGTGAAATGCCGGCAATAACACCTAATACAATATTAAAAATTCCTTTTGTTCGCTGTTGCTGTTTTAACAGTAACTCCGGGATGGTAACTTCGAAATCAAACAGGTTATTGTGTCTGCGTAAAAGCATTCTGCGAATAACTTCTGCCGTTTCACTAAGTTCATCGGCTTGGGCAACCTGTACAATAATTTTGTTTAATTGGTTAAGGTTTTCCTTTTGCCCTGAATAGCTGATGTTTTGTTCCACTTCGTCGGCCCTCACTAAGGAGCGGTTTTTAAAGCGCAATAACATGGTTTTTGCAGGAATAAGAATCTTATTGTCGGTACTGCTAATTCCCAGTTCGTCGGATGCAGAAGCAGTAAAATCCCTTTTTTCAACAACTCCAATTACCTTAAGCCAAACTTGCCCGCATTTTATGGTTTTTCCAACAGCATTTTCCTGGTTAAAAAATAAATCGTTTATGTTATTGCCAATAATACAAACCGGAAAGCCATTTTGCTCCTGTTCATTTGTAAAGACCGTACCTTTTTCAATCGAAATATTAAAGAGATCGAAATAATGGTTATTGACTCCCTCAAGAACCACCGGTTTGCTTTTTCCATTTAATATAGCCGAATAATTAAACGATATTACAGGACTAACCTTACTAACCGTTGGCAGTATTTCCTGAATCGAATGGGCATCAAGCAAACTGAGGCCTTTGGAGAATTTCTTTGTACTAACTTGTGTATCTTCCGTTTCGGCGCTAGTGCTTTCATTGTCAATAATATTCTCGGATGGGGTGATAATGATATTGTTAACACCAACCATTTTTATTTGGTCAAGAATTTCCTGTTGGGCCCCGTTTCCGATGGCAAGCATGCTAATAACGGCTGCTACACCAAAAATAATTCCCAAAGCCGTAAGAAAAGACTTGAGTTTATTGGTAAATATTGCTTCAACTCCGGAAGTAACATCGTGCCCGTATCTTTGTAAAATTGATTTCATTTGAAGTGAATTTGCGCGTACAGGAAACAACAAAGTACTAACTTCTTGTTTTAATACGACGTTTTTTTGAGACGTGTTTAGTTGGTAAAATACCGGCCGAATTTGTTTCTGCCTGCTTTTCTTCCTCCAGTGCTTTCCGCTCCATTATCTCGTTATAAATATCGAAACCTTCTATTTCGATTTCATCTGCGTTTTCAGGTTCATTTAATAGTATTACGTCTCCTTCTCTAACGCCCTTGTTTACGAGAATGTAGTTTGCATTTTGATCACCCAAATCAATCACCTGCTTTATTGTTTTATCCTTTTTTAAATAAACAAATTGCAAAGAATCATTCTCAAATACTGCTTCTGACGGAATAAACAAGGTGTCTTTGTAAACCGCAGTTTGAATGGTATTACTGGTGGTCATCGATGGTTTTAGATCGTCAACATTGCTAAAAACTTGAATTTTTACCTCAAAAACTTTTGCATCGCTTTTGGGCATTGGTTGTCCTACATTAGCCACCGAAATTACTTCGCCCTGAAGTACTTTCTCAGGAATAGCATCTACTCCCAATGTAACCTTTTGGCCAACTTTTACTTTCGATATGTCAATTTCATTAATGTAGGTAGTTGAAAGCATTGACGATAAATCCGGAAGGCGGGCAATGGTTGGACGGTAAGTGTAAACGGTAGATCCAACTTTCATTTTACCACCACTGTTTCTTTCCCGGTTATACATTACCATTCCCGCTTTGGGCGCAGTAATTACAAGAGCATTGTAAGCCTTTCGCAGTTTTACCAGCCTCGATTCCCGATTGCGGAGATCAATTTCTCTGCGTTCAACTCTTGAGCTGGCTTGTCTTTCCTTTAATACATATCCTTTTTTCTGCTGCTCCAAAACTCTTTTGGCTTTTTCTAAGTCCATTTCGGCCTTTCGAATAATGGCCGGCGACTCGTAAACGGATTCATCCAGAACAATTTGTTTCTCTTCCACAGCTTCTCTGGCATTGGTAATTTGATCGCGATAGTTACTCAGCGTTAAATTCGAATCCATTTTTGCATCTTCCAGATTGTTCATGTCAAGTTCCAGGTCATCCAGTGCTTTGTTTATCTCTTCTTCTACTGTTTTCTGATCCAGCGTAGCTACATAATCTCCGGAATCAACAACCGAACCTTCATCAATTAAATCTGTAATCTTGATTTCATAGATCCGAACATCATGATCGATAAGTGCTTCCGGGATGTTAATGTATTCTGAACTTTGTGCTTCAAGTTGACCGCTGGAAAATACCAATACTTCAAACTGACCTTTTTGAACAACGGTGGTAATCTCTGTCTCGTCTGATGTTGACGATCGAAAAATAAAAAATATGATGATTAGAATGGTAAATATTGTAAGTACACTTACCAAAATCTTTTTGATCATGGTTATCAATTATTTATTAGGTTTTAAATTGGCTTCAACAGCCACAAATATGCTCTAAATAATCGATAACGCAAAGATTGATATTATATTTTAACCTGAATTCGATTGAAAAGCATTGTCACAGAATGTTGTAGTTTCGTCAGATGAGTATTTAAAGTTCAATAGTAATAACGGATTATTTTTTTCTTACAGAACGAAAGTATCCCGTTTGGGCCAGGGTCATAACCAGTACTCCAATTACAGTGAGCATACCCCCAATAAGCTGATGTTTAACCGGGAAGGTGTGAAAAAACAAGAAAGCCCCGATCAAAACAAATATTCCTTTCAGGCTTTGAACAATTGCAGAACGCGAAGCTTCAATGTAGCGGAACGAGTAATATACCGTTAAAATAGCCGTGAATTCCAAAACGGCACCTATCGCCGTATTTTTGATAGCTTCGGGAGATAAAACGGCCGATTCGCCCATCACAAAAAACATAATAACCGAGAAAGACAGGAGCCACACAGCGCGGTTTAAATTCAGCAGCTCGGGACTCAGTTTTTGTACGTGTGCCTTTACAACGAGTGTGGCAGTTGTTGCAAAAATGGCATTAAAAAATACCACACCTGTTCCTTTTATAAAAAGTGTTTCGAGTGTTGTACCGCCGCTGTAGCTAATCACAAAAGCCCCGGCAAGCGCCAGAAAACCACCCAATATTTCAATGGGGCCGAAGCGTTCGTGTAAAATAAAAATACCACCAAGCATTACCATTACCGGATAAAGGTTTCCAAGAAAAGATGTGACAGAAGGGTCGGGGATGATGTGTATCGAAAGGAAAAAAAGCGTGGTGGTGGCAATTTCAAGCAATCCAAGGGTAAGCAGAACAATTACCTGTTTGCGTGTTAAGTGCGCAATTTGCTTTAGCTTTTTATTAAAAAGGGCAAATGCAAAACAGGAAAGCGACACCACAAAATACCACAAGCTTCCGAATTGCGCCAGCGGAATTTCATTCAGCGCAGCTTTACTGAAAATATAAACATTTGAAAAAGCCAGCGTGGCAAGCAATGCAAAAAAATAGCCCTTAAATGTGTTTGATTTCATTCGTTTTAAATTAAGGCGATAAAGATAAAAAAAATGATTTCGGGATGACTGTAATGCCATTGAATGTATCGCATGGTTGAAGCCTGCATTTCGGATTTTGACCTTCTTTTTTAAGCCAACATTAACCTTGTTTATCGTGTCGGTTGGTAATTTTCAGATTACATTATCTTTGTTGAAAAATTGAAAGGAGTTAGAGGTGTTTTGAACTTCTTTAATACAGAAAAATAAAAATCTATGTTGCCGAAAATTAATCCAATGGAAACAAAAGCCTGGCTGAAACTCGAAGAAATGTACTTCGATTTCGAGGGCACGCATATGAAAGACTTGTTTGCAAACGATGCCAACAGGTTTAATAACTATTCACTCAAATTTGAGGATATCCTGATTGACTTTTCTAAAAATATTTTAGATGATGAGGTAAAAGCAACGTTGCTTGACCTTGCCAAAGAATGTGGTTTGAAAAGTGCAATTGAAAGCATGTTTGCCGGAGAAAAAATTAATGCTACCGAAGACCGTGCAGTGTTGCATGTTGCCCTGCGCAACCGGAGTAATACACCAATTTTGGTAGATGGAAAAGACGTGATGCCTGAGGTTAACGCTGTACTCGGCCAAATGAAAGCTTTCTCTGAAAAAGTGATTTCGGGAGCATGGAAAGGCTATACTGGTAAAACAATTACCGATGTGGTAAACATTGGTATCGGAGGTTCAGACCTTGGCCCGTTGATGGTAACCGAAGCGCTAAAACCATATAAAAATCATTTGAATCTGCACTTTGTTTCGAATGTTGACGGAACGCACATTGCCGAAACCCTGAAAGCGGTTGATCCGGAAACCACTTTGTTTATTGTGGCTTCGAAAACCTTTACTACACAAGAAACCATGACCAACGCAAATTCTGCAAAAGACTGGTTTCTGGCATCGGCCAAAGAACTTTCGCATGTGGCCAAACACTTTGTAGCGGTTTCAACCAATGCTGAAGCCGTTTCGGCTTTTGGAATCGATACTGTCAATATGTTCCGTTTCTGGAACTGGGTGGGTGGCCGTTACTCCTTGTGGTCGGCCATTGGTTTGTCGATTGTACTCGGTATTGGTTTTGATAATTACATTGCTTTGCTTGAAGGAGCACATGCCATGGATAATCATTTCCGTAAAAGTGATTTCGACAAAAACGTTCCGGTAATTTTGGCTTTAATCGGTATTTGGTACAATAATTTTTATGGTGCCGAAACCGAAGCAATTTTACCTTACGACCAGTACATGCACCGTTTTTCAGCTTACTTTCAACAGGGAAATATGGAAAGCAACGGGAAATATGTTGATCGTAACGGCGAACAGGTAGATTATCAAACCGGGCCAATTATTTGGGGAGAGCCCGGAACAAACGGCCAACACGCTTTTTATCAGTTGATTCACCAGGGAACCAAACTGATCCCTTGTGATTTTATAGCTTCGGCTATCAATCACAACCAGTTGGGCGATCACCATAAAAAACTGTTGGCGAACTTCTTTGCGCAAACCGAAGCGATGATGGTGGGCAAAACCGAAGAACAGGTAACTGCAGAGTTAAAAGCAGCCGGAAAATCGGAAGCAGAAATTGCTGCACTTTTGCCGTTTAAAGTGTTTATGGGAAATATTCCAACTAACTCTATTTTAGTGAAAAAGCTGACACCTCATGTGTTGGGTTCGCTGATTGCCATGTACGAGCATAAAATATTTGTACAGGGGATTATCTGGAATATTTACAGTTTTGATCAGTGGGGCGTGGAACTCGGCAAACAGCTGGCCAACGCCATTTTGCCTGAGCTCGATGGTGATGGAAAAGTTACCGGACACGATGCTTCTACCAATGGCCTGATCAATGCCTGGAAAGCGATGAAGTGATTATTCTGAATTGAAATTTTCATGATAAACAGACTGGCTAATAATGATAGTCAGTCTGTTTTTTGTTTCGAGCCGAACGGAATCGGTTGATTAAGCCAGTTTTAGCGTAAGTTTTTCAAAGGTTCTTTTACACGAAGCGCCTTCATATAAAATTTCATAAACCGTTTCCGAAATCGGCATGTCAACTTTATATTTCTGATTTATTTTATGGATAGAAGCAGCCGCGTAATATCCTTCAGCGATCATGTTCATTTCCCACTGTGCAGCTTTTACCGAATAGCCTTTGCCAATCATGGTTCCAAACATCCGGTTGCGGCTAAACTGCGAGTAAGCAGTTACCAAAAGGTCGCCAAGATAGGCCGGGCTTTTTATATCGCGGTTGATCGGGTGAACAGCATCAACAAAGCGTTTCATTTCCTGAATGGCACGGGATATCAGTACGGCATGGAAATTATCGCCATAGCGCAAACCGTGTGCAATTCCGGCAGCAATTGAAATCACATTTTTCAATACAGAAGCATACTCGGTTCCCCAAATATCGTCGGAAAGAGTGGTAAGAATGTATTCGCTTTGGATCAGCTGTGCAAACTTTTCGGTTCGTTCATCATCGGTTCCGGCGATGGTTAAGTACGAAAGTTTTTCGAGCGCTACTTCCTCTGCATGGCACGGCCCGGTTATAACTCCCATCATGTCGAGGGGCACATCAAAATATTTATTCAGGTATTCTACCACCAAAAGGTTTTCTTCCGAAACAATTCCTTTAATCCCCGAAAGAATATATTTTTCGCTAAGGTCGGTTTTCAGTCCTTCAAAAACAACGGGTAAAAAAGCAGAAGGGACAGCCAGTACCAAAATATCCGAATCGTCGGTTATCTTGTTAATATCGGAGTAAAAGTTCAGGCGAGAAGTGTCGAAATCCACATCTCTTAAATAGCGGGGGTTGTGTCCATGTTCTAGAAAGGCTTCTATGGTTTCTTCTTTTCGAATAAACCAATTGATCTCCCCCACGTTTTCCAATAACATTTTCGAAATAGCAGTTGCCCAACTGCCACTCCCGATTACAGCAACTTTGTCTGTTTTAATATTCATGCCTGTTCCCTTTTCTGCAAAAGTACAATTTGTAAGGCCAAATCAAGAATGATTGAAATGAAACAGCCCGATTTTGTTAAACAAAGTATGGGAAGCTGTTGTGAAAGATATTTTTCAAATGGTTTGGTAACAACATAAAATGTATATTAACCGCCCGAAAGGAAAGCCAATAAAATAATAACTTATGGAGAAATATATCTTGTCGCTCGATGCCGGGACTACCAGTAGCCGTGCTATTCTTTTTAATCATTCGGGAGAAATTGTGGAAGTTGCCCAGCAAGAGTTTGAGCAGATTTATCCGAAAGCAGGATGGGTAGAACATAACCCGGAAACCATTTGGGATACACAGTTGTACGTAATAAAGGAAGCGATTGCAAAAGCCGGGATAAAGGTAGAACAGGTTGAAGCCATTGGAATTACCAATCAGCGGGAAACCAGTATTGTGTGGAACCGCGAAACCGGAAAACCTGTTTGTAATGCTATTGTTTGGCAAGACCGGCGTACAGCAGAATATTGCGATCAGTTAAAAAGTCAGGGCTGGGAGAAAGCGGTCGCCGAAAAAACCGGTTTGGTGATAGATGCCTATTTCTCAGGAACAAAAATTAAATGGATACTCGACAATGTAAAAGGGGTGCGAGAACTGGCTGCTGAAGGAAAATTAGCCTTTGGAACCGTTGATACATGGCTGGTGTGGAAGTTAACCGGTGGAAAACAACACATTACGGATGTAAGTAATGCCAGCCGCACGATGGTTTACAATATTCACCATTTGAAATGGGATGCAGAATTACTGGAATTACTGGATATTCCTGAAAATATTTTACCGGAGGTAAAACCAAGTAGCCAGGTTTATTGCAAAACTTCCGGCAGTTGTTTTGGCGCCGAAATTCCAATTGCAGGAATTGCCGGCGACCAGCAAGCTGCCATGTTCGGACAAATGTGTTTAAACAAAGGAATGGTAAAAAATACATACGGAACAGGTTGTTTTGTAATGATGAATACCGGTGACCGGCCCATCGCTTCCAAAAATAAACTGGTTACCACCATTGGCTGGCAGATAGGAGACAAAGTAACCTATGCCCTTGAAGGCAGTATTTTTATCGGTGGTGCGGTTGTACAATGGTTGCGCGACCAGTTGGGGATCATAAAATCGTCATCCGAAATTGAAGCACTTGCCCGACAGGTAGATGACAATGGCGGAGTTGTATTTGTGCAGGGTTTTGTGGGACTTGGTGCACCACACTGGGACCAATATGCCACCGGCTCCATTATTGGTCTGACACGCGGAACCGGAAAAGCGCATATTGCAAGGGCGGCACTCGAAGCCATCGCTTTTCGGTCTATGGAAGTAATTAATACGATGGTGCTCGATTCCGGAATCGAATTAAACGAACTCCGTGTAGATGGAGGGGCGGCAGTAAATGATCTGTTGATGCAGATTCAGGCCGATTCGATCGCAACTACCGTGGTACGCCCGAAAATAACCGAAACAACAGCATTGGGGGCGGCTTATCTTGCCGGGTTGGCTACCGGTTACTGGAGCAATATTCAAGCACTGAAAAGCCAGTGGCAAGTGGATAAGAAGTTTGTTCCTTCCAACGACAGGAGTTTTGTGGAGAAAACAATCAAAAACTGGAATAAAGCGGTAGAACGGAGCAAATCCTGGAGCCTGGAAACAGCTTCTTCAAAACTTTAATATTCTAACAAAATCAATAATAAAATCATCTTATGTTGACTGAACTTTTTGGCGAATTTTTGGGGACAGCCATTCTGATTCTGCTTGGAAACGGAGTTGTCGCCAATGTTAATCTAAAAAATACAATTGGACACAACAGCGGCTGGATTGTCATTACCACAGGATGGGCATTGGCCGTATTTTGTGCGGTTTTTATGACCGCCGATTTAAGCGGGGCACACCTTAACCCCGCAGTTACTATCGGACTGGCAGTTGCCAATCATTTTGCCTGGGGGAAAGTTGTACCTTTTATCCTGGCGCAGATGGCTGGCGCAATGGCCGGGGCATTTTTGGTGTATTTGTTTTACCGCGACCATTTTAAAATAACAACTGCCCTCGGAATGAAAAGGGCCTGTTTTTGTACTTCACCCGCCATTCCCAACAAGCTTAATAATTTTTTCTCTGAAATGGTAGGCACCTTTGTCTTGGTATTAGGTGTACTGCTTGTTACCGTGCCTCAGTTTGAGCTGGGGGGAGTGGATGCCACAAAAGTGGGCCTGGGCTCGCTGGGAGCTATGCCGGTTGCACTGGTGGTGTTTGTAATTGGTCTTAGCCTGGGAGGGACAACCGGGTATGCCATTAATCCGGCACGCGATCTGGGGCCGCGTATTGTACATGCTTTGTTACCTCTGAATGCGAAAGATGATGGCGGATGGAATTATTCATGGATTCCGGTGTTGGCGCCTATTGCAGGAAGTATTTTGGCCGCTCTTGTTTATGCCATAATAGTATTTTTGCTTCAGTAATGAGCTTTTTTATATAAATCGTTGTTACTATAAATAAAACAAAAATAACTATGCCACACAATTTAAGCGACAGTTCGATTCGTTTGAGAGAAATGATCGAAAAAGTGATTGAAGATCACAAAATCACCCGCGACGAGTACGACAAAATCCTGAACATTGCCACAGAAGATGGTTTTATCGATGCGCATGAACAGGCCTTACTAAGTGAGTTACAGCAAATGATTGAAGACAAGGTCGTTCGCTTTGTAAGTTAGTTTCGGTTTGAAAGGGGCATGTGAATGAAGTTTTCTTCGGATGACCTGATGACCTGCCGTTTGACAGTCAGGAAAATTTCCTGATAAGGATCGGGATTAGTATAGAAAATTAAAGATTGTATTATGAAACGAGTCCCGAGCACTCGGGACGAGTTCCCTGCCAATCGCCAGGCAGGCATGAGTTACCGAAAAAATAAACAATTATAAACGAATGAAATGAGCATGAGAATGGAATTCACACCCAACGACATGATTAAAATTCATGCGAATTCCATCTGTTGCCATAAAAACAAACAATTATAAACAGATGAAAACCTTTCTGAAAAGAATAGGCTTGCTACTGGTAATACTGATAGCCGGACTATTGGTGTATTCTTATGTAAGTTTTAATTTTTACTGCTTATCCCTTTTAGTCAAGTAAAGATTTATCTTTGATACATGAACGAGATTGAGAAATATCCAAGAGATTTTCAGGAGTTTATCACGCAGTTCAAATGCGAGGCTGACTGTTGG
>JBKEDN010000030.1:0-26201 GCA_047975435.1 Draconibacterium sp. | reverse complement strand
CTGTTTGTCCCTGTTGCTTTGTATCTTGTCCTCATTGTATAAGAATATGCTCCTAAGATACTATTTACTATTATAATAGGCTGATTGGTAGATTTTTAATTTTTAGAGGTTTCCTATAATTGAAAAAGCTCCGATCAAAATTCTGACCGGAGCTTTTCATATTTGCAGTTTGGCTGTTCCTATTTGTACTCATCCCAACTCTTCACTTTAATATCCTCGAGTGTGTATTTGCAAATTCCTGAAAGGAAAGCGCTGGCAACCCGGGCATTTGTGATCAGCGGAATGTTATAGTCGATTGAGCTTCTTCGGATTGTGTATCCGTTTTTCAGCTCGCGTTGTGTGTGGTTTTTAGGAATATTCACCACCAGGTCGATTTGCTTTTCGCGGATCATATCCAAGGTATTTGGCGACTGTCCTGTTTCATCGGGCCAGTAGATCAGTGTATTTTCCACACCGTTATCGCGGAAGAATTTATGCGTTCCTTCAGTAGCAAAAATGTTGTAGCCTTTTTCAACCAGTAATCGGGCACTGTTCAGCAATTCAACTTTCCCGCGTGAAGGACCTGACGAAATCAGGATATTCTTTTTCGGATAAGTATAACCAACAGAGAACATCGCTTTTAGGATTGCTTCATAGTACGATTCTCCGATACAACCCACTTCGCCGGTCGATGACATATCGACACCCAGAACCGGATCGGCTTTTAGCAAACGGGCAAACGAGAATTGCGGCGCTTTAACACCCACGTAATCCAGTTCAAACAGCGATTTATCAGGTTTAGGAACATCGATTCCCAACATTACTTTTGTAGCAATTTCAATCAGGTTGAGCTTCATTACTTTTGAAACAAATGGGAAGCTCCTCGATGCACGAAGGTTACACTCGATTACTTTTATATCGTTGTCTTTGGCCAGGAACTGCATGTTGAACGGGCCGGTTATTTCCAGTCCTTTGGCAATCTGACGTGCAATTTTCTTGATCCGGCGGATCGTTTCCACATACAATTTCTGTGGCGGGAAAACGATGGTGGCATCGCCCGAGTGAACCCCTGCAAACTCTACGTGTTCTGAGATGGCATAAGCGATCATCTCACCGTTGTTGGCTACTGCGTCAATTTCAATTTCCTTGGCATTTTCGATAAACTCGGTAACAACCACCGGGTGTTCTTTCGAAACGTTAGCTGCCATTTCCAAGAAATGCTCCAGCTGATCGGGGTTCGAAACCACGTTCATTGCCGCACCCGAAAGTACGTACGAAGGACGAATCAGCACCGGGTAACCCACCTGGTCAACAAACTTGTGAATTTCTTCAATGGTTGAAAGTCGTGCCCAGCGTGGTTGGTCAACACCCAGGTCATCCAACAGCGACGAGAATTTCTCGCGGTCTTCGGCATTGTCAATCTTGGTGGCAGATGTACCCAAAATCGGCACATTTTGCCCGTGTAGTTTCATCGCCAGGTTATTCGGGATTTGTCCGCCCATTGAAACCACAACACCGTGGGGATTCTCCAGGTCGTACACATCCATTACACGCTCGAAAGTCAGCTCATCAAAATACAGCCTGTCGCAGGTATCGTAGTCGGTACTTACGGTTTCGGGGTTGTAGTTGATCATTACCGAGCGGTAGCCCTGTTCCTTAATCGTGTTGATGGTATTTACGCTACACCAGTCGAACTCCACCGAACTTCCGATCCGGTAAGCACCCGAACCAAGTACCATCACCGAACGGTGGTCACCTAAATAATGAACGTCATTTTCCGTTCCGTTGTAGGTAAGGTACAGATAATTCGTCTGTGCAGGATATTCCCCGGCAAGCGTATCGATTTGTTTTACAACCGGCACAATGCCGTTGGCTTTACGGAAGGCGCGAACTTTTAGAATGTCGTCATTCATATTGACATTCTTGCTGTTCAGTACTAAACGTGCAACTTGAAAATCAGAAAAACCGGTTTGTTTTGACGCTTTTAGCAGAGGAAGCGGCAACGCCTCCAGCTGGTTGACTTTCAGCAGCTCCTGCTTTATTTTGTAGATATTATTCAGCTTTTGAAGGAACCAGCGATCGATTTTTGTTTTATCGTGAATGTCGTCGATTGAATAGCCGTTGTTGAATGCTTCGGCAATGGCAAAAATCCGGCGGTCGGTCGGATTGGTCAGCTCTTCCTCTATCTCCGGGATGTTAATTTCTTCGCGGTTGGCCACAAAGCCGTGCATACCCAGTCCAACCATTCGGATTCCTTTCTGGATGGCTTCTTCGAATGTTCGTCCGATGGCCATAATTTCACCCACCGATTTCATCGAGCTTCCGATGTTTTTCGACACACCCACAAACTTACTCAAATCCCAGCGTGGGATTTTTACCACACAATAGTCGAGTGCAGGTTCAAAAGCAGCCGTGGTAACTTTGGTAACCGAGTTTTTCAACTGGTGAAGCCCGTAACCCAAACCTAGTTTTGCGGCCACAAAAGCCAGCGGATAACCGGTTGCTTTCGATGCCAGTGCTGATGAACGCGACAAACGGGCATTTACCTCGATAACGCGGTAATCTTCTGAATTCGGGTCGAGTGCAAACTGAACATTACATTCGCCAACCACACCCACGCGGCGGATGATTTTTATGGAAATCGCTCTGAGCTTATGGTATTCCGAGTTCGACAAAGTTTGCGAAGGAGCAACCACGATACTTTCACCGGTGTGAATCCCTAGCGGATCGAAGTTCTCCATGTTACAAACCGTTATACAGTTGTCGTATTTATCGCGCACTACTTCGTATTCAACCTCTTTCCAGCCTTTTATCGATTCTTCAACCAGAATTTGCGGAGAGTATGAAAAAGCGCTTCCGGCCAGTTTTTCCAGTTCTTCTTCATTTTCGCAGAAACCTGAGCCCAAACCGCCAAGCGTATAAGCGGCACGGATAATGATTGGGAAACCCACCTCTCTGGCAGCGGCTTTGGCTTCGGCCATATTCGATGCTGCGATACTTTTAGGCGTTTTTACATCGATCTCACCAAGCATTTTTGCAAAAATATCGCGGTCTTCGGTATCGATGATCGACTGAACCGGTGTGCCTACCACTTCAACATTGTATTTTTCGAGTACTCCCGATTGGAAAAGTGCAACTCCGCAGTTCAGTGCAGTTTGGCCACCAAAGGCCAGCAATATTCCCTGCGGCTTTTCCTTTTTAATCACTTCTTCCACAAAATGAGGAGTTACCGGAAGGAAATAAATTTTATCGGCAATGTTATCCGAAGTTTGAATCGTTGCAATGTTCGGATTGATCAGAACGGTTTCAACACCTTCTTCTTTCAGGGCTTTCAAAGCCTGCGAACCAGAATAATCGAATTCACCTGCTTCCCCGATTTTCAGGGCTCCCGATCCAAGAACAATTGCTTTTTTAATATGTGTTTCTATCATGGTAAATATTGATTTTCGAATGATGATTAACGATTGAAGATTTCAGAATGCGAGGACATTGATTCGTCTTAATCGTTAATATTATTTTTCCCATTATTTTCAGCGAATTCTATATTAGATGAATTTCGAATGATGATTTCAGAATAAAAACCGTGCTGAATTTTCTTAAACGCTCATTGTCTCTTGTCGTTTTGTTTGTTTCAACTTTATTTATTTCGTGCAAAATCACAAATCTGAAATTGTTAATCGACATTCATCAATCTAAATTTTGTTCTTTTTGGCTGTTTCAATGCTTTTAACAAAAATGGAAATCAATTCGTTGTTCTCATTATAGCACTCCTCCAGCAACACAACTTGTTTGGTTAAATCGGAGTATTTTATAATTTTCAGTGCAACAAATGTTTCCCTAAGTTCCTTAAGGCAAATGCTCATTTTGTGAATGAAATCTTTTTTCGATTCTGCACTTTGAGCTTCACCATAATTTAGGGCAGGAGATGTTCCGGAACGTACAATTTGGCCTTTCATATGAATGCCGACAGGAGAATTGGGTAAAGTTTCTGCCAGCTTTATAATCAAAGCTGCAAACTTTATCAATCTTTCCTCTAAATCAAATCGGTTCATCTCTTTTCTTCGTTCTTAATTCTTAAATCGTTAATCGATATTCTGAGATCTGTTTTTATTTTTTGCTTTCAACAATATTTTTAATGAACTCATCAAATAAAAACTCGGTGTCTGTCGGGCCGCTTGAAGCTTCCGGGTGAAACTGAGTAGAGAAGAAAGGTTTGGTTTTGTGGCGGATTCCTTCGTTGGTATTGTCGTTTACGTTGGTAAACAAAGGTTCCCAGTCGGCTGGCAGCGATTCGGTCTGCACCGCAAAACCATGGTTCTGCGAAGTGATGTAACACTTATTTGTCCCTTCCAGAAGAACAGGCTGGTTGTGGCTGCGGTGTCCATATTTCAGTTTATAAGTATCAGCACCGGCGGCACGTGCAAGCAGCTGGTTGCCGAGGCAAATGCCCATAATCGGTTTTTCGTCGCCAATAACCGATTTAATGTGTTCAACCGTTGCATCGCACATGGCGGGGTCTCCCGGTCCGTTCGAAATAAATACGCCGTCGAATTCTTCCCCTCTGAAATCGTAGTCCCATGGCACCCTGATTACAGTTGCATTCCGGTTTAACAGGCAGCGGATAATGTTGTTTTTTACCCCGCAATCAACCAGTACAACTTTGTGTTCGCCATCGCCGTAAACTTCGCGTTCTTTACAGCTGGCAAGGGCTACAAGGTTTTCCTTGTTGGGATCGTAAAAGTCAATTTCTTCATCAAATTCAATCTTTCCGAGCATCGAACCTTTCTCACGTAAAATTTTTGTTAAGGCTCTTGTGTCAATGTCGAATATCCCCGGAACTTCGTATTCTTTCAGCCAATCCGACAAGCTTTTTTCAGCATTCCAGTGGCTGAATTCAAACGAGTAATCAGAAATGATCAGCCCGGTGATGTGCAATTTATGCGATTCATAATATTTATGAATGCCGTTTTCCTTGTGTCCAACCGGAACACCGTAATTCCCAATCATCGGGTAAGTCGAAACCAGAATCTGGCCGGTGTAAGAAGGGTCGGTTAAACTTTCAGGATAACCGGTCATGGCGGTGTAAAACACCACTTCGCCAGCTACCGACTTTTCGCTTCCGAATGATTTTCCAACGAAAACCGTTCCGTCTTCCAATGTTAATTTTGCCTGTTTTACTTTAAACATATTCCGATATGATATTAAAAAAAATGCGTTTGTTCTAAAATCGACAAACGCATTTCAGTTCTCTTCTGTAATATTTTCTGATAAGTATTCCACATAAATAATGATCGTAACGTGAAGTCAAAATCAAAATCGATGCAAAAATAGTAATTATTCTGAATAATTAGTTTGATTCTAAATTGAAATGAATATTTTTGCATATAAAATGAATATTTATTCAATGAAGAATAAAGTACAGCGCCAACTTGAAATCAGAAAAATAATTCAGAACGGAAAGGTTCATAGTCAGGAGGACTTGTTGCTGGTTTTGAAGAACAAAGGTTTTGAGCTTACCCAGGCAACGCTTTCCCGTGATTTGAAGGTGCTGCAGGTGGCAAAAGTCCCGCATCCGGTGCTTGGATACATCTATACAATTCCTGAAAACGGAACTGCAACTTCGACCATAGAGCAAAACCGTGTAAATTATTTGGCTGACGGTTTTACGGGGTTGCAATTTTCGGGAAATCTGGCGGTATTAAGAACCTTGCCGGGGTATGCAAGTAGTATTGCAGCTGTAATTGATAGTTCAAATACATGGGAAATTATAGGCACGGTTGCCGGCGATGATACCATATTAATTATACAAAGGGAAGGAATTTCGAAAAATGATTTGATGGAGGCATTGATTAAAATAATGCCAAAGCTGAAAGAAAAGTTATAACGTTAAATGAAAAGTCTGGATAATATTAAAGTTGAGGTTGCCCGTGAAGAGCACCTTAAATTTGTTGACGATATAAACGATGCCATTGATGAAGCCTCGAAAAAGAGGGGGACGGGTATTGCCCGCCGGACCTACGAGTATCTTTCAACAAAAATGACGGAGGGGAAGGCTATTATTGCAACAGAAGGAGATCAGTTTGCCGGTTTTTGTTACATAGAAACCTGGCAGGAAAAAGGTTTTGTGGCCAACTCGGGGCTTATTGTGAGGGAAGAATATCGTGGAATTGGCCTGGCGAAAGAGATTAAGAAGAAGGCTTTTGAACTTTCAAGAAAGAAATATCCAAATTCAAAAATATTTGGATTGACAACGGGTTTGGCGGTTATGAAAATTAACCACGAGTTGGGTTATCGTCCCGTAACATTTTCGGAGTTAACGATGGATGATCAGTTTTGGAAGGGGTGCCAGGGTTGTGTAAATCATGATATCCTGGAGCGCACAGGACGAAGTAAATGCTTGTGTACCGGTATGTTGTACGATCCGGCCTGGGAGAAACCGGTTGTAAACGGCAGCCCGATAAAAAAGCGCAGTCTGCTGGAATTGATCCCGAAATTTAAACCGGGGATAGCGAACAAAAAGAACAAATTATTGAAAAAGAATAAATAATAGAGTGACAGCACTGTGGACGTGAACAGACAGCTGCAGATTACCTGGAGGGAGGTAGATTTGCTGTCGCTCTTCTCTCAAGAAAAAATATTATCATGAGCAAAAAAGTGGTTTTAGCATTTAGCGGGGGGCTCGATACCTCGTTTTGTGTAAAGTATTTAAAAGAAGAAAAGGGTTTTGATGTTTATACTGCCATCGCCAATACAGGTGGTTTTTCTGATGAAGAACTGCAGGCGATAGAGAAAAGGGCATTGGCTTTGGGGGCAGTTGAACATGTTACCCTTGATGTTACCAACGAGTACTACGAAAAATGTATCCGCTACATGGTTTTTGGAAATGTACTCCGAAACAATACTTACCCTATTTCGGTTAGTTCGGAACGTGCATTCCAGGCGATTGCCACTATTGAATATGCCAAGGAAATTGGTGCAAAAGCCATTGCGCATGGAAGTACCGGTGCCGGAAACGACCAGATTCGTTTTGACCTTACTTTCCAGGTACTGGCGCCCGAAATTGAAATTATTACTCCAACCCGCGATTTATTGCTTACCCGTCAGCAGGAAATTGATTACCTGAAAAAACATGGGTATGAAGCTGATTTTACAAAAATGGAGTATTCCATTAACCAGGGACTTTGGGGAACCAGTGTTGGTGGAAAGGAAACGTTGACCACCGATAAAAATTTGCCTGAAAGCGCTTACCCAAAACAATTGGAAGCAGCCGGTGAAAAAGTAATTGAGTTGGGTTTCGAAAAAGGTGAGTTTGTTGCATTAAATGGAGAGTTTTATGAAAATGGCCCGGAAATTATCCGTGTGTTGGAAGAGATTGCATCAAAATATGCCATTGGCCGCGACACTCATGTTGGCGACACCATTATCGGAATCAAAGGGCGTGTTGGTTTTGAAGCGGCAGCGCCACTGCTGATCATTAAAGCACATCATTTGCTCGAAAAGCACACGCTTACCAAATGGCAGAGTTACTGGAAAGAACAACTGGGTAACTGGTACGGAATGTTTTTGCACGAAGCCATGTATCAGGAACCGGTGATGCGCAATATCGAAGATTTTCTTGAATCGACCCAGGAAAAAGTAACCGGGAAAGTAATTGTGAAACTGCGTCCGTATCATTTCGACCTGGTTGGGATAGAATCGGAGCACGATCTGATGAACTCAGGCTTTGGTCAATACGGAGAAACCGTTGAGGCCTGGACGGCTGAAGATGTAAAAGGATTTACCAAAATCCTGTCGAACTCGCTAAAAATTTACAATAAAGTAAACAAGGAGATTTAAGAATACAGAATGATGATTAACGATTGAAGATTTAAGATTGAAATCAACAACCTGCTCAAACAGATAAATCTGCAATCGAAATTCGTTAATCGATATTCATAACTCAAGGAAATGATTAAAGTTGGAATTATAGGAGGAGCCGGATATACAGCAGGAGAGTTGTTGCGTATTCTTATTCATCATCCGGCAGCCGAGGTGGTTTTTGTTCAGAGCACAAGTAATGCGGGGAATACTATTTCAAGCGTTCATGTTGATTTATTGGGCGATACCGACCTGGTATTTACCAAAGAAATGCCTTTTGAAAAGGTTAATGTGATTTTTTTGTGCATGGGGCACGGAAAATCAAAAGAATTTGTGGAAGAAAATCAATTGCCCGAAGGATTGAAGATCATCGATTTGAGTCACGATTTTCGGTTGAAACGGGAAGGGAATGAGTTTATATACGGTTTGCCCGAGTTAAATAGAGAAGTTATAAAGTCGGCTAAATACATTGCAAATCCGGGCTGTTTTGCCACCGGAATTCAGCTGGCATTTTTGCCCTTAGCAGCCAGCGGTTTGTTGAAAGATGAAGTGCATGTACAGGCCATTACCGGCTCAACCGGTGCCGGACAGAAACCTACTTCAACTTCGCACTTTAGCTGGCGGAACAACAACCTTTCAGCATATAAAATATTTGAACATCAGCACGAGAGCGAGATACTTCAAAGCTGGAAACAGTTGCAGCCGGACTTTGATTACGGGTTTAACTTTGTTCCGATTCGCGGAAACCATACCCGTGGGATTTTTGTTGCAGCTTATACGCATTTCGATGGTTCACTGAATGAGGCGACAGAAATCTATAAAAATTATTATATCGGGCATCCATTTGTTTTTGTGGTTAGTGAAAATCCATCCGTAAAACAAGTAGTGAATACGAATAAAGCGGTGGTTTATCTTGAAAAACACGGGAATAAACTGGTGGTGCTGACCGTAACCGATAACCTTTTAAAAGGTGCATCCGGGCAGGCAGTACAGAATATGAACCTGATGTTCGGACTGGATGAAAAAGCAGGGTTAGGTTTAAAATCTGTAGCATTTTAAAAAGGCAAAAGGTAAAAGGCAAAAGTTAACAAAAAACAGGAATGACTTCGGTCTTCCGACTTCAAAATATGAAACGAGCGAAGAAAGAAACTTTCATGTAAAATTCTTTTTTTCATGCGAGTTCCATCAAATACAAATAAAAGTGAGCAATTTTAATGAGATGAAACTATTCGATGTATATCCACTTTTTGACATTACTCCGGTAAAAGCCGAAGGGTGTTATGTTTGGGATAAGGAAGGGAAAAAGTACCTTGATTTGTACGGGGGACATGCTGTAATTTCAATCGGGCACAGTCATCCTGCTTATGTGCAGAAAATCTCGGCCCAATTATCGCAAATCGGATTTTATTCCAACTCTGTACAAAATCCTCTGCAACACGAGCTTGCCGATAAACTGGGAAAAGTTTCGGGTTGCGATGAATACCGGCTTTTCCTATGTAATTCGGGCGCCGAAGCCAACGAAAATGCATTAAAACTGGCTTCTTTCATTACCGGGAAGAAGAAAATTATCAGCTATAAAAAAGGGTTTCACGGGCGTACATCGGCAGCAGTTGCAATTACGGATAATCCGAAAATTATTGCTCCGGTAAACGAAAGTGAGAATGCAATTATTTTGCCTTTTAATGACATTGAAGCCACTGAAGAGACCCTGAAAAATGGAAATGTGGCAGCTGTAATTGTCGAAGGTATTCAGGGAATTGGAGGAATCCGTGTTCCGGATATTAACTTTTTGCAGCAACTTAAAAAGCTGACAGAAAAATATGTGGCTGCATTAATTCTCGATGAAATACAGTCGGGCTATGGGAGAAGCGGCCGCTTCTTTGCTTTTCAGTATGCCGGAATTAAACCCGATATTATCACCATGGCAAAAGGAATGGGCAACGGATTTCCAGTCGGAGGTGTTTTGATTCAGCCAGAAATTGAGCCTTGGTACGGAATGCTGGGGACAACTTTCGGTGGAAATCATTTGGCTTGTGCTGCTGCTATTTCTGTTCTGGATGTAATTGAGAATGAGAAGTTGGTAGAGAATGCCGAACGAACAGGGAATTATCTGATGGAAGCACTGGCTGCTATGAATGGAGATTTTGAAATACGCGGAAAGGGACTGATGATCGGTCTGGAATTTTCTTTCCCGATAGCTGAAATCCGAAAAAAACTCTTGTTTGATTATGGAATTTTTACCGGGGTTTCAGGCCAAAATATTATTCGCCTTTTACCGCCGCTGGGATTAACCGTTGAACAGGCCAATGAATTTTTGGCCGCCTTTGAAGCTGTTTATACAGATGTTTCGGCTGCATTTGCAGAGAATAAAAAAAATTAAACTTGAACCTGTAACTAACTAATTATGAGTAATAAAAAAATAGCAATAATAGGAGTTGGAAATATGGGGGGAGCCATTGCCATTGGTCTCGTAAAATCGGGATTTGTGCCTGCCGGCGATATTTCGGTTTCTGACCGCAAAGAAAGTACACTGGCAAAAATGGCTGAGTTGGGCGTAAATACCTTTACCGATAATTTGGCCGCTGCACAAAATGCCGATGTGGTAATTGTGGCAGTAAAACCCTATCATATTGAAGGGGTTATAAAAGAACTAAAGAGTGTCCTTGCTGCTGAGAAGATTTTAATTTCAATCGTTTCAGGTGTAGGAATGGATGTTCTTGGCGAAATGGTTGGTGCAGATATTCCGATTTTCAGGGTAATGCCAAATACTGCGATTGCACTTCGTGAGTCTCTAACCTGTATCTCTTCAAATGGAAATACAGCACCCCACAAAGATTTTGTAGTTGAGATGTTCAACAATATGGGGAAAACCGTCGAGATTCCTGAAGAATTGATGGCAGCAGCAACCGTACTTTCTTCGTGTGGAATTGCTTATGCTTTGCGTTATATCCGTGCTGCTATGCAAGGAGGTATCGAAATTGGTTTTGGTGCAGAAATGGCACAGTTTATCACTGCACAAACAGTAAAGGGAGCAACAGAGTTGTTGTTGCAATCGGGACATCATCCGGAAAGAGAGATCGACAAGGTTACCACGCCAATGGGAGTTACGATTACCGGGTTGAACGAGATGGAGCACAAAGGTTTCAGTGCTTCGCTAATACAGGGAGTACTGGCGTCGTATAAAAAAATTGCTCCTGTAAAATAGTATAACAGAAGGATTCAGGCTTGTGCCCGCCTCCGAAAAAAGATAAAGTTATTCCCCTTCACCAATTTTGAGATGAACAAAAATGCAGTTTCGATATAAAAAAATTACCATAAAAGTTGGCAGCAATGTATTGGCCAAATCCGACGGGACATTGAATGTTTCGCGTATTGCACATTTGGTTGATCAGATTGCGATTCTTCATAAACACGGTGTGGAGGTGGTATTGGTATCATCGGGGGCTGTAGCTGCCGGCCGTGCCGTTTTACAACCACACAAAAAAACGGATGCTGTGTCGCAACGCCAGTTGTGGGCAGCTTTGGGACAGGTTAAGCTGATCTCGCGTTACTCCGATTTTTTTCAGGAAGACGGACTGACTTGTGCACAGGTACTTACAACAAAAGAAAATTTTTCAAGCCGGGCGCATTACCTGAACATGAAAAACTGTATAAGCACCTTGCTCGAAAATAAAGTGATTCCGATTGTAAATGAAAACGATACCATTTCGGTAACTGAGCTGATGTTTACCGATAACGATGAACTTTCGGCCTTAATTGCCTCGATGGTGGATTCCGAAGCGCTGATAATTCTGAGCAATGTAGATGGAGTTTACAATGCCCATCCCAAAAGCGAAGATGCACAGCTGATCGAACAAATTGCGATAACGGACAACGAAGCGCAAAATGCTATTTCTTCTGAGCGATCGAATTTTGGCCGGGGAGGAATGCTTACTAAATACAGGATAGCAAAAAAAGTAGCAGGTGATGGAATTGGGGTGCATGTTGCCAATGGTACCCGCGAAAATGTATTGATCGACTTGCTGGATATTCAGAAATCATTAAAACACACCTTTTTTGTACCAAAAGAAAAAACATCGAGCGGAGTGAAAAAGTGGATCGGCTATTCCGACGGATTTGCAAAAGGACAGATTGTTGTGAATGAAGGTGCCGTGAACGTACTTAATTCAGAGAAGGCAGTAAGCTTGTTGCCGGTGGGTGTGGTGCGTATTGACATAGAATTTAAAAAGGGCGACCTGATCAAGATCACCAACGAAAAGGGAGAAACGGTAGGGCTTGGAAAGGCAGCTTATAACTCAGATAAATTAGAAAAGGAAAAACTATCGGAGAAACAACGGCCGGTAGTTCATTACGACTATTTGTACCTCGAAAATAAAAATGGGGCAGGTTAAATTTGAAATAAACAGACAGAAATAAATAAAAACAGCTCAGGATAGCTTTCAATAAAGGCCGATTCACGGCAATCATTCATTCTCCCTTTTTTTTGATGCTACAAGAACGTATTCTGAGCTCCCTCTCCCTCCCCCGGGAGAGGGTTTTTTGAAAACCAGTGCTTTTTAAGCCATAATATAAACGAGAAAATGAAGATCGAACAACAACTGAAGAAAGTACTTGAAGCATCTCGTCAGCTCAATCTGGTTGAGAACGATCGTGTGAAGGAAGTGTTGCAGGAACTGGCCGTTCAGGCGCGGGTGAATACGGATTATATTTTGGAGGAAAATGAAAAAGATCTGAAACGAATGGATCCCGAAGACCCAAAATACGATCGATTGAAACTTACCAAAGAACGTATAGAAAGTATTGCTTTCGATATCGAAAATGTGGCATCATTAGAGAGTCCGGTTGGAAAGGTGTTAAAGGAAGCAGAGCGTCCGAATGGTTTAAAAATCAAAAAAATTACCGTTCCGTTTGGGGTGATTGGTATTATTTACGAAGCCCGCCCAAATGTTACTTTCGATGTTTTTGCGTTGTGTTTAAAGTCGGGCAACGCCTGTGTTCTTAAAGGAGGCGGCGATGCTATAGACTCCAACCGTGCAATTGTTTCGATCATTCAAAACGTATTGAAGAAATTTGAAATAAATGAAAATACAGTTGCTTTGCTGCCTGCGGGCCGCGAAGAAACCAATGAGATGTTGCGTGCACATGGTTACATCGATCTCATTATACCGCGTGGCAGCCAGGGACTGATTAATTTTGTGCGCGATAATGCAACCATTCCGGTAATTGAAACAGGAGCAGGTATTTGTCATACTTATTTTGACGAGTTTGGTGATGCCGGAAAGGGCCGCGAAATTATTTTCAATGCAAAAACACGCCGCCCATCAGTTTGTAACGCGCTCGATTGTTTGGTGATTCACGAAAGCAGGCTGAATGAATTGCCGGGTTTTACCGACAAGCTGCTGGAGGAGAAAGTAGTAATTTATGCCGACGAGAAATCCTATCAAATATTAGAGGGAAAATACCCGCAGGATTTACTTTTCAGGGCTACACCCGAAAGTTACGGGACTGAATTCCTGTCGTTAAAAATGTCGGTAAAAACCATTCAGGGGTTTAAAGAGGCAATTGAGCACATCAGTAAAAATAGCTCGAAACACAGCGAAGCAATCATCAGTGAAAATGCAGAGCGGATAACTACTTTTCAAAAGCTGGTGGATGCATCGTCAGTATATTCCAATGCTTCAACAGCATATACCGATGGAGCTCAGTTTGGGCTCGGGGCCGAAATTGGCATCAGCACACAAAAGCTGCACGCCCGCGGACCAATGGCACTCGAAGAATTAACCAGTTACAAATGGATTATTGAAGGGAGCGGACAAGTAAGACCGAAGTAAAAGAGGAAAGTAAAAAGCCAAAGATATAAACATTGGGAGTTGACACTTCGGTCTTTCAACTTCCAACTTCTAACTTTTAAATCATGAAAAAATTTACATCAGTAAAAGATATTCCAAGCATCGAAAAAGCGATTGAAACCGCTTTCGAAGTAAAAAACAATAAGTTTGGGTTTCAACACCTCGGTAAAAATAAAACGATGGTTCTGGTATTTTTTAACTCCAGCTTGCGTACGCGTTTGAGCACACAGAAAGCAGCCATGAACCTGGGAATGAATACTATGGTGATGAACGTAAATGAAGACAGCTGGCAGCTGGAATCGGAAATGGGCGTTGTGATGGACGGTACCAATGCCGAACATTTGCGCGAGGCCATTCCGGTAATCGGAAAATACTGTGATGTGATCGGCGTAAGGGCATTTGCAAAGTTCGAAAACCGTGAGGATGATTATGCTGAGAAAATACTGAGCCAGTTTGTTGATTATGCCGGGGTTCCGGTGGTAAGCATGGAGGGTGCCACCCGTCACCCGTTGCAAAGTTATGCGGATCTGGTAACCATAGAAGAACATAAAAAAACAGACCGACCAAAAGTGGTACTAACCTGGGCGCCTCATCCGCGGGCTTTGCCGCAGGCAGTGGCAAATTCGTTTGTTGAATGGATGCGCGAAACCGACTATGAACTGGTGGTTACGTATCCCAAAGGTTATGAACTGGCTCCCGAATTTATGGGTGATGTGAAGGTGGAATACGATCAGAAAAAAGCCTTTGAAGGCGCCGATTTTATTTATGCCAAAAACTGGGCCTCCTACACACACTACGGACAAATTCTTTCGAAAGACTTTGCCTGGACAGTTGATGAGGCAAAAATGGCACTTACAAACAATGCCAAATTTATGCACTGTTTGCCGGTCCGCCGGAATGTGGTGGTAACCGACGGGGTAATTGATAGCCCCAATTCAATTGTAGTTGAAGAAGCTTACAATCGCGAAATTACCGCACAGGCTGTGCTGAAGATGATTTTGGAAGACTCGTAGCACTACGTCATGCTGTTTCAACAGTTATCCGGCATCTCATAAATTCAAAAAGATTCCGAAATAAGTTCGGAAAGACGTCCCAGGAATTAACTTTGCGGCTTCGCGGCTTTGCGAGCAATTTTTTGATCATGACAAAAAAAATAGAAATCATTCCCGCCATAGATTTAATTGATGGTAAATGTGTGCGCCTTTCGCAGGGCGATTATAATCAGAAAACGGTTTACAACGAAAACCCGCTGGAAGTGGCGCTTATGTTTGAGGCTGCGGGTATCAACCGTTTGCATTTGGTAGATCTCGACGGTGCAAAGGCACAACACATCGTAAACTATAAAGTTCTTGAAACGATTGCCACCAAAACAAATCTGGTAATTGATTTTGGCGGAGGCTTAAAATCGGACAAAGATTTGGAAATTGCTTTTAATTCGGGCGCTGCTATGGTTACCGGAGGAAGTATTGCGGTAAAAGAAAAAGAAACATTTCTGGCCTGGCTCGAAAAGTATGGCAATGAAAAAATTATTCTTGGAGCCGATGCAAAAGACGGAAAAATTGCCGTGAGTGGCTGGTTGGAAACCACTTCGTTGGCGGTTGTCGATTTTATTTCGGAATATGTTACAAAGGGAATTCAAAAAGTGATTTCCACCGAGATTAGTCGCGACGGCATGTTAAGCGGGCCTGCTTTTGAATTATATACAGAAATAATGGAAAAACTCACGGGAGTTGAGATTATTGCCAGTGGAGGTATTGCCACGATAGACGATATATTAAAATTAAATGAAATGGGTGTTCCGGGGGTAATTACCGGGAAAGCGCTTTATGAAAATCGGATAACTTTGAAAGAAATTGAGAAGTTCATACTTTAAACACTGAACTTTCAACTTTAAACTTAAGAATGCTGGCAAAACGAATAATACCTTGTCTTGATATAAAAGACGGGCAAACCGTTAAGGGGATCAACTTTGTAAATATTCAGGAAGTGGGCGACCCGGTGGAGCTCGGCGCAAAATATGCAGCCGAAGGTGCCGATGAATTGTGTTTTCTGGATATTACGGCCACACACGAAGGGCGCAAAACTTTTGTGGAACTGGTAAAACGTATTGCAGCACATATCAACATTCCGTTTACCGTTGGTGGCGGGATCAGCGAACTGAGCGATGCCGAAAAGCTTTTGGCAGCCGGTGCCGATAAAATTTCAATCAACTCTGCTGCGGTTCGTAACCCGAAACTGATTGACGATCTGGCTTTGAATTTTGGAAGCCAGTTTGTTGTAGTGGCAATTGATGCACGCGGTGATGAAAATGATCACTGGACAGTTACCGTTAATGGCGGGCGTATTCCAACCGATAAAGAACTTTTTTCGTGGGCCAAAGAAGCCGAAGACCGTGGCGCCGGTGAAATACTTTTTACTTCGATGAACCACGACGGAACTAAAAACGGTTTTGCCAACCAACAACTTTCGCATATGGCCGATACGTTGAAAATCCCGATTATTGCATCAGGCGGAGCAGGGGCAAAAGAGCATTTTGTGGATGTTTTTACCACAGGAAAAGCCGATGCAGGTTTGGCGGCCAGTATTTTTCATTACAACGAAATACCAATCCCCGTACTTAAAAAATATTTAAAAGAAAAAGGAATTGTGGTTCGTTAGGCAGAGGATGCTTAACTTCGCAGCAAATTATAATCAATGAAGACATTAACAGCAGTATCAGATATCGACTTTAACAAAATGGACGGTCTTGTTCCGGCTATTATTCAGGATGCCGAAACCCAAAACGTTTTAATGCTGGGTTTTATGAATGAAGCAGCGCTTTCAAAAACAAGGGAAATTGGGAAAGTAACTTTTTTTAGCCGCACCAAAAACCGCTTGTGGACCAAAGGCGAAGAATCGGGTAACTTTCTGAATGTAGTTTCCATTGCAATAGACTGCGATAACGACACCCTGCTGATTAAAGTAAATCCGGTGGGGCCGGTTTGCCATACCGGGGCCGATACCTGTTTTGAAGAAACCAACTCGGGAAACGATATTCAGTTTTTAACGTATCTCCAGGATTTTATCGATAAGCGCAAGGCCGAAATGCCCGAAGGTTCTTACACCACTTCGCTGTTCCAGAAAGGAACACGCAAAATTACCCAGAAAGTTGGGGAAGAAGCCGTTGAAACCATTATTGGCGCCATGGCCAACGACGATGAAAACTTTATTTATGAAGCCGGTGACCTGCTATACCATCTCATAGTACTGCTTACCCACAAAGGATACCGCATTGAAGACATTGTAAGGGAATTGAAAAAGCGGCACAAATAAGATCGCACTTTCATATTTGCCTGATATTTTTATTTTTTTGAACGTTTTCTGTGATTTTTTCTGAACTATTTCGAATAATATGATAAACGATTAATTATTCGAGAATGGATAAAGACGAATTTATCGGGCTGGTTTCAACACACCGGAATTTATTGTTTAAGGTTTGTAATTCGTATTGTGCTGATCCCGAATTGCGACGGGATTTAGAGCAGGAAATTCTTGTGCAATTGTGGACAACGATAGGCCGCTACGACGGGCGGGTTAAAATTTCCACCTGGATTTATAAAATTGCCCTGAACACGGCTATTTCATTTTACAGGAAAAGCAGTAAACGCATAGACAAACCGGGAACAAACAGCTCTGATATAATCATTTACTCCAACCCTGAATATGATTCTGACCTGGATGATAAAATTGCGCTGTTGTACAAACTGATAGGGCAGTTATCAAAAATGGACAAAGCATTAATGCTGTTGTACCTCGACAATTATAAATACACGGAAATTTCAGAAGTCCTGGGTATCACAGAATCAAATGTGGCCACAAAAATTAATCGGATTAAAAAGCGGTTTAAAATGCAGTTTAATAACTATTAATTAGGAAATTATGGAGTTGGAAGAATTAAAACAGGCTTGGTTGGAGTATGACAATAAGCTGTCGTCGGGATTAAAAACCAACCACTTACTACTACGAAAGATGAATTTGAACCATGCAAAGGCGGCTATGGCAACACCGCTTTATTATGAGCTGTTTTCTTTTGTAATTGTATTTGCATTGTTAATTGGTACGGTTTCATCAACCATTCGTTTTGCCTCTTCAACAAAGTTATTGATATCAGGCGGCTTGACTATTTTGTGGCTAATTGTGTCACTTGTATTGACCGCACGCAAAATTAAGGGCTTAAGTAATCTTAATTTTTATAATGCATCAGTACTCGAAATACAAAAGCAACTGGCCCTGGTTCAGAAAAGATATCAATGGTACAAAAAATTTGAGTTTTATACATTTCCCGTTTTTGCTGTTGTCGCAATACCTGTTGGCGTAAAAGCTGTACACGGATTTGATATTTTTGAATATCCATGGCAGTATGTAATAGGTGTAACTTTGGCTCTGGCAATAGGATATCCGCTGGCCATTTGGATTTACAAAAACTGGTATGATAAGAAACTACAGGATACCAATGAGGTTTTGACGGAATTGGATCAATTTGAACAAGAGAGTGACTAATTACCGGAAAAGCCATTGCCCCACGCAGGCAATGGCTTTTCAATTGTATATTATTCTTACGTAAGTAAACTTATATAATCAGCATGGCATCGCCGTATGTTCCAAAGCGGTAGCCTTCTTTTGTTGCTACTTTATAAGCATCCATTACAAAATCATAGCCACCAAATGCAGCCACCATCATCAGCAGGGTTGAGTAAGGCAGATGAAAGTTGGTTATCATAGAATTTGCCACACTAAACTCGTAAGGCGGGAAAATAAATTTATTGGTCCAGCCTTCGTAAGGCTTTAAATGCCCTTGTGTCGAAACAGAACTCTCCAGCGTACGCATTACAGTAGTTCCTACGGCACAAATATTCTTCTTATTTTCTTTTGCGTTGTTAACAACATCACAAGCTTCCGGACGAATCCATATTTGCTCCGAATCCATTTTGTGTTTGGTTAAATCTTCCACGTCAACACTGCGGAAGTTCCCCAATCCAACATGCAGGGTAACATACGCAAAGTCAATTCCTTTAATCTCCAGGCGTTTCATCAGCTCGCGGCTAAAATGCAAACCGGCGGTTGGCGCTGCAACAGCTCCTTCGTGTTTGGCAAAAATGGTCTGGTACCTGTCCTTGTCTTCGGGTTGCACCTGCCGGTTGATAAACTTAGGCAACGGGGTTTCTCCGAGTCCGTAAAGTGTTTTTTTGAACTCTTCGTAAGGGCCGTCAAATAAAAAACGCAAAGTACGCCCGCGCGATGTTGTGTTATCAATTACCTCTGCCACCAACAAATCGTCGTCGCCAAAGTATAATTTATTTCCGATACGGATTTTTCTTGCCGGATCAACCAAAACATCCCAAAGGCGCTGTTCGCGGTTTAGCTCACGTAATAAAAATACCTCAATTTCAGCACCTGTTTTTTCCTTATTTCCGTACAAACGGGCCGGGAAAACCTTGGTGTCGTTGAATATCATTACATCATTATCATCAAAATAGTCAAGTACATCTTTAAACAATCTGTGTTCGATGGTACGGGTAGCCCTGTTCAGAACCATCAGTTTTGACTCGTCTCGATTGTCGGCCGGATGTAAGGCAATTCTGTCTGGATTCAGATCATACTTGAATTTTGATAACTTCATATGCTTTCTTTTTTTAAGTAATTCTTTCTTAAGTGATTGACAAAAATAATACAGATTATCGGTTTTTTTTATTCAAGTTTCGTTATACGGTTGAATTTTTATTTTGATTCATCCAATGTTAAGTTTTCCAGAAAAAAATTTACATTAAATGCATCGTTTAAACCAAAATCACCTATTCTTGTCCGTGTAAGGGCTGTTAAATACGCCCCACAATTCAATGCTTTTCCAATATCGCGGGCCAAAGAACGGATATACGTCCCTTTCCCACATGTAACTCTTAATTTTATATAAGGTAAATCAAACTGCTCTGCCTGAATTTCTTTTATAACAATTTTCTTGGGTTGAAGTTCCAGCTCTTTTCCACTTCTGGCATAATCGAATGCTCTTTTCCCTTTTACTTTTACCGCTGAAAATATGGGGGGTACCTGGTCTGTTTCCCCAATAAAGTCTTTCAAAACTTCCTCCAAAAGTTCAGGAGTAACATGCTTGTAATCTGCGTTACTGTCTTCTTCTGTTTCCAAATCGAAAGAGGGTGTTGTAGCCCCCAATTTCAATGTGGCAAGGTATTCTTTCTCCTGGTACTGAATTGATTCTATCTGCTTTGTGGCTTTCCCTGTGCACAGTATCATTAAGCCGGTTGCCAGGGGATCGAGAGTCCCGGCATGTCCAACTTTCAGTTTTTTAATACCTAGTTTCTTACATAGTTCGTAACGGACTTTGTTTACCAAATCAAACGAAGTCCAGTTCAAATCTTTGTTAAACAATAAAACCTCTCCCAAAGGAAAGTCGTATTTGTTTTTTAACGCAGGCATATGTAATTCTCTGTTGTTCAGAGTATTGGATTAAAGTTTTTGAAATCAGGCTGCAAAGATAGCAATTAGCCCAATAAGCGCGCAATAAATGGCGAAATAAATTAATTTACCGCGTTTTACAATTTTAATCATCCACGAACAAGCCAGCAGGCCGGAAGCAAATGCTGCGATAAAACCAATCGCCAGGTTTTTAAAATCTACTTCGTGAATGATTACGCCTTCGCGTATTACGTCATAACCCAGTGCTCCGAGGATGGGCAGTAAAACCATCAGAAAAGAAAAGCGTGCTACATCTTCCTTTTTCGCTTTCAGCAATAACCCGGTTGCGATGGTTGATCCACTCCGCGAAATACCGGGGAGAACAGCCAGTGTTTGCGCAATACCGATAATGAATGCTTTTTTATAGGTAATTTCCTCTTCACTTTTTTTTACAAAACCGGAAAGGGCAAGTAATACAGCTGTAACCAGAAGCATGCAGCCCACCAGTAAAAGACTTCCTGTAAAAAGGCTTTCGATTTGTTTTTTGAACAGAAGCCCTACAATAACAATGGGAACTGAGGATAAAAGAAGTTTGGCAACGTATTGTGTTGATGCGTTCCACTTAAAAGCGAGAAGATCGATGCATAACATTTTAATGTCGTTGCGGAAAACAACCAGGGTGCTTAAAACCGTGGCAACATGTACCACTAACACAAACAAAAGATTGTTTCCTTCGTGAATGCCCAGTAACGCATGGCCTATTTCGAGATGGCCACTGGAACTGATGGGTAAAAATTCAGTAAATCCCTGGATAATTCCGAGTAAGAGTGCCTGGAGTTCGTTCATTTGAAAGCTTATTCTTCTTCTTTAGGTTTTTTCATGATGGCATAAATTTCAAAAACAAAGCCAATGAAAAGAAGAATGGGTGCCAGTGTAATTCTGCGAAAGCTGAAAATTTTTTCACTAAAAACATTCGGATCGTGACTGCCTCCGCCGGCCATCAGGATAAATCCTAAAATAATGATGGCAAAGCCGATAGCCAACAGTTTATAGTTTTCTTTTCCAAGTGCGAAACCCGCAGTGTTTTTTGTTTCTTTTGTACTTTTTGCCATTTCCCGGATAAATTGGTCGCGTAAAGATAATTAATAAAATAATTCATCAAATTTCAATCGGAGGAATTTGTTCAGCGCAAGCCATGTCGATAATAGTGAGATAATAAAACCAAGCGCAAATACAATTGCCACAACATAGATGACAACTTTCAGGTCGCTTTCAGAAATCAGTCCGTAAAGCTCTTTTTTGTATGTATAAATGCCCGCCAGTAAAATAAGGTTGGCAAGCAAGGCCCCGATTGCTCCGAGCGCAACGCTTCTTTTCAGAAAAGGCTTTCGGATGTAATTTCGGCTGGCTCCGACCATTTGCATCGTATTGATAATAAAACGTTGTGAATAAATCAATAAGCGAATTGTGTTGTTAATCAACCCGAAAAAGATAAAGGTGAGCAAAGCGCTAACGATTAATATTATTACACTAATCTTCTGAACATTATCATTTATCAGTGTTACGAGGTTTTTTTGGTAATACACTTCGGTTACCTGTGGATAGCCAAGAAATTTTTGCTCCAGCATTACCAGGCTGTCGTTTTGTGTGTAGGGTGCGTATAGTTTCACATCGAGCGAAGCAAAAAGCGGATTGTACCCGAGAAAACCCGCGAAATCTTCACCCAGATGTTGGGTCAGTTCTTTGGCAGCTTCTTCTTTATTAATAAAGCGGGTTGATTTTACATATTCGCTGGCGTTTAAGACTTTCTGAAGCCTGATGATTTCTGTTTCTTTCAGGTTGTCTTTCAACACCAGCGTAAAACCGATTTGCTCACGCACATACTCCGACAGCTGACGGGTATTCAGCAAAATCAGGCTTAGCAGGCCCATCAAAACCAGAACCAGTGTGATGCTTACCAGCGAAGTCATCCACGAGTTCATAAAACGTTTTTTCAATTTTCCGGGCCTTTGCTTTTTCATGCTTGTTTATACAGTCGGTCAGCAAATGTAAATAAATAATGGGCTGCTCTGAAAACGACAGTTGGTTTTATTAACATCTGTTTTGTTGTTGCATCCGCTTTGTTAATAGAGTTAACGCACAAAAAGTGCTAAGATTATTTAATCAGATAAATTCTCTGTTACCCTGCCGTAGGAATATCGATATTAATAACTCGCTTTAATAAATGTTCTGTTTTACAGAAGAATGGTGTGGTTAATTCCTTTTCGGCAACCATTGAATAACCCAAACATTAAGTTTTGAAAAATTGCATAAGGCCGGCTTTTGTTAATTTTGTGCAAAACGTGCTAACTGCATGAAAATTTGATGTTTATTTCTTTGCATTTCAGAAAAAAGAAAATACTTTTGCAGTCCCGATTATTATTCTTAATTATTAAGAGTGTAAATAATTGATTTTCTTGCGGTAAGGGCGGTTGTCGATAAATATTCCGTTGAGGCAATTTGTTCAGCCAAGAGATAATCAGAAGTGTTGAATACAAAAAAAGAAGTTAAAAGTGGACACACTTAGCTATAAAACAATTTCTGTAAATAAAGAAACCGCAAATAAAGAATGGGTTCTTGTTGATGCAGAAGGACTTGTTTTGGGGCGTTTAGCCAGTGAGGTGGCAAAAATGCTTAGAGGGAAAAACAAGCCAAATTATACTCCGCACGTTGATTGTGGGGATAACGTAATCGTGATCAATGCTGAGAAAGTTGTATTGACCGGTAAAAAAATGAGCGATAAACAGTATGTACGTCACTCTGGTTACCCGGGCGGACAGCGTTTTCAAAACCCTCTGGAAATTCTTGCTAAATATCCGGAGCGCTTAGTGGAGAAAGCCGTAAAAGGAATGTTGCCTAAAAACAAACTAGGCCGCAAACTGTACGGTAACTTGCATGTAGTTATTGGTGCTGAGCACAAGTATGCTGCGCAGCAACCAAAAATTGTTGATTTAAAAACTAAATAAACAAGATGGAAGTAATTAATTCATTAGGACGTAGAAAAACAGCAGTTGCGCGTATTTACGTTAGCGAAGGTAAAGGAAACATTACCATCAATAAAAGGGAACTGAAAGAATACTTCCCGTCAGAAATTCTGCAGTACATCGTATTGCAACCGCTGAACTTGCTTCAGGTTTCTGAAAAATACGATATCAAAGTGAACCTCGATGGCGGTGGCCCAAAAGGACAGGCAGAAGCGCTGCGTTTGGCTATCACCCGTGCTTTAATGGAAATTGATCCTGAATCAAGACCACAACTGAAAGCTGCCGGATTTGTTACAAGGGATCCGCGCGAAGTGGAACGTAAAAAACCAGGTCAGCCAAAAGCAAGAAAACGGTTCCAGTTCTCAAAACGTTAATATTTTTATTATTCACTTATATGGATCTAAAACGGCTGAGATCTCCGAAATTTCGGGGCTACCCAGCGGTTGCTTTTAGAACATAGAAAAAGTAAACAGATGCCAAGAACAAATTTTCAAGAATTATTGGAAGCAGGTGCACATTTTGGTCACCTGAAAAGAAAGTGGAACCCCAACATGGAGCCTTATATCTTCATGGAAAAAAATGGTATCCACATTATTGATCTGCAAAAAACAGTTGTAAAAATCGACGAAGCTGCGGCAGCCATTAAGCAAATTGCAAAATCGGGCCGTAAAGTTTTGTTTGTTGCAACCAAGAAGCAAGCCAAAGAGCTGGTTTCTGATTTGGTAAAAGGTGTAGGAATGCCTTTCGTAACAGAACGCTGGCCCGGAGGTATGCTTACCAATTTCCCAACCATCCGCAAAGCGGTGAAAAAAATGATCTCCATCGACAAAATGATGAAGGACACCAGTTGGGATAACCTTTCGAAACGTGAAAAATTGCAGATTACAAGGCAGCGTGCCAAACTGGAAAAAGTATTGGGGTCAATCTCTGATCTTACCCGTTTGCCGGCAGCCCTTTTTGTAGTTGACGTATTAAAAGAAAAAATCGCTGTTCGCGAAGCCCAGAAACTGGGAATCCCTGTATTTGCGATTGTTGATACCAACTCGAATCCAGAAGATGTTGACTTTGTTATCCCGGCCAACGATGATGCTTCACAGTCGATAAAACTGATTGTTGGAGTCATGTGCGACGCCATTCAGGAAGGATTGAGCGAGCGTAAAGTTGAGAAGGAAAAAGAAGATGCAGAAGGCGCAGCAAGCGGCAAAAAAGCCTCAAAAAAAGCTGACAACGACGACGAAACTTCTGAAGACGACGAGTAAAGGTTAACATTCTATAAACTATTAAAAAGATTTTATCATGTCTTTTACAACAGCTGACGTAGTAAAACTGCGTAAAGTATCCGGGGCAGGAATGATGGACTGCAAAAATGCCCTGGCTGAGGCCGATGGTGACTTTGACAGAGCACTTGAAATTATCCGCGAAAAAGGAAAATTGATTGCCAACAAACGTGCAGACCGCGACGCTGCTGAAGGTGTAGCACTGTCGAAAGTTACTGAAGACGGTAAATTTGGTGCATTGGTTGTGCTGAACTGCGAAACCGACTTCGTAGCTAAAAACGAAAGCTTTGTTGCATTTGCTGAAAAAATTCTGAATGCAGCACTCGAAAATAAAGTTGAAAGCCTGGAAGCTTTGAAAGCTATTGAGCTTGACGGAACTGCCATTGATGCACTGGTGACAGAGCAAACGGGTGTAACCGGAGAGAAACTTGATCTTTCATACTACAAATGTTTGGCAGATGATGCAGTAATTGCATACATCCACCCGGGAAATAAACTGGCAACACTGGTTGGCTTCAATAAAGAAGTTGAAGCTCAGGTAGGAAAAGATGTTGCAATGCAAGTTGCAGCAATGGCTCCGCTTGCGGTTGACCAATCTGCCATTCCACAGGCCGAAATTGATAAAGAACTTGCTTTTGCAAAGGAAAAATACCGTAACGAAGGTAAACCTGAAGAAATGATCGAAAAGATCGCCATGGGTTCATTAAACAAATGGTACAAGGATGTAACACTCCTGAATCAGGCATACGTGAAAGACGGAAAGATTTCGGTTAAAGACTTTCTGAAGCAAAGCGATGCTCAATTGACAGTTACTGCTTTTGACCGTTATTCTTTGAATGCGTAGTTAAAAGCTGAAGAAAATAGAAAGAAGGGTTGTCTGGTAAGGCAGCCCTTTTTTTTTGTCTCGGCATTGTGCAGAAAAAAAGCCTTTCACCAAAATTAGCGAAAGGCTTTGTGCTATGTTGTTTGAAGTTTGCCTAGCGGCTTAGCACCAGGCGTTGTACGTTGGTTGTCTCTCTGTTTTGAATCATTCTTACCAGGTAAATTCCCGCGCTTGCTTTGCTGCCGTTTGTTGTGTCTCCTTTCCATACAAAGCGGTGGATACCATTGTTAAAATCGTCGTTTGCCAGTACTTTTATTTTCTGCCCAAATGAGTTGTAAATACTCAGGTTAATGTGAGCTGCTTGTTCCAGTTTAAACTCGATAACACTTTGTGTACTGAATGGATTTGGATATACTGTAAAAGCCGGAGTTTCTTGCGGAATAACATCTTTTACCCCAGTTTTTGATTCACCCGATTTTACCACAAGTGTACTAAAGTGCCCGATTGAAGCATAAATCCTGTTTCGGGCAGTGTCAACCATGGCTATTTGGTTGTTAACTGGAACAAAACCCGTGTTGTCGGCAAAGAAAACATCCAGATCCATCGGGTCAACGCCAAGCGAGTCGAGGAGATCCTTTTTGTAAACCAGTTTCAATTCAACAGGAATATTAAACCAGTAAGGTTCAACAATTGTATCCGAACCAACAGGTACTACACTGAATTTTACGCCTGTAATAATATCGTTGTTAAACTCAACCTCTGTACTGTCCTCGTTTGCTGATGCGTATTCTTCCGGTATAAACATAAAAATGTCTATATCTTCATTAGGAAACCTCTAAAAATTAAAAATCTACCAATCAGCCTATTATAATAGTAAATAGTATCTTAGGAGCATATTCTTATACAATGAGGACAAGATACAAAGCAACAGGGACAAACAGTT
>JBKEDN010000232.1:0-4834 GCA_047975435.1 Draconibacterium sp. | reverse complement strand
TTTTTTGCTTAAACAAGGCGGATTTGACGCGAATAGCCTCAGCTATTTAAGGAAAATTCAACGCAGTATAAGTGAAAAAGGCGCATTATAGAATAAATGGATAATTTTTAAACAGGCTCTTAGCATGGTATTTATAATTTACTTAGAAAAATATCTGTATGTCCCATAAGTACTTTGTTCAGGGCTTCACCAACGTATTGTTCGTATTTAGGTAGGTCAACTTCTACTTCTTTCAGGTCTTTAACAACGTCTTTTTCGTAAAATAGAATTGCGTAGTTTGTTCCTACCATTTGATACCCAGATGCTATAGTGTTTCCGGAGGCAAAGGCATTTACTTTTTCATCTTTTATTACACCTTCAATTTTTATATCTTTTTTTATCGTACCGTTGTAAGCTGCTTCTGCCGATGCCATTTTTTTACCTGCCATAAAAGTAACATGGCTGGATATCGATTCTAAATCGTTTTTCTTAAACCCAATTCCTTTTGGCTGAGCTATTTCCGATGCAGTTAAGTTTTGAACCAGTGCCAGATTTGTTTTCATTTTTACACTCGAACCATATTTAATCAACTGTTGGCCAGCTTGTGCAAACTGAACATTCAGGCAAACTTTGGCTACAATTATATCATTCAGGTCTTTGGATATTGAAGGTGTTTTATCAATAAATTTTTCCGCTTTTTCTTTTAGTCCTGTATTGTAAAAGTAAGTGAAACCACTGGGGATACATGAGATTGTACCCGGATAGCCAACATACGGTTCTCCGCCCACACCTTGTTTCATATTTTGAAAAACACTTACATTGGCTGCCTGTTTTGCAGTTAAAATTTCGAAACCATTTTCTGTAAGTTTATTTATATACCTGGTGTACAAATCATCGGTCATTTTTTGTAGCATTTGGGTACTCATGTCTTTCAGGCCAAGTGATCCCTTGGCTTCCGATGAGCTTTTGTAATGGCCGCCAACGCCGAATGTGCCTGCTTGTTTTGATTTTCTCGATTCGTATAATACCTGGTAGTTTACCGTAAACTCTGCGATGTATATTTTCTTGTCAAATTTTTTAAACTTCCCGAAACTTGCAATATCGCCTAACTTAATCTCCGAAACCTGACCGTTTGAAGCTGGAGATAAAAGCATAAAAGCGGCACTGATTAAAAGTGTTATTTGCAGTTTTTGTTTCTTCTGCTTCAACAAAGAGCTGAATTTGGTGAAGTAACGCGCTTTAGAAATCGTTCTCATTTTGTAATCGTTTATAATGTTTATACTGTTTTGAAAGCCTTGGCTATCCTTTTTTTATGGCGCAAGGGTTATACAAAGCTTCGATTACAAAAATCAGACTTTATTGTCCTGAGTAAAATACAAGCAAATCTGTATTTTTTAGTACGTGTTATCAGGTATTGTGTTTTGTAACATGCAGGTGTAGAGTAGTGTAGGATTTATTGTAATCATTAAAACCACCTCCTTTGGTGGTGGTCATGTTTAAATGGCTTTGCATCTAAAATTCTTAACTTAGTGAGATGAGTAATTTCAAAAAACTAAGTCATGTCATATATCGGTGTACCTATCACATTGTTTGGACACCAAAGTACCGATATCGAATTCTTGAAGGTCTTGTTAAGGAACAACTTTTAAAAGATATTCCAATGCTTTTAGAATGGAAATCATGTGAATTAATTGAAATGAATATTCAAATAGACCACATTCACCTAATCGTAAGCATGCCACCCAAAATGTCATTGTCGCAATTGATGGGGATACTGAAAGGTAAGACTGCCATCAAAATCTTCAAAAGTTATCCTCAATTAAAAACGAAACCATATTGGGGCAACCATTTTTGGTCGCGAGGATATTGTGCCGACACTATTGGGCTCGACGAAGACAAAATCAAGAAATATGTCAAATATCAGGAAGAGCAAGAACGTTTAGAAGAGCAGCAAAGGCTCAACTTCGGCCCCTTATAGGGGCTTTCACAAGTCCACCTTCTAAGAAGGTGGTTTTTTAATCGATGATGTTGTTCTGGTAGGCAAAGCGGATTAATCCAACAATATTTTTTGAATTTGTTTTTCGGAGAATATTTTTACGATGGGTTTCAACAGTGCGGTCGCTGATAAAAAGCTCTGAAGCTATTTCCTTGCTGCTTTTCTCGCGGGCGATTAGTTTAATAATCTGAATCTCGCGTTCGGTAAGTAGTTTTTCCGTCGCGTCTTCATCCAATTGTGCCATCATAATCTGATTAATGCGGCTGCTCAGATATATCTTGCCTTTTAGAACGTGATCGACTGCTGTTAGAAGTTCGGTGCTGGTATCGTTCTTCAGGATATAAGCCTGTACCCGGTTTTTCAGAATATTGCGGATGTAATGTGGTTCGTCGTGCAGGCTTAAAACGATGATTTTTGTTGGCGGAAATTTGGTTCTAATGGTTTTAATCATCTCTAGCCCATCCATTCCTGGCATATTAATATCCGTAATTACAAGTTGTGCACCAGTTTCCTTTAACACACGTAGCCCTTCTTCAGCAGTTGACGCAATTGCAACAACTTCAGCATTTGCTAATTTAGCAAGCAAGCTTTTTAGGCCATCTAGTACAATGGCATGGTCGTCAACCAATATTATTTTTGTCTTTTTTGAATTCATGCAACAGGAAAATCAAGGATAAATGATGTGCCGGGGAAACCTTCTCCCGAATCTATTTCAAGTTTGCCATTAATGGCTTCCAAACGGCTCTGAATATTTTTCCAACCCCAGCCACTACTATTCATTAACTTTTCTTTGTTAAAGCCTTCGCCGTTATCTTCTATAAGAAGATTAATTTCATTGTCAAAGCCGGTAAGTTGAAGACTTATATTCTTGGCCCCCGAATATTTTATTACATTGTTTATCCATTCCTGAATAATACGGTACAAGTTGATTTCAACGGTCTGATTTAAGTTTTTGTCCAAACCGAAAGTGTAAAACTCAATCTGAATATCTGTTGTTCTGCTAATGCGTCGGGCGTAGTCGCGAAGTGCAGCTTCAAGCCCTTCTTCCATTAACTGCTCCGACATAAGATTATGGGCTATTTCGCGCAGTTGAGAATGCATCGAATCCAGTACTTCGTTAGATTTTAGTGCGATCTCACTTCGTTCTTGCTTACTTGTTGAAGTGTGCATTTGTGTAAGCATCATTTTAACAGCAGTAATCAACTGTCCGAAACCATCGTGTAAGTCGCGGGCAAAACGTCTTCGCTCATTTTCCTGTGATTCGAGTACCACTTTCATTTGTAACTGTTGCATTTGTACACGCTCCTGATTTAGACGACGCTCCTGTTTTATGCGTATTCGCGAGTAAACAATAAAAACCATCAGAAGTAAAATAACCAGTGCGCCAGACAAGAATATTATAGCAGTTGATTTGCGTTTGTTTTCCAGTGTTCTTTGTGTGATTTCGAGCTGTTGCTGTGCAATCTGGTGTTCTTTCTTCTCTGTTTCGTACTCGATCATTAATGTATTTATCGACTCCTGATTCTTTTCGTTAAACACCGAATCTTTTGTCGCCACGTAATCAACAAAAGTATTGTAAGCTTTTTTGTAATCCAACTGTTCATTATAAACCAAAGCCATTTGGTATAATGCATCTTCCTTTAGTTTCAGAAAACCACCTTCTTCACAATATGCCAATGTTTGCTGAATGGCGGCGATTGCTTCAGGGTACCTTTTCTGCTTCTTTTTAACACGTGCAATTTGAAGATTGGAACGTGCGAGATTATATATATTCTTATTGATCTGATAGGATTTACGGGCTTTTTCAAAAAATACGATTGCTTGTTGTAAACTATCCGAATCGAGATACAACGCACCCAGGTTCTCGTAGGCTGAACCGATACGAATATATTGCCCCTGTGCTTCCTGAATTGCTATTGATTTACGCAATAATTGCTGCTCCTCATCAGATCGGCCCAAAAGGTGCAGAGCCGATGCCGTATTATTCAGTGCAGAAACAATCTCCCCCGAATCATTAGCTGCAACTGCCAGTTTCTGGTACTTCTCGAAATAGTTTAGAGCCATTTCATAATTATCACGATTAAAGTAGAAAATACCTATCATATTTTGTACCCGCGCCTGGCCGTTTATATCACCTTTTTTTTCAAAAATTTTTAAAGAGCGGAGTGCGTTTTCAACTGCTTGTTCGTACAAGCCTTTTTTATTATAACTTGTGGCAATGTTCAGGTAGCATTTAGCCCAATTTGTTGAATCTTTAAGTCTTTCACTTAACTCAAGCCCTTTGCTGTACCAGTAAATTGCCGAGTCGTATCGTGATTGAAGATGCTGTGCAATACCCATGAATTTTATTGCTTCTATTTGCATTTCAGTATTGTTTTCTTCTTCAGAAACCCGAAGTAATTTTACTGAGTTTTGTTCCATTTCATGTGCTTCGTGTTTTGCCAGATTTCTCTTTAAGGTGTCAAGCAGCAAATCACTCACCTCCGATTGAGGATTGGCGACAAAAGCCCGGGTAAAAAGGAAAAGAAATAAAAGATTACGAATTAACATCTCTGGGTTATCACTTTTAATTAGAAGCTGAAAAAGTTCTTGTTTACAGGTTATTTTTTTGAATGTAATGTAATCCAACACCCCTTTAGAGCCAACGATGGGCAGCATAAAACCATATTCATCTTTTTTTAGTTCTGGTTGATGATTTTAAAACATTAAACTGCTTATCTCCTTGGGTCAAGTTGTTATTGTAATATCATTAAATGTAACTGGTGCAGTATCTACGGCTTGTTGCATCAAGCGATAAAATAGTTTTCCTCGGTATGTTGATAGCTTCCGGTTAAATCGAAATGCAAATTCATCAAGATA
>JBKEDN010000228.1:0-27098 GCA_047975435.1 Draconibacterium sp. | reverse complement strand
ACTGTTTGTCCCTGTTGCTTTGTATCTTGTCCTCATTGTATAAGAATATGCTCCTAAGATACTATTTACTATTATAATAGGCTGATTGGTAGATTTTTAATTTTTAGAGGTTTCCTTTATTTTGTTAAAAACTGACTTTTTTGAGAAACTTTTGGCAAAAATTAACCACGATGGGAAATGTGTTGCCTTGGTTTGGCGATATAATGGTCGAAATTTTTATTTTTGGAAAACGAATCTAACATACAAACGAATGTCATTCAAAATCTTTTCATTTCAACTAACCGGAAAAATAAAACCCGTAGCTACCATTGAAAAACAAAGAGCCCAGTTAAAAGCAGATTATGAAGTTTTTTTAGCAACCGAAAGCTCAGATACGTTAAAAGCATTTATGGAATTGGAGGCCTGGGCAAATTCTGAAGCTTTTAAAAACAGAAAAAAAGAGATTGAAGGGCTTTCGTACAAAGGAAGTAAGGAAGAAAAAGAAGCCGGTGAATTTCAGCGTCTAAAAAAGTCGGGGCCAATTAAAAAGTATTTCGTTGTAGAAGGGTCTTCTGATTTGAAACGTTTTGAAAAAGAACGTGATGCTGAAAAACTAAAAAGCTATTACACGCTGCTCGACTATATAAAAGAAGGCCAGTTTGAGAAAGATAAAAAGCAGATTACCAGCCAGGTGTATAAAGGATCGGTGGAAGAAAAACATCAGTTGGAATATAAAAAGCTGGTAAAATCGGCCGGGATAAAAGCATATCTTGAATTGCACGGATCAGAGGTTTTGAAAAAACATGAAGCCCTGGCAAATACAGAAAAATTCAATAAATACAATCAACTTAAAAATGCTTCCGATAGAAGTAAAGAGGACAAAGCTGAATTCAGAAAACTAAGTGGCGACCATGAAATTAAGGCTTATTTTAAACTTGAAAAGTCGAAGAAATTAAAGCTTTACAAGGAAGTGCGAGGCAGCCATGATTTAAAAAGATACGAAGAACTGAAGGCATTGGTAGATTCGAAAGAATTCAGGGAAAAAGAAACTTTTTTGAAAGACAAACAGAAATTTGAAAAAAGCGAGGCATATAAAAAGCAAACCGAATTTAAAAAGCTGGCATCAGACGATACTGTAAAGTTTGTTTTAAAGTATGAAAAATCAGCGCTTTACAAGAACTATCTGGATGTAAAAGATTCGTTTGATTTGAAACGGTACCACGAGCTTGATGCGCTTTTGCAATCAGAAGAATACAAGAAACAAAAGGCCTGGCTGGAAGATAAAAAACGCTGGGAGAAAACACCGGAGTTCGCCAAATATCAGCAATACCTGAAAGACAAGCAGAAGCCGGAGTTTGTCAATTATTTTAAATACAGGGATTCGAAAGATTTTGAATTCTTTAAAAATTGGGAGCTTGTTTTTGGCGATGATTTTTCGGGGAAAAAGCTCGACACCGAAAAGTGGTCACCCAGTACTTCTGTGGCCGGTAAACTGCTTGGAGAAAATTATGCTTTGCCCGGCGACCTTAATATTTTTACTAAAGGCGATAACCTGAAAGTAGATCAGAAACTTGTGATTCAGGCGAAAAAAGAGAAAGCCGGTGGAAAAGTTTGGCAAATGCCTGCAGGTTTTGTCCCAACGGAATTTGAATATACCTCGGGCCTGGTTTCGAGCGCTCCCAAATTTTTGCTAAACAACGGAATTGTTGAAGCAAAAATCTATTTTAACCCGGAAAAACAGGTTGTTAGCTCGCTTTATCTTACGGGAGAAAAACCAACCAATCGCGTTAACCTGTTGGAAATGGGTGCAAAAAACAATGTTGGTTTTACTTTTTTAAACGGAAACGGCAAAGTTGAAAGCGAAGGGCTCGATATCTCAAACCTGAAAAAAGCGCCTTATATTTTTAGTGTTGAAAAGGCAGGCTCAACTTTTACCTGGAAAATTAACGAAGTTGAAATTCTGAAAGAGGAAAAGCCCGAAATGAATAAACAATTATTTATTGAAGCATCCAGCCTGGTGATCGATCCGATATCGTCGGCTGTAAATTTCGAAATTGAGTGGGTAAAATGCTACAGTAAAAAATGACTTTGAACGACTTAAATGTTAACTGGGCCGAAGAGTTCAACGGTGCCATAACTGTTTGCGACCGAGACGGAATAATTGTTTATATGAACCACCGCTCGGTTGACCAGTTTCAGAAATACGGTGGAGATGAACTACTGGGAAGTAACCTGCTCGATTGTCATCCTGAACCTTCCCGAACAAGGTTAAAGGAAATGCTGGAGAAACCACTTGACAACATGTACACCACCGAAAAAGACGGAAAAACAAAAATTATTTACCAAACACCCTGGTATCAGGATACAGTGTTTCGGGGTGTGATTGAAATTTCATTTCAACTGGATGCGGCTATTCCACATTTTATGCGGAAATAGTTCTACAGTGCCCTTTTGTTAAACAGGATATAACCAAAGTTTAAGGTGATGTACCACTTTGTATCTTCTTTGTCGTAATAGTTCACAGCAAAACTAATCGGCCCGATCCCGGTTTGGTAAACCACTGCGGCCATTCCCTGCCAATATACATTATGAAAAAAATTGTCGCTTTTGTATGCGCTGAGGTCATCTGCAATCAATTCTTGCTTAATGGGCAAAAAACCATACGCTTCCACCCGTAAATGGGTGTCGGCAGTAAAGTTAAAGATTGTTTTTAGGCCTCCTGCCGCAAACTGGTTCGAGTGGAAATTATCGAGAAACAATGATTTACTGTGCGGTGTTGGTTGAAAGCCCGGTGCACTAAGTTTTACTGCTTTATAATTCCGGAACATGTCTTTTGAACTAAGTAATCCTTCGGCATGGATTCCGAGCGTAAAAGTTTTTCCTATTTTAAAGTAGCGAAGCAGTTTGGCATTTACCTGAAAATACTCTTGATGATGGTGAAAGTCGCCACTAATTTCAGATGTACTTCCCGGAAAGTGGCCTTCTTCTCCCACAACATATTTTGCATCTACCATCCGGAGTAAGCCTTCGGTTGCATATTGTTTGTAGTTTAATGAGTTGGTTTCAAGCCTTATATCCGCAACAAATGCATTGAATGTACTTTCATCCGGCTTATCTTCCTTGTTAAAAATGTCGGTTTGGTAGTACTGGTCCGATGCCGACGAGTAGGCAACACCCGTATAAAATTTGCTGTTCAAGCCAAGAGGGAACCCGGATTCGATCCGAAAATTAAGCTCATCGCGGATAATATAAGGCGGCCGTACGTTTTCGAAAAATAATTCGGAGCTGGAGGCAAAATAATCCCACCTGTTTAACGTGAAATAAGAGGCAAGGTAAAAAGGAAGCCTGGTGGGGTAGTCAATCCTGCCGCCCAATTTAAATGAGCTGTAGAAACGTCCGAAAAACAGGTTGGAGTTTAGCAGGTAAGCCCGCTGGTTGTACGTTCTGTAGTTTACACCCACGTATCCCTGGTTAATCGGTTTGGTTGAAATGTTTCCGCCAATGTTAACATCCACTTGCTTTTCGGGTTCAACTTTTAAATGCAGGTCGAAATAGCCCGTTTCATTGTTGTAATAAGTAATTGGCTGTATTGATTTTACTTGTTGGTCGGCTACCAGTTTAAAATATTCTTTTTTTAGATTATCGAGCGAAACTACCGGTAATCCGTGTTTCATGCTCTGAATAATAAATTTCCGCTGCATGTTGTCCTGCACGCCTTCCACTTGTATATTCTGAAAATACAAAGCTGGTTTTCGAGCATCAAAGTTATCGCGTTTTGTCTGTATTTCTTCCTGCAAAACTCTTCTTTTTACGAGAGCTTTAATGCTATCAAGTACATTCTCGGTAGTATTTCGTCCGGCTTCCATTGCCTGGTCAATTTTATCAAAATCAAGCAAGCCAATGTCTTCAAACTTTGTTTCAAGCAGAATACCGTCTTTCGGGTCAATTTCGAAATTGGTAGGCCGCATTACCAGGTTAGAAATTTGCTGCATTACATCGTCAGCTTCGGCAGCTTTGGTGTTGGAAGCAACTTTATGTCCGATTATAATGTCGGGCTTAAAAATTTCCTTCATTTGTTGCGTCGGAAAATTGTTAAGTAAACCTCCGTCAAACAACAGGCTTCCGTTTATTTCTATTGGTTTGAAATACAGTGGCACTGTCATCGAAGCCCTGATTGCATTTCCAAGATCTCCATTCCTTAAAATCACCGGTTTGCTGTTGTAAACATCGGCTGCCACACAAAAAAACGGAATCATCAGTTTGTTAAAATCATATTTGCAGGCAGCGCTGGTGGCTGCTGTAAGTTCCATAAATGCAAAATCCATTTGTTCTGCCGGAATGATGTTGGTAGGTGGAAGCACCTTTACTTTTTTGTCCTTTTTGGTAACACTAAGCTGTAGCCAGGTTGGATCGGCTTCGGGCTGCTTAAAATAATACCGGTATCCGGTCTGGATTTTTCCGGTTGACCAAAAATAAAAATCATCCGATTTAAACAACTCTTCCATTTCGTCGGGGCTGTAACCCGCAGCATACAAACCTCCGACAATGGCGCCGATCGAGGTTCCGGCAATATAATCAATCGGAATGTTGTTTTCTTCCAGCACCCTTAATACGGCAATGTGCGCCATACCTTTGGCCCCACCACCACTTAGTACCACACCAACGGATTGAGTGTTGCCCCGGAAGCCGATGAACAATAATATTAAACTGAGTAGAAATCTGATTTTCATTTGGTTTTCTGTATGCTTTCTGAACGCTTTCAAATTTACAAAATCTGCGGAATGTTAATTCTAAAATTTCGAAAAATTGGGAATAATTAAAACAGTAACAATTATAGCCCGCCCTTTTACTAAACATCAATGCATTTATAGGACAATGGTATAAATAATAATAGATTTGCGTAACGTACTTTTAAAAACTAAATCATGCGCAAACATTTTCTGAGTAAGCAAGATAGATACGACTGTGTTTTTAAAGGTTTTTACGGGACAAGGCCGGAAATCACTGTGAGTGAATGCCCGAAAGCAAATGATCCGATTCATCTGTTAGATAGTGTTGATAAAGACCAGCTAAAGTCGTTCCGTTTTTACATTGATTGCAGCGATGATGATTTCTTATACAAAGGAAATTCAGCCTTGCACGTAAAAATGCGCGATCTGGGAATTCCGCACAAATACCGGGTTTGTAGCGGTGCACCAGCCTGTTTGGCGGATTGAAGTTTATTTCTGAATCATTTCATTGGGAGTTAAATCAATAACATTAGCTGTTGAAACCTGTATTTTCAATATTGTTTTTTCTGGTAAGTGTGGCTCTTGGAGTAGCTGGTCAAACAGCACCGGATTTTAAATGGGGAAACACTTCTTATTTCAGTTTGAATATTGGGGACAGTATTATTTGCGATAGTACCAGTGTAATTTTATTGAAAATTGAAAATCAATACAACACTCTTACAGCGGGAAATGATACGATTCGGATAAAAGTAAGCGGTCGTTCGCTTCCAGGGACTGCAAACGGATTGCAACTTTTTGTGGCAGATAATAAGTGGATAAAAGCCTTGTCGGATAACCGATCGATTCACGGCCTGTTGAAAAAGGATGTTTTACTTGGCGTAGCAAAAATCAGCAACAATCTTTTGGATAAAAATCAATTTGTTTTTCCTATTAGTTTTAATCATGGTTTTGTTTGGCATGGCGATGAAGAATCGTATATGTATTCTTTTGTTTACGACGATAAAAAGAAAACCTACGAAACCTACCCCGGAATTGGGATTGATTTAAGCGATGCCAAAGGCTTTGAAAAGCACTGGCTGGTTGCGATTGAAAACAGCACCGTTGCATGGGTTGAAAAACAAAAAGATAAACAAACGGCTTGTGTTTTAATTCAAAGTGAGGCGTTTCCAGGTATATTTTACGTGTACGACTGTTTGTATGAAAAAAACCTGGAAGTTAGAGACGGGCAAAAATTAGAAAAGGGAGAGCTGATCGGTACGGCCTGGGGAAATGCTGAGTGGGGACATGTTCATTTGGCCGTTGTTTATTCGGATACAATCCCTTCTTATCAGGACCGCTTTGCCAATTGTGTGAATTTTTTTCCGCAGTTATACGAGTTGTATTTTGGTAACTCTTACATTGGTGCAAAATCGTATTCTAAGGGACAAATTAATTTTGGAAGAAGACCTTCGCACTCCGGAAATGAAAAAAACAATACCGCTTTTGAAGAATATCTGGGCAAAGGATGGGTTTTTGACAGTTGGAACCGGGCCGACAAATTAGAGACTGTTTTTAGGGGCGAAGAAGGAAATGTGCGGTTGAGGAAAAAAATATTCTCAGGATTGTCGGCGCAAAGTATCAACCCCAATAATTATTTTGATTACGAGATTGGTGTAAGAAACGGTTTGTACCGCATTCGGTCAAAAGTGGGGGATGTTAAAACAGAAACCTGGCAAAAAGTGGAATACGAAGGTGTAACTTCCAACACTTTTGCGTTAGCAGCCGGAGAACAAAAATGGACCGACGAGCGGATTGTAAAAGTGGAAGACCGAAAACTAACGGTGCGGATTTATATTGATCCGAGTAATCAAAAACCGGCCGGCCTGAGTGAAATCGTTTTTCAGATGGTTTATAAATAACAGATCAGAACTCAAAAATCATCCCTGTTTTTACCTGTTTTGTATTAAACTCTTTATGAAATAATGCAAGTGCCGGGAGCTCTGTACAGTGCGATGGATACACATGTTTAATATTATTTTGTTTGAAATACCGGACTGTCTCCAGCGTTTGTTTGTTCGGTTGTTTTAGATGAAAACCAACTATTACCGCCCCAATTTTTAAAATACCGGTAACTTTCTTTGCATATTCACAAATGTTACAAATGCCTGAGTGGGCGCACCCGGAGATGACAATCAGTTGATGATTTGCAAGCACAGCCAAAGCCGAATCATCTTTAACAAAGTCTTCCGAACCATCCGAAAATTCAAAGTTTGTAGTTTGATCTTCAAATGAATTCTCACGGGGTATTTCGCCTAAAAACCAGGTATTATACGCAATTCTTGTTGGTTTTGCAGAAGCAGTTATGTTGAAACGTGCTGCTAATTCAATACGGCTCATTTCCAGTCCTACAGGTGAATGATCTTTTTTTCGAAAACGTTTCTGAAAAGATCCTGAATGTGTAATCAGTGTTTTATCTTTAAGAAATTTTAGCCCGTTTCCATGATCCCAGTGACCGTGACTAAGCACAATTTTTTGGACTTCGTTTTGAATATCTAAACCCAGTTTTTCTGCATTCTTCAAAAAAATATCGGAGTGGCCGGTATCAAACAGTATTTTTTCATGGCCTGTTTCAATCAGGTACGAAAGTCCGTGTTCAGCCTGAAACAAGCCACCGGCTGTATTTTCTGTTAAAACTGTCAGCTTCATTTTCTATTTTCCAATAATTTTTCCCAGATATTCTGAAGTTCTTTTCCTGTTTCTGAATCTGCGGCAAACTCAATGAATGTTTGGTTATTTACCATCGATTCAACCATTAATTTGTCAAACGGAATTTTCCCCAATAACTGAATGTTATTCTTTTTCAGGTAATCCTCAACAAGGTTTGTTAATTCGTGATTGATATCGAACTTATTGATTACTGCAAACATTGGTATTTTAAATGAATTTACCAGTTCTTTTAACCGCTTTGCATCGTGTAAGCCCGAAACGGTGGGTTCAATCACCAACAAAACAGCATCGGTACCGGTAACCGAAGCAATGGCTGCACAACCTATTCCGGGAGGCCCGTCGTTTAACAGAAAATCGGCGTTTGTTTCCCGTGCAATATCTTTTGCATGTTCACGAATGTGGGTAACCAAATGTCCCGAATTTTCTTCACCGGGGCCCATTTTTGCATGAACCATTTTCCCAAAACGTGTGTCGGAAACAAACCACTGGTTGTTAGAATTCTCGGTAACCGAAATGGCTTCAGCCGGACAAATCCGTTCACACAAACGGCAACCCTCGCATTGAAACGGATTTACTTCAGGAAATGAATCACCGTTTGTATGAATAGCATCAAAACGACAGGAAGATTCGCATAAACCACATTGTGTGCATTTTTCGGAATCAATTTCAGCTATAGAACCACTGTTGAAATCGTAGGTTTCTTTTATTTCAGGTTGAAAGATGAGGTGCAAATCGGCCGCATCCACATCATTGTCGCAAAATACGGCATTGCTCGCCAACGAGGCCAAAGCTGCTGTAATACTGGTTTTTCCGGCACCTCCTTTTCCGCTAACTATGGTAATTTCCTTCATTTTTTTAGCACATTGTTTCTTTAAGCACGCTTATATTCAAGAGTTTTTCCGCAGTTTCGGAATAAAACTTTTCAAGTTCGCCCGAAATATTATCCAGTAGTGTCCCTCGTGAATAGTTTCCAGCATATTCCTGTGAAAAAGGTATTTCTCCGATCAGCTCAATTTTGTTTTCTTTTAAATAACTGTAAACCGAATTATTGCCTAATCCCGCTTTGTTGATAATCACTCCAAACGGAATTTTAAGATCGTTCAGCAATTCCACCGTTAATTTTAAATCGTATTCGCCAAAAGGAGTAGGTTCGGTAACCAGAATTACATACGAAGCGCCGGAAACGGTTTCTACCACAGGGCAGGAGGTTCCCGGAGGAGCATCCAGAAGTTGAAGCATTGCAGGATTGTAAGTTTGCTTTTTTAACGCGCGAATCAGTGATGTTTGCATGGAAGAACCGATTTTTAGCCGACCTTCGATAACACCGGCGCCAAAGCCGTTTTGGTATTCGGAAATTGTGCCGATTGGATTTTCATATTCATTGATTGCGCCAAAATTACAGGCAACAGAGCAGGCCCCGCACGAATGGCAAAGGTCTTTGTTTACTTCCGCAAATTTTAAGTTTTTAACAATGCTGATGGCATTAAATTCGCACCAGTCGGAACATTTCTTACAAAAAGTACATTTATCGGTATCAATTTCCGGAACCAGGGAAAACACCTCGTTTGCCCCCGTTTTTTTTGCATCAGGAAGAAAAAGAAGGTCGTTGGGTTCTTCCACATCACAATCAATCAGTTGAACCCGGTTTCCTAAAAGTTTTGAAAAATAATAATAGAAGTTAACGGCAACGGTTGTTTTGCCTGTTCCTCCTTTTCCGCTGGCGATAGCAATTCGCATTGTGCTGTTTTTTTGTTGATGAATATAAGGGCGACTGTTAAGGCCAAGAGAAATCCCCGAAATATTCTCTCGGGGATATTCTCAGTAGCTAATCAAAATCCGATTTAAAAGGTTCTACCTTTCCGGTTTGTATATTAATGGTCACAGTAGTTGGCTGTAAAACTGATTGTTTCGTCAATAAAGCCTTTTGTTAAATCATTGGCTGACAGTTTAGGAGCTCCCACAAAAACATTCACATTGTTGTATTTGAAAATTTCGATGGCTTTTTGTCCCATTCCACCGGCCAGAACATCGGTAACTCCTTGTTGTGCAAGCCATTTTGGGAGTAATCCGGGTTCGTGCGGGGGAGGGGTAACTTTTTCTTCCGAAACAATGTGTTGATCTTCCACGGTCAGTAACGAAAAATAACGACAGTGTCCGAAATGCCCGTCAAGTATGCTGTTGTCATCAACGGGTATCGCAATTTTTTTTCTCATCTGATAAATATTTAGAATTCTGTAATTAACGACCACGGCGGTTCAGTCCGCGACCGCCCGGATGTTTATGTTCATGCCTTCCTCTTCCTCTTCCTATAAAATCGTCAGAGTCGTCTCTTTGGAAGCGCATTCTAAAACCCCGTCTTAATGTGCTTTCCGTTGTTTGAGCCTGATCTGTTGTTTCTGTTCTGCATCTGCCTTGTCTTCTTCCGGTTCGGGAGCCTTGTCCCAAAGGGCCGGTCATGTCTAATCCTGGCATTGTTCTAATTTTTGTTGATTTTGTCTATTATTTCCTGAACACTCATACCTGTATCTTCCAGCATAACCATCTGTATTTTGAACTTTTCGAGCATGGTTCTGGCTTTTGGGCCAAAGTCGCCTGAAATAACTTTTCCCGCTCCCAGTTCAGCAGCCATTTCCGAAGTTTTTGTTCCGGCGCCTCCATTTACATTTTTAAAACTGTTTTCAATAAAATGGGTAGATTTGTTTTCAGGGTCATAAACACAAAACCATCCGGCACGTCCAAATCTTGGGTCAAATACCGATTGCAGGTTATCTCCTTTAGATGTAATAATCGTTTTCATTCGTTTATAATTGTTTATCTCATTCGTATTCGATGGAACTCCCATGATTTTAATTATGCTTGCCTGTCTGCGGTAAGCAGGTTTATGACAAATCTTTGTTCCGGTCGTTTCATAAGCTATTTATTCGATACAAATGTTTGAAACAAAGATAGTGTAAAAAAACAAAATAAATAACATATGTGCATAATAAATTTTTGATTTAATATTTGAGATCATTCAGGTAAAAGCTGTTTATGTTGTGTGTAAAGTCTGTGATTATTGGCCTTATTGATTTTATGCAAAAAAGAAGGTTGGCAAAAAATTACCAACCTTCAGCTTGTCAAAAAAAGACAAATTTAATTATCGAATCCCCCCTTTTTCAAAAAGTATTCTAGCGGACAAAATTTTGTTAGGGACGACTGAAACAAGTTTAGTCCCACAAATACTGCCAGTCCCAGCCAGTAGATATGAACAAAAATTGCCAATAGAACACTTGCCAGAATAAACGTTCCGGCCACTCCGCGTATGATTCTTTCCCTCATAATCTTATTCTTTTGTTAAACAAATTTTTCGACATTCATAATGTAAGCGTTTATCGGGCTTATGGTTTCAATGGAATCATTGAATTCCTTCACCCTTCGCAACAATTCATGTGCTTTGTCTTCTTCCAGAAATGTGAAAGAAATAATGTAGCGGTAAGGACGTTTCATCGACCCAAACCAGTTGGAAATTGGCTTTTGTCCTTCCACATCTTTCATAAAACCTTCCACTTCGGTTTCACTGTACGCATTTACATGGATCTGCTCCAAAATATGAGACAGGTCCTGGTGGTGTGCTTCCACACATTGCATCATTACAAATTTCATCTGTTTATTTGTTTTCGTTAGTTGTATTTTCTTCTTCAATAGCAAGTTCAGCGGGTTGTTCCGGATATTTTTTCTTTTCGGTCATGAAATAAATGAGCGGAACAATTACCAGCGTCAGGAATGTAGAGGCGATTGTTCCACCAATCAGTGAAATGGCCAGTCCCTGGAAAATAGGGTCGAACAGAATAATCACTGCTCCAATAGCTACAGCACCCGCTGTTAACAGGATGGGTGTGGTACGAACCGCACCGGCTTCAATAATGGCAGCTTTTAGCGGAATACCATCCGCAAGCCGCAGGTTTATAAAGTCGATGAGCAGTATCGAATTTCGGACCATTATACCCGCTAAAGCGATTAATCCGATCATGGATGTTGCAGTGAAGAAGGCGCCCATCAGCCAGTGGCCGACAAGAATACCCACCAGCGATAACGGAATGGCAATCATCATTACAATCGGGACTTTGAAATCCTGGAACCAGCCAATAATCAGCAGGTAAATTACTACAAGTACCACTGCAAATGCGGTTCCCAAATCGCGGAAAACTTCGTAGGTAATCTGCCATTCACCGTCCCATTTCAGGCTGTAATTTTCTTCTGAAAATGGCTGTTTGGTGAATTCTTCATTCAGTGCATAACCTTCGGGTAATTTAATACCTTTTAACTCCTCCGAAATGCTAAGAATTCCATACACAGGACTTTCCAGTTTTCCGGCTACATCGGCAGTTACATAAACTACACGGCGTTGGTTTTTGCGGTAAATACTTTTGTCCTGAATGCCTTTCTCTACTTCAACAACATCGCCAAGCGAAACCATTTGCCCCATCGGGCTCATGATGTTTATTTTCTTGAGGTCGTTTACTCCCGAGCGGCCTTTTTCATCCAGACGAAGCTTGATCCCGATCTGTTTGTATTCATCTTCCTGGTAGAGTTGGGCAACTTCCTGCCCTCCCAGTGCCATTGCCAGGCTTTGTGTGATTTGTTGAGTGGAAAGCCCGTTTAATGCGGCCTTCTCTTTCAATACATTAAATTTATATTCCACCTGGTCGTCTTCAGGATACCAGTCGATATCAACCACATCAGCAGTTTGAGCAAATAAGCCTTTTACCTGCTCTGCAATGTTCATCTGAACTTCTTCATCCGGGCCATAAATTTCGGCAACCATGGTGGATAATACCGGAGGTCCGGGCGGAACTTCAACCACTTTAACATTGGCATTGTATTTTTTGCCGATCTCCTGTAAGCCGGGGCGCATGGCTTTGGCAATATCGTGGCTCTGAAGTTTGCGGTCTCCTTTGTGTGTTAAGTTCACCTGAATATCAGCCACATTCGACCCCTGGCGCATGTCGTAGTGGCGCACCAGCCCGTTGAAGTTCATCGGAGACGCCGTTCCCACATAACTTTGGTAATCGAGCACATTGTCCTGTTCTGCTATATAAGAAGCCAGTTCTTTGGTTACTGCGGCAGTGCGTTCGAGTGTTGTTCCTTCGGGCATATCGATAATTACCTGGAATTCGTTTTTATTGTCGAACGGAAGCATTTTTACAGCAACCAGTTTGAAATAAACCAAAGTCATGGAGCCAAACAGTAAAACGGCAACACCGATAATAAATCCCCAGCGTTTCCAACCCGATTCCAGCATCGGATTGATGGTTTTTTTGTACAATTTGTAGATGATGGAATCTTCCATACTGAATTCCTTCTCTTCGTGCCCTTTTTTGTCGTGGCGTAGTAATCTGTACGCAAGATAAGGAGTGATGGTAAGCGCTACCAACAACGAAAAAATCATTGCAATGGAGGCTCCAATCGGCATCGGGCTCATATACGGCCCCATTAAACCGCTTACAAATACCATGGGTAATACGGCTGCAATTACCGTAAATGTTGCCAGGATGGTCGGGTTTCCTACTTCGTCGATTGAGCGAATGGCTGCCTGTATAAAAGGCAGTTTTTTCATTTTAAAGTGGCGGTGCATGTTTTCGGCAATAATGATTGAGTCGTCAACCACAATACCGGTTACAAACACCAGTGCAAACAGCGAAATACGGTTCAGCGTGTAATCAAGGAAATAATAGCTGAACATGGTAAGTGCGAATGTAATCGGCACCGATATAAATACAACCAAACCACCGCGCCAGCCCATGGCCAGCATCACCAGAGCGGTTACCGCGCCGATTGCAACCAAAAGGTGTAATAACAATTCCGAAACTTTATGAGAGGCTGTTTCTCCATAATTTCGTGTTACAGTTACCGTCACATCTTCCGGAATAAGGTCTTTTTTCAGGATTTCCAGTTTGGTCAGAATTTTATCCGAAACATGCATGGCATCAGCCCCGCGGCGTTTTGCCACCGAAATAGTAACGGCCGGATATTCTCCCGGATGATTTACCTGTTCCGGATCCATTTTCGCATATCCAAACTGGACGTATTCAATCGGTTCTTCTGGTCCGTCAATAATTTGAGCAACCTGTTTTAGGTACACCGGATTTCCATTGCTGATTCCCACCACTAGGTTTTCTACATCTTCCGATGTTTTCAGAAAATCACCGGCTTCCACCAGGTATTCTGTATCATTTTTGTCAAACGAACCAGCCTGAAACTGTCCGTTTGCCATTTGAATTTGCTGTGCTATCATTAAGGCGTCAACATGTGCAGAACTCATCAGTTCGTTATTCAGCACAACCCTGATTTCGCGCGAGCGTCCGCCAATTACTTTGGTTTCCGACACGTTTTCAACCTGTTCTATTTCGTTGTTCAGTTCTTGTGCGATACGTTTTAACTGATAGTCGTCGTAGGTTTCACTCCAAAGTGTGAGCCCCAGTACCGGAACATCGTCAATCGAACGTGTTTTTACAAGTGGGAGAGAAGTGCCTTTGGGCATCTCGTCCATGTGTTTCATTATCTCGTTGTACATTTTTACCAGCGAGAGTTCAATGTCTTCACCCACATAAAACTGCACAATCATCATCGCCTGGCCGGGCATACAGTTTGAATATACATATTCAACTCCCGGAATATTAGCTACCACTTTTTCTAGCGGTTGCATAACGCGCGATTCAATTTCTTTCGGACTTGCACCCGGATATCGGAAAAGAATATCGGCGATTGGTACATCGATCTGCGGTTCTTCCTCCCGTGGTGTAAGATAAGAGCTGTAAATTCCGATGGCCATGAAGGCAATCATCAGAAGCGGTGTCAGCTTTGAGTTTATAAATGCTTTGGCTATTCCGCCAGAAAATCCTGTCTTCATCTTTCTTACTTATTTGTTTTCAACAATGGCTCCGTCATATAATTTACTTTCGCTTGACAGAACATATTTCTCGCCATCGTTTAATCCGGAAAGAATTTCGATGGAATCACCGTACGTTTTACCTGTGCGTATCCATCGCAGCAATGCTTTGTTGTTTGTCCCAATGGTGTAAAGGCCCGTTAGCTGGCCGCGTTTAACAAGGCTGCTTTGCGGTATCCTGATCATTTTTTGAGTTCCTTTTTCGTGAATAACATTTGCAAACATTCCGCTATACAGGTCAAGAGATTTGGCTGCATCGGCATTCAAAAGGATTTTAGCTTCAAACTGGCTACCTGTATTGGTTGATGAAGGATTGACTTCAGAAATCGTTCCTGCCACTTCAACGTCAGGTAAGGCGGTAAAACGAACTTTTACAGGATCATTTAATTTTACGCTGGCAATTTCCAGTTCAGGAATACGTGCATATACTTTCCACAATGCAGGGCTTTCGATGCTTAGTAAAGGCATTCCCGGATTGGCCATGTCACCTTCGTTTACGAATTTGCTGGTAACAATGCCGCTGTAGGGTGCGCGAATGGAAGAGTAACGAATGTTTTCTTCTACTTCACGTTCCATTTGTTCAACCGCCGAAAGACGTGCTTTGGCCATTTGAAAATGGGTACGCATATCATCGAGTTCCTTGTCTGATGCGCTGTTAGAAGCATGCAGCGCTTCAAAACGTTTAAGGTCTTTTTCAGCGCTTTCGTAAGCTGTTGTGGCTTCTACTTTGCTGGCTTCTACCTGTGCTTTTTTTGCCAGAATATCCTGGTTGCGGATTTGGATCAGCAGGTCTCCCTGACTTACTTTTTGTCCGGGCTTTGCATAAATGGCTGTAATTTGTCCCATAATCCGGGTGCTCAGATTACTTTGTTTGTCGGCTTCCAGTTTTCCGGAGAAACTGGTTTCCATCGGGAAATCATCCAGAACGGCTGTTGCCACTTTTACTGATACTTTTTCCGCATTTTCGCTTGTTGCAGCGTGCTCTTTATGACCGCACGAGGCCAGAAATAATCCCATCGCAGTAATTGCGATAAACAGGTTTTTATTAATTGATTCCATTTTCATTGTATAAGGCTTTTATTTATTAATTTTTTTTTCCATCAGCAGTTCCATTTCGAAAATGGCCTGCTTGTAGTTATAAATCGATTGTATGTATTCCAGTTCTTTTCCCGATGCCAAGGCTTCCGACATCAGTAAATCTGCTGTTTTTTCGAGTCCTTGTTCAAACCGGTTGGTGCGTATTCTTAATGATTCATTTGCCTGTTCTTTGGCCAGCTTACTCGATTGAATACGATTGTAGTTGAGGTTTACATTTCTGATGGCATTGTTTACTTGTATCTGGCTTTGAGACAGGTAATCCTGGTAATTGTATTTGGCTTCGTCTAATTGTGCTCTGGATTGTTGAACCGCTCCGGCATTTTTGTATCCGTTAAATAATTTCCAGCTGAGCGATGCACCAACCATATAATTATTGGCTGAAGTTCCCAGCAATTTGTCGTCGTTCCATTCTACGGCACCAAAGGCGTTAAGGCGCGGAACAAACTTCATTTTATTGCTTTTAACCATGTTCTCGCCGGCTTCAATTTGTTTCTGAAAAGCCAAAACATCTGAGCGGTTTTCAAGACTGTAATCGGTTTGAGTTGCCAGCAACTGTGCGGGTGACTGAACGAGTGAGTCTGTTGTGGTAATTTGCTCATTAAATTCGAGACCCAGCAAATGCGCCAGGAAATCGTGTGCTGTTTCCCGGTTGTTTTTTGCTTCCTGAAGCTGGTTGTTCCTTTCTTCAAAACGTACTGAGGCTTCCAGTACATCTGCATGTTTGGCAAAACCCTGTTCTTCATTGTTCTTTGTTAAGCGAAGCGCCTCTTCTGCTACTTTTACTGAACGCCCCAAAACTTCCACCGAAGATTCAGCCAGCTCTAACATAAAATAGGCCCGTTTCACTTCGTATTCAATGTTTTTACGAACGCGTGTTGCCTGGTAATTCATGGCTTCGAATTGGTTTTTGGCTGCTTTGCGGGCATAAATTCCATCGAGGTTTACAAGCGGTTGCTGGATCTCAATTTTGGTTCCGAAATTTTCAGAACTTCCCGGATCGTTTAATTTTGCCGGATCAAAATCGGCTTGCTGAACGATTTCCTGTTTTAGCTTAAATCCAAAAGCAGACAAAGGGTCGTTGGTGCTTACTCCGGTATGACTTGCTTCAACTCCCGGAAGAAAAACGGAGTTGGTCATGCGGTACTGCGCCTTGGCTGCATTTATGCGCGCTTCGGCACTCCTGATGTTCAGATTGTTTTCGCTTGCTAAGTTTAAAGCTTCTTCCAGACTAAGCGATCTGGGTTGAGCATTGTTTAAAAGTGGAATAGCAAATAAAAAAATCAGTACTTTGGTAAATCGATTTCTTAACATATATAAACGGTTTTATTTCTAATTTTCGCCGCAAATATATGTCGTATAATGTAAATATATACATAAATAGATATATAAATATTTTATCAGGCATATTTTGAATCTATGAGTAGATGGTTTTAACGGAAATTCTTGTGGAATAAAGGATATAAGAAGTATGGAGCGGATTGGTTATTTGTTCTTAATCTGCTTTTTTATAGCCGTTTATGAACGATCGATATTTTTCTGGACTACTATAAGTATTATTTTTTCAGATTAAGGAAGCAAGCTAACGATTTCTTAAAGTTAATGATTTCAACTATTCAAAAACTGTTAACGGTTTCAAATTGCCAGATTTCAAGTATCTGCGAAAAGGGCAATTGGTAAGGTGAGTATTCCCGGTTGGAAGAAACCAGTAAGAGGCTGTCTTTTTCTGCTTGTTTGTATATGAGTTTGAAAACGATTCCTTCGTCTTTGGTAACAACAATACAGGCTTTCCCATCTTTAATCGCTGTCCAGTTTTCCATAAAAGAACAAGTCACCCACGAGCCTTCTTTAATTGGCAGCATTGAATCACCTTTGATTTGGAAACTACGATACGTTTTGTTTTTAGGAAGAAAGGGAAGTTTGAATTTTGGTAGCGAAGCAATAAATTCGAGGTCGCCATAACTGTTGGTGTAACCGGCTTGTGCTTTTACCGGCACCATTTCAATGTTTTCTTCTCCTTTGTCGTCAACCGAAATAGTGAGTAAGCGAAGTTTATTGCCGGTAATATCTACATCAAAGCCTTTTTCGATTTGCGAAAGCTGAAACTCGGAAAGGGTTTCCAGCCGGTATTTAATCAGTGCATCCAGCGAAATATTGAAATATTCCGAGATACGGATCAGCACTTTAAATGGTGGCTGTACATTTTTTTCGTAGCCAGAAAGGGTAGTGCGGGTGAGATCGAGTTCGGTTGCCATATCCATTTGTGACTTTTGGCGCCGTGTCCGTAAGAATTTTAGGTTTTCTGCGAAGTACATGTTGTTTTTGTTTTTGCGCCATGCTTTAGCTTGGCGATACTATATTTTTAAGAAAAGAAGGCTTCAGCCTTTAATATTTGAGATTCGTTATTAACGGCTAAAGCCGATTCTTAATTCGCTTTCTTTAGTCACCGGGCTAAAGCCGCGGTGCAAAACTCAGAGAACTTAACGGCTCAATATTCGATTTAAAATATTACACCCTGCTTTAGCTGGGTGATAAAAAACTTTACAGGAACAGACTGGCTTTAGCCTTTAAAAATCTTAAAGCCATAGTTGGTTATAAACTCCTGATACTCCTCTTCCCATGTCTTTTTTTTATGATGTTGCTCCTGATTTTGGATGTAGTTTTTCACCGCTTCTACCTGCGATTCCCCAATACTGACAGCAAAATATTCTTTCTGCCAAACTAATTTTTCTCGCGAATCCATGTTTTTATTAAACCAAAATGAAGATTCTCCTTTTATCAGTTGCATGATTTTCTCAATGGTTTGGTCATTCCTCAGCCGAAACAAGCAATGAACATGATTATTGTATCCACCCACAATTTCCATTAAAATGTTCTTTTCAAGTGCGTTTTGATGGATATGTTCGAACAGAATCTTCCTGTCTTTCTGATTGATGACTGGTTCACGATTTTTTACTGTCCAAACTGCATGTATCCAGATTTTCACAAAAGACATATTGTTTCTTTTAATGGCTAAAGCCGGTTCATACTCCATTCTTTTAAATCACCGGGCTAAAGCCACGGTGCAAAATATATCTTACTTCTATTGTAGCACTTCCATTTATAAACTTATTGCACCATGCTTTAGCTTGGTGTTAAGAAACTGGCGGAATAGACTTTGGCCGTTAATTGGTCAATGTCTTAACGACAAAACCGATTCTTAACCTATCCTTTCAGATCACTGGACTAAAGCTATGATGTAAAAATCTCTACTAAAATCTTATTTCTTTCAAATACGAATATAAGAAATATTGACTAAATTATAGTCGAAATATTGACGATAATATCGACATTTTGAGCAGAAATATTGTACATATTGATTTAGACACCTTTTTTGTTTCGTGCGAACGGTTGATGAACCCGGAGTTAAAAGGTAAACCTGTTTTGGTGGGAGGAACCAGCGGGCGTGGAGTGGTGGCGGCCTGTAGTTACGAGGCCCGGCAGTATGGCATTCATTCGGCCATGCCCATGCGAATGGCTCAGCGGCTTTGTCCCGAAGCAATTGTGGTAAGAGGGAACAGTTCTATTTACAGTCGCTTTTCCGATACAATTACCGAAATTATCAGCGAACAGGCGCCTTTGTACGAAAAATCTTCGATTGACGAGTTCTACATTGACGTTACCGGAATGGACAAATTCTACGGCAGTTACCAATGGGCGCAGGAACTTCGGGAGCGGATCATTAAAGAAACGCATTTACCCATTTCTTTTGGGCTCTCTACCAGTAAAACCGTATCGAAAGTAGCTACAAACGAGGTAAAACCTGATAATCATATAAAAATTGAAGAAGGGCAGGAGAAGAGTTTTTTGGCGCCACTGGTGGTGAAAAAGATCCCGATGGTAGGCGACCAAACCTACAAAATGCTGCTGAGCATGGGCGTAAAATATGTAAAAACGATCCAGGAAATGCCGGTTGAACTGATGGAAAAAGTGATGGGAAAGAACGGGATCGCTCTTTGGAAAAAAGCACAGGGAATCGACAATTCGCTGGTGGAAGCATACAGCGAACGGAAATCCATGTCCTCGTCACTTACTTTTGAAAAAGATACCATTGATGTGGCAGCACTGAAAAATCTGCTGTTGTCGATGACAGAAAAACTGGCTTTTGCACTGCGGAACAGCAATAAACTTACCTCAGTAGTAACAGTAACCGTACGTTACTCCGATTTTGATACACGCACCCGGCAAAAGCGTATTCCCTACACTTCGCTCGACCACACTTTGATAGAAACAGTGATGGACCTCTTTGACCAGCTTTATACCCGGAGGGTTTTGGTGCGTTTGGTGGGGGTGCGGTTTAGCCATTTAATTGGCGGAAGTTACCAGATGCGCTTGTTCGAAGACAACGCCAAATTAATCCGCCTGTACCAGCAAATGGACAAAATGCGCAACCGCTTTGGGGACGATGCCGTTTTTCGTGCTTCCACGCTTGGAATTAAAGGTGCCGGGCAAAAGATGAATCCGTTTAACGGATTGTCGCCGGTGAAAGCAAGCCCCCTAAATCCCCCAAGGGGGACTTTGATTGAAGAATGAAGATTGTAGAATATCGATTAATGATTTTATTCCTCCCCTTGGGGAGGTTAGGAGGGGCTTTATGTTACTAAATTGCCACACATATTACAGTTACAAGTTCGGCACGATCAACATCGGGCAGCTGATTCAGGAAGCCATTGATAAAGGTTATCGTTCGCTGGTGCTCACCGATATCAACAATACTTCGGCGGCCATCGATTTTATAAGACTTTGTGAAGAGAAGGATATTAAACCGGTCGTTGGTATCGATTTCAGGAACGGTGCGCAGCAGAAGTACATCGGAATTACCCGTAACAATAACGGATTTCGCGCATTGAACGAGCATTTAACTTATCATTTACATTCAGGTGAAAGAATCCCGGACCGGGCACCGGAAATTGCGGAAGCTTATTTTATTTATCCCATCGGGGCAATTCACCCCAAGGAATTAAGAGAAAATGAATTTATCGGGATCCGACCTGCGCAAGTGAACCGGATATTTGGTGATCTTCGGAATCACCTGGATAAACTGGTGGTGTTGCAGCCGGTTACTTTTCGTAACAAACGTGATTTTAATATCCATCGCCTTCTGCGTGCGATTGATAACAATACTTTATTAAGTCTTTTGCCCAAAAGTGAAGAAGCCAGCCCCGACGAAATCATGTGGCCGCGGCAGGATATTTACGAACAATTCCGCGATTTTCCGCAGCTTATTCATAATGCACAAAAAATAATTGATAGTTGTTCCATCGAATTTACTTTCAGAAAATCGAAAAATAAGCAGTGTTTTTATGGTTCACCTGCCGAAGATTTTATCATGCTGCGAAAGCTGGCGTGGGAGGGTGTTCGTTATCGTTTTGGAGAGCCTTCGCCCAAAATAGCTCAGCGAATTGAAAAAGAACTTGCCATCATCAAACAAATGGATTTTGCCGCGTATTTTCTGATTAACTGGGATCTGATTCAGCATGCCCGCAGCCGGGGCTGTTATTACGTAGGGCGGGGAAGTGGCGCCAACAGCATGATTGCTTATTTGTTGCGTATTACCGATGTCGATCCTGTAGAACTCGACTTGTATTTCGAGCGTTTTATCAATCCTTCGCGAAAAAGCCCGCCTGATTTTGACATTGATTTTGCGTCGCGCGACCGCAATCATATAACGAAATATATTTTTGACCGGTATGGTTGGGATCACACAGCATTGGTGGGAACTCACATTACCTTTCAGGACAAATCTCTGATTCGAGAACTAGGAAAGGTTTTCGGTCTTCCAAATCATGAAATAGAGAAACTACAGAGAGTAGAAAATTTACAGGATGTAAATGAGGATATTGCCCGGCTTGTTATCAAATACAGCCGGCTTATTCACGGGTTTCCAAGTCACCTGAGCGTTCATTCCAGTGGTATTCTTATTTCCGAAGAACCAATCAGCACTTTTACTGCCACTATTCTGCCGCCGAAAGGTTTTCCTACGGTGCATTTTAATATGATTGAAGCAGAAGACATCGGTTTTGCCAAGTTTGATATTTTGGGTCAGCGTGGTTTGAGTAAAATTGAAGACACCATTAGCATCATCCGCGAAAATAAAGGCGATGAAATTGATATTCACGATTTGCCTGCATTTAAAAAAGATGAGCAGGTAAAAGAACTGCTGAAACACGGAAATACCATCGGTTGTTTTTACGTGGAATCGCCTGCCATGCGTATGTTGCTTACCAAACTTGAGGCTGACGATTATTTACGTTTGGTCGCGGCCAGCTCGATTATTCGTCCGGGAGTGGCGCAAAGCGGGATGATGCGCGAATATATTTTGCGCTACCGCGACCGCAGTCGCTGTGTGGCAGCTGAAAAGGAAGCTCCCGAGTTGTATGAATTGCTGAAAGAGACTTACGGTGTAATGGTGTACCAGGAAGATGTAATAAAAGTGGCGCATTTGTTTGCCAGATTAACGTTGGCGGAATCGGATATTCTTAGGCGCGGCATGTCGTGGAAGTTCAAACAGCGTAACGAATTTGGCAAGGTAAAAGACAAATTCTTTTCAAACTGTGCCGAGAAAGGCTACGACTATGCTTTGGTTCATCGTGTGTGGACACAGATTGAGAGTTTTGCCAACTATGCTTTTTCAAAAGGGCATTCGGCTTCGTATGCTGTTGAGAGTTACCAGGCGCTGTTTCTGAAAGCGTATTATCCGCTCGAATACATGGTAGCCACCATCAACAACGGCGGTGGTTTTTACCGCACCGATTTGTATGTGCACGAAGCACGGATACATGGCGGCAAGATTTTTCCACCGTGCGTAAACCGCAGCAACGAGGAAACCGTCATTGGCGGAAAAGTAATTTTTCTTGGGCTGGGTTTTCTGAAAAGCCTGGAGACTGCCACCATTCAGGCTGTTTTGGATGAACGGCATCAAGGAGGTTACTACCGCAGTCTGCAGGATTTTCTGATTCGCGTGCCCATTTCGCTCGAACAAGTGAGTATTTTGATTCGTGTGGGGGCTTTTAATTTCACGCAAAAATCGAAAAAAGAACTGCTTTGGAATGCACATTTTATCCTGTCGAAATCAAAGAAAACGACTCCTGAACGGACTCTTTTTCAGCAGGAAGTAAAAGAGTTTTCGATCCCCGATCTGTATTTTCATCCGTTGGAAGATGCCTACGACGAAATCGAATTACTGGGGTTTCCGGTTACACGTTCGCCTTTTGGTTTATTGGAAGAGCTGAAACTGCCACAGACAACAGCTGCCGATTTATCCGGGCTGATTGGAAAGAATGTGTCGATAGTTGGAAGTTTGGTAAATATAAAGTACACACGCTCCGGCAATGGGAGAAGCATGACTTTTGGCGTTTTTATCGATTATGAAGGGCACTGGATCGACACGGTTCAGTTTCCGAATGTGGCGGAAAAATATCCTTTCAGAGGTGGCGGTTGTTATTTAATTTCAGGAAAAGTAATGGAGGAGTTTGGTTTTATCAGCATCGAAACCACCGAGTTGTACCGGCTGCCGAATGAAAATATGGAAGAGCCTTCAACGCGGTTAAAAGTACCTAAAACGATGGAGTTGAAAGAAAGAAACGCATGAGCGCATGAATTATATTGCACCATGCTTTAGCCTGGTGAATCCGAAAGAAGAAATTGGCTGGCTTTAGCCTTTAATTGGGCAGTTAACGGCTAAAGCCTGTTTTCTGAGAATTATCCCAATCACCGGGCTAAAGCCGCGGTGTAAAAGATATCGGAATTTTAACTCTGAGATTTTCTAATGACTATTGACCACTGACCAGTGACTATTGCCAACTGCGACTGAACACTATTCCTCCTCTTCAGCAACAACCGGCTTTTCTCCCGGTGCATATCTTCTGATTTTAATGTTCAGGTAAGCAAACAAAATGGTCATCAACGGACTGATAATGTTGAAAAAAGCATACGGCGCATACGACCAGGTATCCACTCCCAGCACCCTCGATTGCGTTGCCCCACAGGTATTCCACGGAATTAATACCGAAGTAACCGTTCCGCTGTCTTCCAGCGTCCGGCTCAGTAATTCGGGTTTTAAGCCTTTTTCTTCGTAGGTTTTGCGGTACATCCGGCCCGGCACCACAATGGCAATGTACTGATCGGAAGCGGTAGTATTGAAAAACAGGCAGGTACCCACTGTTGAAGCTACCAGACTTCCGGTACTTTGGGCATATTTTACAATGGGTTGTGTTATTCGTTTTAATAAACCTGCCGATTCCATAACGCCGCCAAAAATCATTGCGGAAAGGATTAGCCAAACTGTATCGAGCATCCCGCTCATTCCCGAGGTACTTAGCAAATTATTTACATTTTCATCAGTAGTGGTAAGACTAATGTCTCCAAACATAGCCTGCATAACCGAGTAGTAGGAAGCAGTTGCATAATTCTCAAGGTGCCCGGCTACTTCTTCAATAATATGCGGCTGAAAAATTACCGCAAATATTCCGCCGAGTAAGGTCCCGATAAAAAGCGATGGCAGTGGCGGAACTTTCAAAATAATAACAGCCAGCAGTGCCACCGGCACCAAAAACAAAAGGGGCGAAGTGTTAAAAGTATCACCAATGGCTGTTTTTACATTGGCCACGTCAACAGTAGCCGATGAGAAATCGTAACGAAAACCGATCACCAGAAAAATAATCAGCGTGATGGTTAACGTTGGTACGGTGGTAAACATCATATAGCGGATGTGTGTAAAAAGATCTGTTCCGGCCATGGCAGGCGCCAGGTTTGTAGTGTCGCTCAGGGGGCTCATTTTATCGCCAAAATAGGCGCCGCTTACAATTGCACCGGCAACCACCGCTTCGTTTATCCCGATGGCCTGTCCTATTCCCAACAGCGCCACACCGATGGTGGCAATAGTTGACCACGAACTTCCGGTGGCCACACTTACAATGGCACTTACCACCACCGCTGTAAAAAGAAATAATTTCGGGCTGATCAGATCCAATCCGTAATAAATCATTGCCGGAACAACCCCGCTAATCAGCCAGGTTCCGGCCAGCGATCCAATCAATAAAAGAATCAAAATAGAAGGCATTGCCGAGCCGATGGTTGACACAATTTTTGCACTTATTTCACCCCAGCCGTATCCCAGCCTGGTAGCCACCAAACCTGCAACAGCAGCGGCAAGCATCAACGCAATCTGGTTCGCCCCAGCCAAAGTATCATCAAATAAAATTACATTTAGTGTGAGCAGTGAAATCAGAATAGCAATTGGCAGTAGTGCCATCAGGAGCGATGCTTCTTTTTTGATCATATTTATATGTCGAAAATTTAAGGATGTGGCAAAATAATACTTTTGATTTGAAAAGTGTCAAGAAATATCAATCCTTTCCTTCAAAATGTAAAAAATTGTCCTTGTTTTAAATTCAGCATTCATTTTTACAGATGGATAATTAAATAGTCTTATTTTCGTTTGTTCTAATTTAAGTGTGTTTATATGAGGGTTATTTTCGTCCGGACATTTGTATTTATTTTTCTGATTTTTAGTGTGAACCTGGCCTTTTCTCAGCGTAGCAGCGGTCTGGCAGTGGAAGGGAAAATTTCGGTGGAAGATGGTTCAGCCGAAGGTGCCATTATTCAAATGTACCGAGATGGACAGCGTTTGGATAATTATGGTGTAGGGGCCGACGGAAACTACAAGGTTGAATTAAGCTACAACCACAAATACGAATTGGTGTTTGAACATGCGGGACATTTTTCGCAGAAAATTGCAGTGGAAACAGCGGTACCCAAAAATATTCTGGATACCGATCCGCGTTTTCCTCCTTTCCCGGTTGATATTAACCTTTTTACCGAAATTCCGGGCATTGACGCATCTTTTTCTGAAAACAACATTCTGAAAATATTCTACTCTCCGAGCGTTGATAATTTTGTGAAAGAGCTGTATTACAACGATGCACAGATAAAAAAACTGATTGAGCAGGCGGTTTTGCAGTCGCAGATTGTTGACAAGCGAGCCGACTATATGTCGAAGCTTACCCGGGCCGAATTAGCTGAATTGCGCCAGGAATACAACAAACTGCTGGAACAGGCCGGAAAAGAATATTCAAACGAAGAGTTTTTGAATGCGCTCGACGGTTATAAAGCGGCAAGTAAAATATTCCCGCAGGAACAGTTTCCGAAAGACCGGATCAATGAGATTAACGATTTGTTGGGCCTGATTATGGCGGCTGAAGAGTTGGATAAAGCCATGCTCGAACGTTTCAATAAACTAGTGAAAGATGGTGATCTGTTGTTTTCTCAGCGAAACTATCCCGATGCAAAGAATTCCTATAACCGGGCGCTTTCCATTAAACCATTTGATGAATATGTAAACGATCAGGTTAAAAAAATAACCGCTATACAGAAACAGCAATTGCTTGATCAGGAATACCAGGAACTGATTGCAAATGGCGATCAGTCGATAAAAGAGTTGCTTTACAACGAAGCGCTGGGTTTGTTCCGGAAAGCGCTGGAAATTAAGCCCAATGAACAATATCCCAAAAATAAAATTGACGAGATAAACGGCTTGCTTGCCAATCAGGAAAAGGATGCAGAAAAGCAAAAAAACTACAAAGAAGCCATGGCGGAAGGCGAGCGTCAGTTTTCCAAGCAGTTTTACGATCGCGCACTTACTCAGTTTGAAAATGCTTTGAGTTATAAACCCGGCGATGCCGAAGCTACCCGTAGAGTAGAAGATACCAAAAAGGTTATGCAGAATATTCTGAATCAGATGACATTCGACCGTTTGATTGCAGAGGGCGATAAGGCATATAAAAAAGAAGATTTTTCTTCGGCGCTTTCCAGTTATGAGGAGGCATTAACACTGGTTCCGGATGAACCACGTACGAAAAAGCGGGTAGAAGAAATCCGGCAGATTTTATATACCCGTCAAAATATTGAAACCTACCTGGCCCAGGCTGATAAGAAATTCGATGAACAAGCATACCCTGATTCCAAAGCTTTGTATGAAAAAGCACTGGAGTTGGATACGAAGAACGAACATGCCCGAAACCGCATTGCAGAAATCAACCAGATTGTGGCCGGAATGGAAGTGGATGCACGTTATGCGCAGGTACTGGCTTCAGCGGATGATCAGTTTGAAAAGAAAAACTATGAGCTTGCCCGCAACGGATACAATGAAGCGCTGGGGATTAAACCGAAGGAAGATTATCCGAAGCAAAAGCTGACGGAAATCGGCGATATTCTCGCAGCCATTGTCAAAACGAATACCGATTACCAAAATGCTGTGGCAAAAGCCGATAAGTTGTTTCAGCAAAAAAGCTATCCGGAAGCAAAAACGGCTTTTGCTGACGCCGGAAAAATAAAACCGGATGAAACCTACCCGCCGGAAATGATGGCTAAAATTGATGGTTTGATTGCAGAACAGGATCGTTTAGCGCAGGAAGCCGCCGAAGCCGAAGCTGCCAGACTTGCCGCTATTCAGGCTGAAAAAGACAAAAATTACTCGGATGCCATTGCCAAAGCCGACCAGCAGTTCAACGAAAAAGACTACGACAATTCACGGACCGGATACCGCGCAGCACTGGATATCAAACCCGAAGAAACCTATCCGCAACAACGGATTGATGAAATCGGTAACATTCTGGCACAAC
>JBKEDN010000192.1:0-16271 GCA_047975435.1 Draconibacterium sp. | reverse complement strand
TATTGTTACCGTTTCAACCGGAGCAACATGAAGGATGGCATCTTTGACAACCTTCTGCGCAGGATGGTCAAAGCAGAGCCGTTGCCGTACAAAATTTATTGCTTAAATGCCTAATTCAATAGTTTAAATCAACCTTTACAATTTCTTCCGGCAAGTTATCGGTGCCTATTAATTCTTTCAAATTGTTTCGTTTACCCCCCTTGTCGTAGGGAAAAAATTTAACGATCCATCCATCAATTTTATCAGGAGCACCATACTTCTCCTGCGAATGGGATTTAAACATATTCCGCCAAAAATCTTTATCAATATCGCCTTTTGATGTTTTGATGAATTCTTTTAAAATTGGCTCCAGTTCATTCGTCCACCACTTTAAATCGTACTCTCCCAACGTTTTTGCTTTGTCATAAATTTTTTGCCAATCCTCAGGGGTTCCTTTTAACGTAATTTCGGGAATTCCACATACAATTCGGATGACAATAAACTCAAAAAAAGGCTCCATTGCTTCCATAATTGTTATTTCCGATGCAACCTTTTCAACAGGCGTAGTGGTAGAAAAGTCTGATGATAAAGTATTAATAAGTTCTGTTCCGGTATGCTTTGCTATCTGAGAAGTTAATTGGGGAAAAACAGCCTCCCAACCTTTTGAATTACCCGTTGATTTTAGCAAATCGTTATCCGTTAAAACCAGTAACGACAGCTTTCCATCAAAATCAAGAAATTTATCTCTGAATAATTCAGGATTAGCATTCATGTGTCTTGCAAATCCCTGGCTTATTAACAGCCAAATCATATCAGGCGATAGCACAAATGGCCTGTGGTCGGCATAAGCATGATACATTCCATTAAAGAACGAATGGTACCCCATCGCTACCAGTTGATCAGGAGCTTCACTTTTTGCCACAATGTTGAAGGGGTAATCAACATTTTCTCTTTCTACCTGAAAAAGATTCATACTTAAATCAGACAATATCAAGTGTTTGTAAACCTTGTCATAGTCTGTTAAAAATAATAACCTCTCCGGTTTTGATAATTCTTCTACCTGAAATTTTATTTCATTCTGGCCGAATACATTTACTGTAATTCCGAGTAGTATTAGAAGGTTAAAGAACTTATTCATTTTATAATTATTTTACGGTTCAGATGATAAAATTGTAGCCCATATCTATTGTAAGCCCAGTTCTTTAATCATTTTTTTATGATTATCTAAGAAATACTTCGTTAGTCGATATTGTTCCGTATTTTCATAATCGATTAATTCTATTCCATCATCCGAAACCTGATAAATATCTGCATCGGGATATGCCATCAATATTGGCGAATGGGTTACTATTATAAACTGAGATTTATTTTCGACCAGCCTTTTCATCTCAATTAACAAGCTAAATTGGCTATTAATTGACAAAGCCGATTCGGGTTCGTCAAATATATAGAGTCCATTACCCGAAAATCGATTCTTTACAAGAGCGAGAAAACTTTCACCATGGGAACATTTATGAAGAGAACCACCATAATTTCTCATAATTTGACCATGATCCAATGTATCATCAACTTTACTCGCCACATTGTAAAAGCTTTCAGCCCTTAAGAAAAAACCGTCTTTATTACGGTAGGCACCGCGAATTAACTTGATACCATAATACAATTCAGAATGAGAGTCGTGTGTTTTAAAATTGAAATTCCTGCTTCCTCCTTCAGGGTTAAATCCTGCATTAATTGCCAGAGCCTCTGCCAATGTAGATTTCCCGGAGCCATTCTCTCCAATAAAAACTGTTACTTTTTTTCGAAACGTTAATTCTTCCAAATTTAAGATCGACGGAATATTGTACGGATAAACATTTCTATCCTTGTGCAATCTGGTATTTTTGATACGTTCGATATAAAGCATTTACCCTGTAACTTTTTCGTAAAACTACTTTGATTGGTGAAAGGTAATCGTTCTTTCTTTTACTTCCTAAAACATACATTTGCAGTTGATCCTGTCCGGCAAGCAATTGCAAATCATCCACTATTTTTACCAGTTGAATGACCGATAACTCAACCGACAATAAATTCCGATATATTGAGTGCAATTTATCTACTACTCTCTTTTTTTGAGCGTAACGATAATAACTCCACTATAAGTTCCCCTGGCATATTTCCTTTGTACATATTTACCAGCGCCTTCAATATTTTTATCCTTGACTATAGAAAAGGATTCTATTTCTTTGGGATCTAAGCTGCCAAGATCTTCAGGTGTCTCAACTTTCTTATTTATTAAGATAAGTGGTTCATTCTGGTTGCCAATCGAATATTTTTGTTTTTTCCGGTTCTCAAAATTGGATGCAAGCGCTTCCTTGTCCTTTACCATCTTTGTCTCACCCACCGGCATTACATACCTCCCGATAAATAAAATCGCATTGGTGGAATTTTCGAGAATAAAAAACACAAAGGGATGATCGGCATTAAAAACTTTTGCAGGTACCGGTGTTGTTCCTCTGATAAAGATTGTAGTAGCCGTGGCCGCAGCAGCCTCTGTTTTCTCTTCGTCCAGTTCAATCCATGTTTTGTGCAGGACCTGCCCCAGTTGCAAGGGCTTTTCTGGTGTTATCCCTGAGAAATCGGCATCGCCGGAAAAAGCAGATGTTAATCCTGCTTTTTTTAGCGCTTCGCTTAACTCATAACTTGCATCCAGCTTTATTTTAGGGATAGTAAGCGACACTCTTTCATTTTTGGAATTGGTCAGAATTTTCAATAAAAAGTCGTTGTCCATTTTATTTTCAATTTCTTCAATACCAAAAAGCTTTTTCGGAAGAATAATACAAAAAGACAAATCGGAATCTCTGTACGGTTTTGACACAAACTGAAAAGCGTCATTCTCGAAATAGTCCAGATTTTCAACCTTTTTCATAAAATCAACTACACTCTGGTTTTCGTTGCTTGTGAAAAAAGTAGCAGCAACGGTCTTATTTTTATCGAACCTACTAAGCCATTCTCCTTTAAAATAAACAGCATTCGCCATCAGCAACTTTGTATCAGAGGTAATATTTGAGTTGTTTACAATCTCGCTGATCCGGTGATTTGTTTTCTCAGAAACCCAGCGATTAATTACTGAAACTGCTGAACTTTTATTTGCAAACTCAATTTGTTTTAGATCGGCGGAATATTTGTTAGATACTGCTTCCCGAAATCCGGATTCAATTTGAAGTTTTTTATCCACCCAAATGGCATTGGATATGGTAAGTCCCGGGCAACTATCCCGGTTATCTTCCATATTATGTAAAAAATCATTTCGCGGCGAACCTGAGTTTTTGAGGTACAATACTTTTTCAAACTCGCGTTTTGTTTTGCTTTTCGAACCTTCATAGGCTAGTAAAAGGGCGTAGTATGTACTAAAAGGGGATAGAAAAAGGTTCTCGTTTTTAACTTTTGTGTGGCGATATAAATCAAAGGAGTAACTGTTCAATGACTTACTATCACGACTTGTTTGTGCATTTAATTGACTGAAGCTACAGAGCAGCAAACAGCCGATCATCAAAAAAGTATATGGTTTAAGTTTCATCGTTCAAAGTCTTTTTTGAATTCAAAACATACCTGACGGTTAAAATTGCAACCGTTCCATTCAGTCCTGAAACTTCAAAGCGTGAAATACCAATTGACTGAAGTTTTGAAATTTCTCCTTATCACTCCCAAGAAATGAAATATATACGTCGGCTACATCTTTTTTGTGGAGTTGTAACATAAAGCAATACGTATAACCTTCGGCAAATCCTGAATTAGCTGGAAAAAACACAAAAGCTCCGGTTTCGGTGCCAAACTCGTTTTTTGCAGCCTCGGGAGGAAAAGGCACTGGCCTCGGTATCTTGTCAGGGCTAAATTTTCCCACATTAATTATATTCGCCACAAACATCGACTTGTAGTAATCATTTGGATGCAGAACATTTTTTATGTTCGGGTCGTTTGCTTTCTTTTCATAATCCTCTAACAATGGCTTAATCGAAAATATCGTATATCTCACTTCAAAAGTATCTTTCTCGTATGCCATTGCATAGTTGTAGTACAGACCCCCCTTCTGCTCAACAGCTACCTCTTTAAAATCATTAGGCATGGAAAACTCCAGCTCGTTTTCACTGAGTAGTTCCTTAAAAGTTTTTTCTGACTGCGCAGATGTAACCATTGTTACAGCGAAAGCCAACAATAACATGGCAGTAATTTTTGATGCTGGTTTCATAAGTTGTTGAAATTATTGTGTTATTTGTTTGAATACTGGTTGTTTATATTTCGAAATATCGCAATGATTTGTCATAAAAAAAATGAAGTACCGCATTCTTTTAGTCATTTTCGACCAGCAATTGCAAATCATCCACCATTTTTACCAACTGAATAAACTCCGAGCGGTAACCTTCTTCATCTTCACCTTTTGCACCACGTGCAAGTTCCAGCACTGAGCTGATGTTTGCTTCTCCGGCAAATTCTGAATGGCGCAACAACATCCCAAATTCGACCACTGCTGCCGAAAAACGGAAGTTATCCGAAGTATTTCCCTGCAAAGCATTTTCCACCGGAATTTCCAGCAGTTTGCTTTTGTTACCGTCAGGCGCTTTGTAACGCAACTTTACGGTAAGTAACTCCTCGCCCACTTTTCCTGAAACAGTTTTGGCGGTCTGGTATTTCAAAGGATCAACCGAAGGGTTGCGATCGTCATCGGCTATGTTGGCCGGGATTATTTCGTACAAAGCAGTTACAGTATGTCCTGCGCCCATTTCGCCTGCATCTTTTTTATCGTCGTTAAAATCCTCGTCGTTTAGCAAACGGTTTTCGTAACCCACCAAACGGTACGACTTTACTTGCTTTGGATTGAATTCGAGCTGAAATTTTACGTCTTTGGCAATCGTGAAAAGTGTTCCGCCAAATTCGGTAATGAAAACTTTCCGGGCTTCCTGAATATTGTCGATGTAAGCATAATTCCCGTTGCCCTTGTCGGCGATCGTTTCCATTTTATCGTCTTTGATGTTTCCGGAGCCAAAACCGAGTACGGTCATAAACACACCGTTTTCGCGTTCCTTTTCCACCAGTCGCTCCATATCGGAAGTGCTTGAAACGCCCACGTTAAAATCGCCGTCGGTTGCCAGGATAATGCGGTTGTTTCCACCTTCAATAAAATTCTCCTCTGCAATTTTGTAGGCCAGTTTCAATCCTTCCCCTCCGGCAGTTGAGCCCCCGGCATTCAACCGTTCCAGTGCATCCAGAATGGTTTTCTTTTTATTTCCCGGCGTTGAATCCAGCACTTTACCGGCTGCCCCCGCATACACCACAATCGCCACACGGTCTTCGGGGCGTAATTCGTTTACCAGCATAGTAAAGGCACGTTTTACCAGCGGAAGTTTATCCACCGAGTTCATCGATCCGGAAACATCGAGCAAAAAAACGAGGTTTGATGCAGGCAAGTTTGTTTTATCAATGTGTTTTCCCTGCAAACCAATGTGCATCAGGTAATGTTTGCTGTTCCACGGGCAAGTTGCAACTTCGGTTGTTACGCTAAACGGATGTTCACCTGTTGGTTCAGGATAATTGTAATCGAAATAGTTGATCATTTCTTCGATTTTCACCGCATCAACCGGTGGTAAATTTCCCTGGTTGATGTAGCGGCGAACATTGGAATACGAAGCCCTGTCAACATCAATCGAGAACGTGGAAAGCGGGTTGGCAAGCACATCTTTAAAACCATTTTCGCGAATGGTGGAATAATTTTCGGTATTCCAGTTTGCCGGAGCCCCGACATAATAATTGGCAGTTTGTGGGTTTACTCCCCTAATCATCATTGCTGCACCGGTAACATTTTCTCTCTTTTGCCTTCCAAATGCTACAACGGTTACCTCTTCCAGTTCCTGATCTTTCTCCTTCAACACCACATTTAATGTATCTGCTTTGGGTATTTTTACGGTTTCTGATTTCATTCCAATAAAAGAAAATACCAGAAATTTGTCTTCGGGTGTAACTTCAATTTTATAGAAACCGTTAATCCCACTTAATACTCCACGAGTGGTCCCTCCAATAGTGATTGTCACACCCGGAAGTACGTGCCCCGATTCATCGGAAACGGTCCCAGAAATCATCCTGTTTTCGTTGGCACCTGCAATTGTTGCTACCACAAAAAATATGGTCAGTAAAAGAAATATTCGTTTCATAATTTTGAGATTTAAATTTGCATTCACTAACAGGATGCAGGACTTCACAGAATTCCATAAAAAATTTCAAAATCTTCTGAATTATTCTACTTTTAACCGGATTTTTCGAACCAAAATGAAGCTCATCTACAACCGGCACCAAAATCCCAAAAGCGATGAAGAATTGCTTGCCCTCTTTCTTGAAAAAGGAGATGTGGGTGTGTTAGGCAAGTTGTACGAGCGCTATCTTCACCTGGTTTTCGGCTTGTGCCTGAAATACCTGAAAGACACACACAAAGCCAAAGATGCAGTTATTTCGATCTATGAAAAAGTTCAGTCAGAAATTGACCGCCACAACATCAGGAACTTTAAAAGCTGGCTGTACGTAGTTAGCAAAAACCACTGTTTGATGGAACTGCGCAAGGCAAAACCAGGGCAGTTTGTTTCACTCAGTGATGTAGAAAAAAGCGATGCGTTTATGGAATACAATACAGAAATGCATCCTATTGACGGAGAGCGAACCGAAGATTTGGAGCAGGCGTTGCAAGACTGCATTGAGCGGCTGAAAGCCGAACAGAAAAAAAGCATCCACCTGTTTTATTTCAGCAATAAATGTTACCGAGAAATTGCCGGATTAATGAACATCGACGAAAAAAAAGTAAAAAGTTATATTCAGAATGCAAAACGTAATTTGAAGATTTGTCTGGATAAAAAGAAATGAAGAAAAACAAAAAACATATTGTTTTTGATGATTTCAGAAGATACCGCGCTGATGAAATGACACCGGAAGAACGGAATGCGTTTGAAAAAGAACTGCAAAAAGACCCGTTTCTGGCCGATGCTTTGGAAGGAATGGAACAACTTTCTGCGGAGGAAATGTCACAACAGGTTCATGAGCTTTCCACGCAAATTTCTTCACCCGGGGAAAATCGTAAAATTCGTTTTGTAGCTGCGGCAGCCTCTATTCTTATTCTCATCTCGATTGGTATTTTGTGGCTGCAGATCAACAAACAAGATCCTATTCCGGAACTAACACAAGCAAAGAAAACAGAAGCCTCTGTAAAAGAGCAGGAAGAAAAAATCATTCCTTTAACAGAACCAGGGAAAGAGTTAGATAAAAGCCAGGCAGAGCAACAAATGCCTATAAAACCGGATAAAAAAGAGAAAAGTGCTTTACCAAAAACAGAAGAAGTTACACGGGCAAAGTCTGCAGTTGAAAAGAAAGAATTGAACACCAAACCGATAGCCAACAAGAAAGCTGAGAAACCGATTGAATTACTATCAGCCCGTGCAGAAGGATTAAACGCAGAAGTACAGGATACACTGCAGGCAAAAAGCATTTCCAATCAAGTTGCTTCGGGCAATAGAATAATGATAAGAGGAATGTCAACAATAAAATCGGATCAAACACCGGAAAATGTAAATGTATTCAGAGGTAAAATAATCTCTGCCGAAAATAAAAAGCCGCTCCCGGGTGCAACAATTACGGTACTTGGAACAACCAGAGGAGTAATATCCGATATCGACGGAAATTTCACGATTCAATTGAATGACAGCGACTCAAGCCTGGTAGCCAGCTTTATTGGAATGGAAAACAAAATATTATCCAGGGCTGATGGGATGAATTCAAACATTGAACTGGAGCCCAAAGACCAAGGCCTGGAGCAAGTAACAGTGGTTGGCTTTGGAAGGCAGAAAAAAGAAACCGTAGTCGGGAGTATGGCTGCTATCGGTAGCAATGTTTCACAAATTGATACAAATAAGACTATTTCCAGCAGTATTGTTTTAAAAGGTTTGGCCTCCGACAGATCGAACCCAATAACCGCAAACATGAATATATTCAGAGGGAAAGTGATTTCGGCTGCAGACAAACAGCCTTTACCCGGCGTATCAATTATCGAGAAGGGTACCATCAACGGCATCATTACCGATATTAACGGAGATTTTGTTCTGCCATTTAATGACAGTGCCGCAACTTTTACTGTCAATTTTGTAGGAATGGAATCCAAAGTAATTTCGCCTGCTGACAGTATGGATGCGATTATAGAACTGGAGCCTGATCAATTGGCGCTGGACGAAGTGGTGGCGGTTGGTTATGGAGTACAAAAACATGAACACCCAACCGGAAGTGTTTCCAGTGTAAATCCCGATTGGGAAATCAAAAACCAAGAGGCAGAACCCGTTTCGGGATATAAAGCTTATTATGAATATTTGGAATCAAAAGCCATTTTACCTCCGAATTATCCGAACGACAAAGAAGTAGTAAAACTCCGTATTCAACTTAACGGAAACGGAGAAATTAAATCGATCGAAAACCTTAACCGGGCCGATAAGAGGCTGTTTGAAAAAGCAAAACAAATCGTTTTAAACGGACCAGCCTGGAAGCCGGAGTTGCTTAATAATAAAAAAGTGGTTTCAAGCGTAAAACTCCGGATTGTATTCCGAAAAGAAAAATAAAATCAGTTCTCAGCGCTGGAATGATCACTGATAATTTTCCATTCACCTTCTATTTTCTGAATAACCAGGGTAAAGTGTCCGGCAACATCGCCAATCTCACGCGTTAATTCGAAGCGGCCAATCATCAACACCGTTTTCCGATCAATTTTCGTAAGGTTCAACACCTTCAAACCCAGGTGCCCCATCGCTTTTTTATCAGGATAATGTTTCTTGTAATTATCCAGCGCTGCCTGCCAGCCATAAGTAGGGCCACTACTTCCAATAAACGAAAGCTGGTCTGATTTCCAGTACGTTTCCATAAATTCCTCCAGGTTGCCTTTGTTCCAGGCTTCTGCCTGTTGCTGCATAAGTTTCCGAATACTGCCCTCTTCTTTTTCGTTTAAACGATGTTCAGCAATTGCCGAAAAACTGAAAAAAAGCGTAAGCAAAAGAATTATTGATTTTTGCATCATCTATTTTGAATGTTCCTTGCTAAATTAGCAATCCTACGTTTACAGAAACTATAAATTCAATTCAATGACAAGAAAATTGATGGTAAACCTCTTCTTTGTAGCAGTGTTGATTGGCTTGAGTCCAAAAGTAAAATCACAAATTACATTTGGTGTATTTGCCGATTGCCAGTATTGTGATTGTGAAACCAATGGTAACCGTTTTTACAGAAATTCCCTTGATAAACTGGAAAATTGCATCCGGGAGTTTAACAGTAACAATGTGGAGTTTATTGTTGGGTTGGGAGATCTGATTGACAGAGATTTTTCGAGTTACGATAGTGTAATTCCCATTTTAATGAAGGCAAAAACCGAAGTTTTCCAAGTGATCGGCAATCATGATCTGGCCGTCGATAAAGAGGATTTTGAAAAAGTACCTCAAAAGCTCAAGCTGGAAAAAACCTGGTATTCATTTTCAAAAAACGGATGGCGTTTTATCTTTCTGAACGGGAACGACCTGACTTTTCAATCGACTGATCCCCAAATCGTTGAAAACGCCAAGGCACTTACCACAGCGTTGAAAAACGAGGGCAAGCCCAATTACCACGAATGGAACGGAGGAATCGGAAAGGAACAGCTTCGATGGATGGAAAGCCAGCTTAAGGAAGCGCAAACCACTGAGCAAAAAGTTATTTTGTTCTGTCACTATCCACTTCTCCCTTATGAAGTACACTCGCTTTGGAATACTGAAGAAGTGCTTGACATCCTGAAAAAATATGATTGCATAAAATGCTGGATGAATGGCCACAATCATGCAGGAAACTATACCTTTTATGAAGATATACACTTCTTAAACCTGAAAGGCATGGTTGAAACTTCGGATATCAACACCTTTTCCATCATTACACTTTACAAAAATTCAATCGAGGTGACAGGCTTTGGAAATGAACAACAGCGTAGCCTACCGTTAAATTAAGTTCTATAAAAATTCTTTTTTTTCTGATTTCAACGCTTTGAATACACTCAAAAAAAGTCTTTTCCATACTTGAACAAAATGTTCTTTTTCAGGTTTTTAAGAAAAATACTTTTCCATGAAAAACATAAACAAAGAACAGGTTGATCAGGGAGTATTCGACCTGTACGATGAGTACGCGCACAACAAGATTGATCGCCGGCAATTTATGGAACGGCTTTCGGTTTATGCTGTTGGAGGATTGACAGTTTCGTCGCTAATGAGTTTTATAATGCCTGATTACCAGGAACAGATTCAGGTAAAAGCCGACGACAGCCGCTTAAAAACGGAGACCATTGAATATGTTTCGCCCAAAGGTGGAGGGAAAATGAAAGGACAATTGTCAAGGCCGGCAGGAAATACAAAAAAATTACCCGGGATTGTGGTTGTTCATGAAAACAGGGGATTGAACCCACACATTGCTGATGTTGGCCGGCGGGCAGCCCTGGAAGGCTTTATTTCGCTTTCGCCAGATGCCTTAACACCGCTGGGAGGTTACCCGGGCAATGACGACGATGGCCGCGAACTGCAAAGCAAACGCGACCGGAACGAAATGCTGGAGGATTTTATTGCGGCCTATGAAACACTTAAAAACCATCCGGAATGTGATGGAAACGTTGGTGTGGTTGGGTTTTGTTTTGGCGGCTGGATTTCGAATATGATGGCCGTTCGGGTGCCCGGGTTAAAAGCTGCCGTTCCGTTTTACGGCGGACAACCTGACACAGCGGATGTTCCGAAAATAAAAGCTCCCCTCCTGCTCCATTTTGCATCACTCGATCAACGGGTAAATGCAGGCTGGCCGGCCTACGAAGCAGTATTAAAAGCCAACAACAAGAAATACACGGCTTACATGTATGAAGGAGTGAATCATGGCTTTCATAACGATACAACTCCGCGTTATGACGCGGCAGCGGCCAAACTGGCTTGGAAAAGGACCGTCGGCTTTTTTAAAGCCAACTTATCCTGAAATATTGTTGACTTAATTTTCCAACTTAAAATACAAAGGTCGTAAAGTGCATTACTTTACGGCCTTTTTGTTATTTTTACAACTAAACCAAAATGTATTTATCATGAGACTAAAACTAATATTTATACTGCTCCTGTTTCATATTTCAATATTTGCTCAAACCCGTGAAAAAGCCTTTGAAATCAACTCAAAACTGGGCCGTGGAATCAATTTTGGAAACATGTTTGAGGCTCCGTCTGAAACTGAATGGGGCAATCCCTGGCTTCCTGATTACCCCCGGATAATTGCAGAACTGGGATTTAACCATGTTCGGATTCCTATTCGCTGGGAACCGGCGGCTCGAAGTAATCCCGCTGCTCCTTACACTATCAATCAGGTATTTTTGAACAGAATTAAACAAGTGGTGGATTCGTGCCTGGACAATGGCCTGTACGCCATCATCAATATGCATCATCATGAAGCGCTTCTGGCTGATCCTGACGGACAGAAAGAACGTTTTCTAACACAGTGGAAACAAATTTCGGAGTTCTTTAAAGATTATCCGGATCAGCTGCTTTTTGAAATTCTGAATGAACCCAATGGCAATCTTACAGCTGCCAAATGGAACATCTTTTTAGCAGATGCCCTTACCACCATCCGCGAAGATAATCCGGACCGGATTGTTTTGATCGGAACCCCAGAATGGGGAGGTCTGGGTGGTTTATCAAAACTCGAACTCCCCGATGATGAGAACATTATTCTAACGGTTCATTATTATAATCCCTTCCAATTTACCCACCAGGGTGCAGAGTGGTCGGATGGATCAGATGACTGGTTGGGGACGAAATGGAATGACACAGAAACCGAACGACAAGTGATGCAAAACGATTTTGCACCGTTAAACGCAATTGAGCAGGCAAAACATATTCCAATCCATATCGGGGAGTTTGGGTCGTACAGTAAAGCCGACGAAATATCGCGAAAAAAGTGGACCACCTACCTGGCTCGTTATTTTGAAAAGCAGGGTTGGAGCTGGGCTTATTGGGAATTTAGCGCCGGATTTGGAATCTACATTCCGGATACAAAAACTTTCAACCAGTTTCTGGTAGATGCCCTGCTGCACAACCCAATGCCAGAAGCTGCCTATTATGTCGGAACACCGGTTTACGCCTCCGATTTTATGCAAAATACTTCCGGCTGGAACGTTTATACGCAGAGCGGAGCTTCCGCAATTAAAGAAAATTCATCCGGTAATCTTGATGTTACAATAAGCAGCGTTGGCACCGAAGCCTGGCATGTTCAACTGGTAAAAAACAATATTCAGCTGAAAGCCGGTAAAAAGTACCGGGTAACATTTACTGCAAAAGCAGCCGGAAACCGGCAAATAAATGGCTATACCGGACAAAGTGTATCGCCGTGGTCTTCGTACAGCGGGTTTAATTCGTATTCCATTGGAACTGATTTCAGTACATTTTCCTATGTTTTTGACATGAATGTGACTGATAACGCGGCAAGATTGGTTTTTGATTTGGGACAGTCAGCAGAAGATGTTTCTTTTAAATCAATAATACTGGAGGAGATTGTGCTTCAGGAACCTACCTCTTCGGTGATTATAAAACAAATAAAATCGAAAGTTTACCCCAATCCGGTCAACGGGCAACTAACTGTTTCCAACCTCGACAACTTTGACCAAGTTACGGTTAGAAACAGCAATGGCCAACTTATGATAAATAAAAGTCTGTATCAATATGAAAATAATATACCAATGGGAGAACTGGCTTCTGGCATTTATTTTGTATCTCTGTGGAACCAGAAAAACAGATTTACAACAAAAATTATTAAAAAATAAAGCTATGAAGAAGATCTTATTAGTCCTGGCAATTTTCAGTATTACCGCAACTGCATTTGCCCAGTCGGCAAGTGTTTCGCAAATTAGCGTAGAAGGAAAATCGTCGGTTAAGCTGATGCCTGAAGACTTGTCGTTTACCGTAAACCTGAGTGTGAAAGACAACAATTATACAAAGTGTGCCGAGATGGCGGTTGATAAAATGGACAACATTAAGAAACTGTTTACCAAGAACGGTATCGACAAAGACTTGATTAAAGCCAATAATTATTCAGTACGAGAAGTTCAGAAATACGATCCGGAACTGCGGCAACAGGTTTTTGACGGTTACGAAGCCAGCATTCCGGTTACGATCCGTACCAAGAGAAATTATAAGAAAAATGATAAAATCTTTGAGCTGATAAAAGACAATCTGGAATCCAACTTCAACCTTACATTTTCACTCTCTGAAGGACAAATGGAAGCAGTAAAAGAAAAGCTGATTTCGCTGGCGGTAAAGGATGCCCGTCAGAAAGCCGAATGGATTGCCAAAGCGTCGGGTACTTCGCTCGGAAAAATCAAAAGTATTCAGTACGGTGAAGCCCAAAGACAGATTGGCCCTGTACAACCGCAATTAAGGATGTTTGCCATGATGGACCAGATGGAAGCATCGGCTAAAATAACCGATGTTCTCAATCCGGATGAAGTGGAAATGCACACCAATATTTTTATTTCGTGGGAAATTAACCAGTAATCAGTACAAAACAAAAAATTAAGAAGGGGGCCGGAAAAGTCCCCTTTTTATTTTTAGTGACATCGCCTACTTTTGTTTGTAAACCCGCACATAATCAATGTAATACTTTTGTGGCAACAAATCGTCTGCAATTCCCTGCTGTCCGCCCCAGGCTCCGCCAATCGCCAAATTCAGGATCAGGTATTGAGGCTGATCAAAAGGCCAGGCATCAACACCCGTTCCATCGTTTTTACAGGTAAAATATAACTTGCCATCTACGTAAAAGCGCAGTTCGTTCTTATCCCATTCCAGGGCATATACATAAAAATTCTCGTATGGCTTTTCCATCACACTACTGCTTCCCCGCCCCGTTCCAATCGAGTGATTGTATTTTTTTGTATGAACATTGGCATAAATTTTATCCGGTTCATAGCCTACATTTTCCATAATGTCAATTTCACCGCAGTCGGGCCAGCGAGAACCTTCTTTTATATTATTGCCCAGCATCCAGATTGCTGGCCACGTCCCTTTCCCCGTCGGAAGCTTGGCTTTAACTTCAATTCTTCCGTAGAGCATGCTTTTTTTACCATAAGTATTTAGGCTGGCAGAAGTAATTTCGTGCCCCTCCCAGTTGTCTTTTCGGGCTTCAATAACCAGACAGCCGTTTTCAACACGCGCATTTTCAGAACGGCCTTTGGTATAAAACTGTGCTTCCTTGTTGCGAACATAACCCACTTCGTAGCCCCAGATATCTGAATCGGGCAATCCGTCTTTATCAAAATTATCTTCCCACACCAACTGCCACTCTTTGTCGCTGTTTTTAGAAGATTGTTCTTTTACCACTTTCTTTTCAGTACCGGAATAAACTGTGTGTGAAAGCAATAACACGGAAATAAAAAAAATATACTTCATAATTAAGTTTAATTGAATGGTTTACATCAAAGATAATAATTGTGATGTATCCATTAAGTGATAATTAATTTTTTGCACGAATCTTTGGGAACAAATGCCATATTTTAGGGTTGTATTACTTTTGAACGCAAACAATTTTACAATGGCAATTACAGTTCATCCCGAGGCAAAAGCCTTAATTTTTGATTTAGACGGAACCTTGTCGAACTCGCTGCCGGTGCACGTGGAAACCTGGCGGATTGTGGGCGAAAAATACGGTTTCGATTTTGATCCGAACATTATTTTTGAAATGACGGGCCGGCCAACCATCGAGTTTGCCAAACGCATTATCGAACAGTACAAGGTTAATGAACAGCCGGAAATTCTGGTTCGAATGAAACAACAGGCTTTTTGGGATGCTGCGCATTTATTGGAGCCGGTTCAGGAAGTAATTTCGATTGTAAAAACTTACCACGACAAACTGCCCATGTCGGTTGGAACAGGTGCCAGTAGCCGAAGTGCCGAAGTTCAGTTAAAAGCACTTGGATTAAGGGATTATTTTGACTTTGTAGTTTCTGCCGACGATGTGGAAAAGCACAAACCGCACCCCGAAACTTTTGTAAAGTGTGCAGAACTGATGGGCGTTGAACCGCAATTCTGCCAGGTTTTCGAGGATGGCGACCTGGGGATTTCGGCAGCCAAAGAAGCCGGCATGTTTATAACCGATGTGCGCGAACATATTACTTACGGCGAATGGGCACTGCCCGTAAATAAGTAAAACGGGAGTTTATGGTTCATTTCCTGCTTGCACTGAAAACAGTAGCTCCCCTGTTTCTTGTTATTTTTGCCGGAACACTTTTTTCGCGCTCCAAAGCCGCTCACGGCCCGTGGGTAGATGTGCTGAACAAATTCGCACTGTGGATCGGATTTCCGGCGCTGGTAATCGCTTCGCTTATGCACCTCAACCCACAGGGCGAATCTTACACCCGGCTTATCTTAATCAATTCGGCCTACATAGTGGTTTCCATGCTGCTGGCCTTCCCCATTGCACGGATTTTCAGACTTTCGAAACGTATTCGCAGTTCGTTGTTCCTGATCCTTTCGTTTGGTAACGTGGCTTACCTTGGCATTCCGGTGCTGCGCAACAGTTTTGGCGATGAAATCTTGCCCGTAGCTGCCATTCTTTCCGCAGTTTATGTTTTCTGGCTGCTCACACTCGGGATTATCCTCATCGAATCGACTGGCAAAGCAGATTTCCGGCCGAAGAAATTAGCACTCAGCCTGGTAAGAAATCCACTGCTGATTTCGGTTTTTGTTGGAGTTGTTGTCGTTTTGTTTCAAATTGAAGTTCCTTCGTTTATCGATAAAACCATTCGTCTTTTTGCCGAATCGGTAACGGCAGTGGTACTGTTCTCGCTTGGTATCTTCCTGGGACAAAATAAGATTGGCGCCCTCCGCGAATGGAAGCAGGTTTTTGTTTTTGCGATAGTAACGATGATCGTTTTTCCGGCCCTGCTTCAGTTTGGTATTAGAACTGCGGGTTTAAACGACCTTCAATTTAAAGCCACTATTCTTGATTCGGCAATGCCACTCGGGTTAACTCCGTACGCTTTGGCTGTTCAGTACAAACTGGAAACCAAACTGGTAGCAAGAATTGTTGTGTTGGGGACCCTGCTTTCGGTTATTATTATTCCTTTGTGGATTGCCTGGTTAAATTGATTGAATTAGGCATTTAAGCAATAAATTTTGTACGGCAACGGCTCTGCTTTGACCATCCTGCGCAGAAGGTTGTCAAAGATGCCATCCTTCATGTTGCTCCGGTTGAAACGGTAACAA
>JBKEDN010000129.1:0-24024 GCA_047975435.1 Draconibacterium sp. | reverse complement strand
GTTACTTCAAATCCTTAGCGGGCATCGGGCCCGTTAAGGATTTAACCAGGAGAGGAAAACCTGCTGGCTCTGTATTGCCCGAAAGTATTATTTTGAATAATTATAAATAGCTGACAATTAGCAAATTACTAAAAACAAAATTTGGATTACAACATAGAGGGGAGATATGAAAAACAAACAATCAGAATTTATTTTAAGATTGTTAGTGTCGTGTCAACTTTAAATTGACGTATCGTCATTCCGAATTTACTTCGGAATCTGCATTTTGAGCAAAGATACTGAAATGAATTCAGCATGACGTCGTGATCAAACACGTTTGACACGACATTAGTTGCATTGTCGTAAAAAACTGGGGTAATAAATACCTTCCAAAACACCCTCAATTAGTATATAGATTTTTAATCTAAAACAGTTTTTGAGTAGATTTGTAGAGAAACGAGAAATTTGAATTTATTAATTGAACAAAATACTGTTATGAAAAAACTAAAAGTATTCCTTTTATTATTTGTGTTTACATTCATTGGATTCGTTCAAGTAAAGGCACAACGCGTTGAAAGTGACTCACCATTAATTGGCAGGTGGGACCTTACCATAAATATGACTGCTGACCAGATCGAAAATCTGGGACTTTTCAGGCACGGATTAATGGCTTCTGATGGTTTTCCGGGGTGGCTTGAAGTTAAATTGTCGGGTTTTTCAACCCTTGTTGGGTACTATGTAGGATACGAAGGCAGTGCAAGGCCAATTGCTGAAGTAATCTATGATAAGGGCACGGATAAGTATCATTTTACCATTCCTCCGCAGTGGATGGATATCGATGACCTTTATTTCGAATTTTCTCTGAAAGATGATAAACTCACCGGTTATCAAATGCTTGCCGGGAATAAACTGGAATGGACAGGAGTCCGGGCTCCATCGCTGGAAAGAAAGGAACCACCCGTTTGGGGTAGCCCCATCAATTTGATTACTGAAAACATGGATCGGTGGATCATTCCGGCAAACTGCAAATTTAAAATGATTGATGGTGTAATGGTGAACACCGAATCGGGAGGCAACCTGATTAGTACCCAGAAATTTAACGATTTCAAACTTAGTGTTGAATTCCGTTACCCCGCCGGAAGTAACTCCGGAATTTATCTCCGCGGCCGCCACGAAGTCCAGATCGAAGATTCGAAAGGACGGACAGACCTTGTTAGTTTAGGTGGTATCTACGGTTTTATTGCACCAGCAGTAAACGCGGCTAAAAAGCCGGGAGAATGGCAGACGTATGAGATTACGCTTGTTGGGCGCCATGTTACTGTGGTGCTTAATGGTATCGAAATTATTTCTAACCGTCCAATCCCTGGAATTACCGGTGGCTCGCTCGACAGCAAAGAAGGAGAACCTGGTCCGTTTCAGATTCAGGGAGATCACGGGCCGGTGGAATTCCGCAAATTTGTAGTTACCCCGTCGGTAAACTAAACCATAATTTTAGAAGAAGGATATTACTTCCATTCTTGGAAAGTGAAATAAGAAAGAGGTCGGAATGGCCTCTTTTTTTGTATCCGATTTTTAAAACAAATCTCTGGGGCAAGAGGTGAGTTTCGTCTGATACTTTTATTTATAACAAATATTAGTAAGGTGAAAATCTTGTTGGTATTGAGAGGTTTACCATATCGGTTTTGTGAATTCAAGGGTGAGCCTTTCCCGTTTCTAAAATTAATTTTTCATGTTTTGTTTGAGTTTTGTAACCTTTTGTTGAGCTTGTTTCGTAAGCCTTACTGATTTGTAATCAAAAGCTTTTGAACGCCGTAATTATTTCAAGGATATTGGTTCTTCTAATATTCATTAGCTCTCTCGTTAAGGGACAAAACAATGAACTACTGAAGAAATACTCTTACAGCCAGTTTGACGTAATACCTTCTATCAGCTTAAATTATACTTCGCATAGTTTTTTAGTACGACCAGGTTATAACGCATTTACTGAAGAACCATCCATAGAAAAAATCAATGAATTAAAAGATTCCTTTCGTGTATCAGGAGATTTAACCTGTCTCCGAAAAATTGGCGAAATGTATCTGGTATTAAATCAAATAGATACCGGAAAGTATTATTTAAATAACTGTAAAACCCGATGTCTGGAATTATTCGAGACAAATCCGTATGACCGGGGTAATCTTCAAAACCTCTCTACGTTGTACATGGAAATGGGGGAGTTATTTTCTGCCATTGAAATTGCAGATCAAATGCTTGATATCAATCCACATGATTCATGGGCAATTATTACAAATTTTTTTCTCACTTTTAGTATCGGCGATTTTCAAACAGCAAATAGATATTGCGAAATAGCGGTTGTTGAGTGCCCGGAAGATCCGGCAACTTATTTCTTAAAGACAATATTGCTGTTTATGGTTGAATGGTCGGAAGCCAGTAGAAAAAATGCTTTTGAAGGTTTCAAAGCAGATTTCTCCTATCTGGATAAAATTCAAGATACTTTCAAACATAACCCCGAAATAAAGCTCGTGACCGAATCATGCAAACTTTATGTTCTTTTTATCGAAAACGTGGGGAAAATAATCTTTAACAGCCACAGATACGAGGCAGAAAATAAAATAAACTAGAATAAGGATGACTCACTCAAACTTGCTTTAATAGAAAGTCAATTTCAGGAGATGTTAAACTACGATATTTTCAGAAAGCATTACACGGTTTATCAATCTCTGGGTATGGTTCAAATATTGAACAAAAGTTACCTTAAAGCAATTGGATATTTTAAAGAATCAATCGAACTGAGTGGCTGGAGCCAGAAAGAAATAGAAAGCGTTACTTCAAATTACGATAACATAATTTATTGTTGTATTCTGGCAGGCGATACAATACTGGCCCGAAAATGGACTGAATTAAAAATGGCAGATAAAAGAACTTTTGCGTCCAGGGCAAAGGACTTTGTTACATTAGCCAGGTATGAATTAATTGAGAAACATCTGAGTAAGGGAGAACAATTCCTAAAAAAAGCCATTCTGTGTGATTCAACAACCTTCGAAGCTTATGTTGGGTTGGCAAATATTGAAATGATTCGAAATAATCTTGATCTTGCGGAAGAATTTTTAGACAAGTGTTTTAAGATTAAAATGGATTATCCCCAGTTATACCAATCTTTCATACTGCTTTCGCTTTACCAGGAAGACTTGGAGACAGCACGTTATTTTATAAATAAATTGCTTAAGAATGAACCATATAATCCTTTTGCGTTGGATGTTAAGAAAGATTTTCTGGAGTAAACAAAAATGTTGATGAGCATGGACTTAATTTTGATAGGCATTGCCAGCTTAACGTTCGAAGTGCAGATTTATCTAAATGAGTAAAGTAAGCTGGTGAAGATATTTTTAATGAAAAATTTTGGTTTCTAGTGTCGTGTCAACTTTAAATTGACGTACCGTCATTCCGAATTTAATTCGGAATCTGCATTTTGAGCAAAGATGCTGAAATGAATTCAGCATGACGTCGTGATAAAACACGTTTGACTTGACACTAGTTGAGTATCTTTTTGATTGAGAATGATTTAAACTTTAAAAACTAAAATATTCCGAAAATAATCAGGGCGTAGATAATAAAACGCATGTACCGGAAAAGAGACCACAGCAGATAGTTCTTAAAACTGTATTTAATCAGCCCCGAAGCCAGGCTTACGATCGAATGTGGAATTGGAGAAACTGCCCCCAGAAAGACGAACAGGCCGCCCCATTTTCTCAAATTATTGATGTGTTTCTGCAGTTTTGTTTCCAGGTGGTTTTTAATAAAAGCTACCGCTGACAAGCGAGTACCCACAAAGTACGCAATTACCCCTCCGGCATACGATAAGGTAGCCAATACAAACAAAGCAGCCCAGGGAGTTCCCAACTGTGATGCCCAGGCAATAAAAACTTCAGGAGGTAACAGACCTAAAATGGTTTCAGAAAGAAGAAAAACCGAGTAGATTATTTTGGGAGAATAAAGAGTTACAATGTTGTTAAGAAGTATATCAAAATCCAAAAGAAATATCTCCAGGCTAACCAACAGGAGCACAAAAACTGCCGTAACAGTGCCTCCCTTATATGCGGTGCTTTTCAGGAAAGAATAAAATTGTGCGATTTTGTAATATCGATTCAATATCGCTAAGCGTCGCAGCGAAAAACCATAAAGCAAATTTCTGAACATCGTTTTAAATTAATCGTGGCATAAAGAATGACTTTCTATAACAATGGTAGAAGTTGAAATGTTGTCTAAACTGTGAATGTTAAGCAGGTTTTTTGCATCAGGGAGTATGAAAATTGCTGTTTTATGTTCATCTTTAAGCATTAACTTAAAACCAACAATTTCGTTTATTTCGTTGGAGATGAATGAAAATAAAAACGATCAGGATGAAATACTTGCTTTTATTTTTCTTTTTGTTCTCTGTAGCAATTATTGCTAATGGACAGGACAAAAAACAAGAACAAAATGTAGTTATAAGCTACAACCCAGGTAAAACGAAGGTAAGCTCAAATGATAATGGAGATATACTTGTTAATGTTTCTCCGGGAGATCTGCAAAAGTTTAAATCCATCGGAGTAGTTTCTTACAGTGATTTTGGTGCCAGGGGCGACGGGAAAACCGATGATATAGATGCGATAGCAGCAACGCATGCTTTTGCCAATCAAAACAACCTGCCGGTAAAAGCTGATGACAATGCTACCTATTACATCGGGAGAAGGGAGCAAACAGCAATTATTCAGACCAATACTGATTTTGGGAATGCTGCTTTTGTTATTGATGATACAAACGTTGAAAACCGGAATGCCTTTGTTTTTCTTGTTAATTCGGGTTTGCAATCGTTTACACCCGAAGGGATAGCTGCATTGAAAAGAAATCAGAAAAAAATCGAAAGTTCGCTGCCGGGAACTTGTTTAATAACGGTCACCAATTCCAAGGTAAAACGTTATATCCGCTTTGGTCCCAACCAGAACAAAGGGTACTCGCAAACCGATATTTTTATTGTTGACAAAGATGGCCATGTAGATATGGATGCTCCGATTGTCTGGGATTTTGATGAAATTACGGCTATCACAGCCCTTCCGATTGATGAAAACAAACTGACCATTAAAGGGGGGCATTTTACTACCATTGCCAACCGTGCCCCATCGAAATACACCTATTATAACCGGAGTATTGCCATCAGGCGTTCCAACGTAATCGTTGATGGACTGGAGCACCGTATTACAGGAGAAGGAGATCATGGCGCTCCTTACGGGGGCTTTATCAATATCAGTGAATGTGCCTATGTAAGGGTTCAAAATACCATTTTAACAGGGCATAAAACCTACGAAACCATCGGTTCAGCGGGAGTTCCGGTTTCAATGGGTACCTATGATATTTCGGTGAACCGTGCCCTCAATGTTTCGTTTGTGAATTGCAGTCAGACCAACGATATTAACGACAGCCGTTACTGGGGAATACTGGGGTCTAACTACTCCAAGAATCTGTTGTATGATCACTGTGCTTTTTCACGGTTCGATGCACATATGGGGGTTGCCAATGCAACTATCCGGAACTCAACTCTCGGACATCAGGGGATAAATGCGATAGGCAGCGGTACTTTTATTGTTGAGAATTCGACCATTCGGGGCAGGAGTCTTATTAATCTGCGCTCAGACTATGGCAGTACCTGGCAGGGTGAATTCATTATCCGCAACTGTGTTTTTGTCCCTTCAAACGGAAGGCCAAGCATTGCAAGTCTGTTTGGAGGTTCCAATTCGGGGCAGCACAATTTTGGATACACCTGTTATATGCCCGAACGAATAGTGATTGAAGACCTTACTATCGACGATTCAAATCACCCGGAGAACTATTCGGGGCCAGCCATTTTTGCCAATTTTAATCGCAAAATGACGAATGAATCTTATGTGGAAGAATTTCCTTATGTTATAACTAAAGAAGTTATTCTCCGAAATGTGACTACCGCCAGTGGTAAAAAAATGAGGGTGAGCGATAATTTATATATGTTCAAAGATGTAAACGTAAAGGCGGAGTAGTTGGATATTGGAATCATCGTCAGATAATAAGACCAAATATAGTGTAAGAAATACTCCGGAGACTTTAAAAATTTATTCAAACAAGCGGCTAAAGTGATTATCCAGGTGTTTTCGCATACCTTCCCTGAACCTCTTGGGATTTCCGGTTTTTAAGATTTCCACCAACCCTTTGTGAGAAATGTATTTCTTCTTTTTTATGGGTTTATTAATCAATCCGCTGTCGTAGGTATAATTGAATGCGGGAAGTAAAATCGTCTGAAAGTTTTTCAGTGTTTCATTTTTGGTTATCTCGTACAATTTACCATGAAATTTAATTTCGTGGTCAATGTCAAATAAAATTGTATCTGTTGATGTAGGTTCAGAACCTGTAATTTCTTCCAGTTCGCGGATATCTTCGTCGGTAATGTGATGAAAAATTGAATCGGCCATCCCTATTTCAAGAATCAGGCGAATTTCAAAAATGTTCTTTAGCGTTTCGTCATCCAAAATCTTAGGGATCATTGAGCGTTGAAGGATTTGTGCCAGGTTCGGGCTTGTTAAAACGGTTCCTTTGTGTTTTTTTGAATCAATTAAACCCATTGTTTTCAGACGTGTTAACGATTCTCTTATTACGGTTCGGCTCACGCCCATGGCAGCGGCAAGTTCAACTTCCTTTGGAATAACATCACCTGTTTTTAACCCCCGGTTTATAAAAATCTCCAAAAGCTGCATCTCTACTTTGTCAACCAAACTGCTGGTATCTATGGTTGGTATGTGTTTGATAAAATCCTGACTTGTCATAATGAATTACATTAATGTTACAAATTTGGAAAATGATTTTGAATAATAAAACTATTCTTTATATTTGTCTTGAATTATGTCATACATAAAGCAAATGTATGAATAAAATCTAAAACATCTTATTTTATGGTTACTGCAATCATAAATTAAGTTAACCTATTAAAAGTTTAATTTATGAAAAACTTAAAAAATGGAGAAGTAGGGGCAAGGATAGAATTCTCTGATGCCAGAGGAGTTTTCTGGACAATGCTTTTTTTGATACTCTTCCAGTTACAGTGTTTTGCTCAAACAAAAACCGTCTCAGGTAAAGTAACTTCGGAGGATGGTGAACTATTGCCCGGTGTATCTATTGTTGTAAAAGGTACTTCAAATGGTACAGTTACCAATATTGATGGAGCCTATCATCTGGAGGTGGAGACTGGTAATACGCTTGTATTTTCATTCATTGGTATGGAAACACAAGAATGGAACGTAGATGAGAGGACAACCATAAATGTTGTAATGGCTTCGGCAACTGAAGCTATCGATGAGGTTGTAGTTACCGGTTACGGTGGGAAGCAAAAGCGATCAAAATTAACAAATTCTATTGCAAAAGTAAGTGAAGAAACGCTGGAGGTTGGGATGCATGCAAACCCGGCGCAGGCACTTTCCGGAGCTGTATCGGGCCTGGTGGTTCAGCAAACTTCAGGAAACCCCCGCTCTGAGCCTAACCTGATACTTCGGGGAGGAACTAATCTTAACGGTACAGGTTCGCCCCTGGTAATTGTTGATGGACAGGTTCGGTCTATGAGCGACATAAATCCCAACGATATTGAATCTGTGGAAGTAATGAAAGATGCAGGGGCTACCGCTATTTACGGTGCCCGTGCCAATAATGGCGTTATTCTGATAACTACTAAGAAAGGGAAACAAGGAATCAGTAAAATTGAGTTTTCGACCAAAGTTGGTTTAAATTATTACAACAATGGGGTTTATGATTTTCTAAGTGCAGAGGATTATTTAACCAATATACGAAAAGCATACTGGCGGGCATCAAGAGTGTATCAGACGAAAGATGGTAACTGGACGGGACCAATGACAAATATTAAAAACCTTTCTGCTGCATTACCTTACGGAACAGGAAACCGGTTTTTTGATGATAATGGTAATATTTTAAACGGTAACGAGAATGCATCCGCAGTTTGGAGCCCAATGACTTATACCAGTGATTTGGCTTTTTTGCTCGATCGTGGCTGGAAAAAAATGACCGACCCGCTTGCTGCCTATAGTTCAGAATACGATCAGGAAATAATATTTAAAGAATTTCGCCTTTCAGATGTAAACCTGCGTGATCCGTCCGTATCGCAGGATTACAATATAAATTTTAGCGGAGGAAATGATAAAGGCCAATACTATGCAGGTTTGGGCTATAACTATAGCAATGGTACAGCAGTTGGAAACTGGTATAAGCGTATCTCGTTTTTATTTAATGGCGATTATAAAATTCGTGAATGGCTGACTTCTTATTCATCAATTAATTTTGCCGACGTTAAATGGCGTGATTTGTCTCCTACACGCACCGACGAAAGTCAGTATTTTTCCCGTGTATTATCATTGCCGCCTACTTTCAGGGGCATAAATGAAGATGGTGAGTGGTTAATTGGTACCCGCGGTGCAGGTGATGGTAACCAGCAAATAAATTCCGATAAATTTATTCGTGATTTTAATAATGACAAATTTACCCTGAGTCAGTCGTTTGAACTTGCTTTAATGAAAGGATTATCCTTTAAGCTAACCGGAACCTGGCATTTTGATCAGGACAAATTAGAGTCCTTTAACAAAGATTATCTGACCAATGTTGGACCAACGTATAACTCTACCAGGGTTTCATGGGCCGAATTCAGTGAAAATCGTACTCAAACCTATAACGGGATTTTAAATTACGATTTAGAATTGAAAGATACTCATACCCTGTCAGCAATGTTGGGTTTCGAGTATTTCGATGCATATTACAAAATGTTTTATGCCGAAGGAAACGGAGCGCCAACCGATGATTTTATGGATTTGGGATTAACATCAACAGCGGAGGGAGCAAGAGTTATCGACTCTTCGCATAGCCGCCAGCGCATTATGTCGTACTTTGGCAGGGTAAACTATGATTATTTAGGGAAATACCTGGTTTCTGCTGTTTTGCGTTACGACGGATATTCGAAACTGGCTTCTGAAAACCGATGGGGAACGTTTCCCGGTGTGTCAGCGGGTTGGGTGATGAGCAAAGAAGATTTTATGGAGCAGCTTAGCGATGTAATTTCGTTTGCCAAATTGCGCTCAAGTTATGGTTTAAACGGAAACGTCTCAGGAATTGGGAATTATTATGTACAGGGCGCCTATACCCGGACCCTGTACGGCGGGCAAACCGGTTTCACTATGTCAACCCTTCCAAATCCCGGCCTGCTGTGGGAGCGTTCACGAACAGCTGAATTTGGAATAGACCTTGGATTCGTTAAAAACCGTTATAACCTGAGCCTCACTTATTACGACCGGCTCACGAAAGACAAGTTTGCAGATATTACACTTCCTTCCCATTCCGGAATTTCATCGTATCGTTCCAATAACGGGGAAGTTCAGAACCGTGGTTTGGAGATTGAAACAGATGCGAGAATTATTGCCAAAAAAGATTGGAAGTGGAATGTTAACATAGCAGCTGCTTACAATGTAAATAAAATTATTTCGCTACCCGATAACGGACTGGAAAGAAACCGGCAGGGAGCTGTTCAGGTTTACGATGTTGATGGGAATTTAATGTGGGTTGGAGGTCTTCAGGAAGGCCAGCGGCCAGGAGATATTTATGCATTCAAAGCACTGGGGATTTATAAAGATGAAAGTGAAATTCCGGCCTATCTGATTGATCAGTCAACCGGGACCAATGGCTCCAATAACCGTAAACTTTATGGCCCTTCCTCGTGGGCTGAAGTTTATGAAGCAGGTACACAGGGAACCGGACTTCCTATTCAACCCGGAGATGTAAAGTTCCTTGATGTGAACAACGATGGTATTATCGATGATTTTGATATGGTAAAAATAGGTAATACCACCCCGAAATGGACAGGAGGGGTCAATACGAATCTTACCTGGAAGAACCTGTCGTTGAAAGTACGGACCGACTTTGCCTTAGGGCATGTAATTCAGGATACTAAATTTCCATGGATTATGGGAGCTATGCAGGGGCAATACAATACAATCGAAATGGTAAAAGATACCTGGTCGGAAACTAATCCCAACGGAAAATATCCGGTGTATGTTTGGGCCGACCAACTGGGCAAACGTAATTATGCCCGACCCTCTTCTATGTTTATTTACAAGGCCGACTACCTGGCTTTTCGTGAAGTAAGCCTTTCATACAGCATTCCTAAAAATATCATTCAAAAATTGAAAATGGGAGGATTGAAATTATCGGTAACCGGTCAGAATTTGGGATACTGGACAGCTGCTAAAAACCTGTATTCGCCCGAATACGGTGCTAGTGGCGAATACGGTTATTCTTTGCCAAGGACAGTAATATTTGGTGCGAATTTCACTTTTTAACCCATATTAAAAGGAATTAATTATGAAAAAGATATTATATAGTTTATTGATTTTTGTCGCCACATTTGCATTTACCGGCTGCAACAACGTTTTGGACCTGGAACCAATCGATTATTATGGTTCAGGAAATTACTGGAACACAGAGGCACAGGTTGAAAGTTTTATGATTGGGATACATGAAGATATGCGCACCAAATACCAAATGTTTTTCGTTCTGGGAGAAGCCCGGGGTGGTACATTTCGGGTTGGTACGTCGGCGATGAGCACTTCAATGGATTGGGAATCGCCCATTAAAACGAACAACTTTACTGCAAGCAGTACCGGAATATCAAACTGGTATGGGTTTTACCGTATGCTTTTGCAGGTTAACCACTTTATACAGAGTGTTGAAGGAGGATGTGATTTTCTTTCAGAGGAGCAAAAAAATTACTATTTGGGACAGGCCTACGGTATTCGGTCTTTTTATTATTTCATGCTTTATCGTACCTACGGAGGTGTTCCTCTTGAATTGACGGTAAAAGTGCTTGATGGAGAGATTCAGGCGGAAAACCTGTACCTGGCCCGTTCAACTGCTGAAGAAACTTTAACACAGATTAAAGCTGATATCAATCAATCGGAAAGTTATTTTGGAGACAATACAACAATTGAGAGTAAATACTTTTGGTCTCCGTATGCCACTAATATTTTGAAAGCGCAAATTTATATGTGGTCAGCTAAAGTAACTACAGGCGATCATACGGCAACTGGCTCATCCGATCTGGAAATTGCAAAAACATCTCTGCAAAAAGTAATGGATGGGACCCTCTCTCTAATGGACAACTTTGCTAATATTTTTACGGATAAAGCAAATCAGGAAGTAATATTTTCACTTTATTTTGACCGGGAGGAAGCAACAAATTTTGGTTCTAACTTTTTATATAACCCGAATGATTTACTATCCAGCGCTACAGATTTAAATGGAAGTGCATTTACTTCAGATCCGCTTGCCCTTGTTAACGGAGGGGTGTTGCGCCATGAATACAAAGAATCATTTGTGAAAAGTTTTGACGAAAAAGATACCCGCCGTGCCGGGACTTTCATGGAGTATCTTCGTGGTGGGTTTGGTTCAGCAATGACCAAACTGATGGGAACTTACTCTGCTTCTTTGGGGACTCGTGCCTATGATTCCGATATTATTGTATATCGCTATGCCGATGTTTTACTTATGATGGCTGAAATAGAAAACGGATTGAATAATGATCCTTCAACTTATGTTAATCAAATTCGAAGACGAGCTTATGGGGTTATCTACCCACCATTTATCGATGGCACATTTGCCGAAAACGAACTGGCTATTTTAACAGAGCGCAATAAAGAATTTGTTAGTGAAGGTTCCAGGTGGTTCGACTTAATCCGTATGCAGGATGCCAGCGGAAATTCTCTGGTTTTTTCAGATAATGCAAATTTTGCGGATACATACGGGGATACTCCCACGGCGGTATTGTCAGGTAGCCAGTCTTATATGATTTTGTGGCCAATCGATGTTGGGGTTTTGAATGATGATCCTTTATTGGAGCCAAACCCTGGTTACGACAATTAAAGTAGATAAACACGGGAAGAGAATTATATCTTCCCGTGCTTAAATACCAAGAATAAAACGAGCGAAAATCAACTTTTAGAAAACAAACTTATGTATTGGGGCAGATGTAAATATTTAATTAAACCCGTCGGTATCATGAAAAGGATTACTCTATTCGGAATACTAATAATTTCTCTTTTCTCATGCACTACTGTTCAGGAGCGGAAGCCAAATATTCTTTTAATCGTATCTGAAGATAACGGCCCGGACTTAGGATGCTATGGAAATACCATGGTTACTACTCCAAACCTGGATAACCTCGCATCCGAAGGAGTTCGTTTTACAAATGCATTTGTAACCTATTCGGTTTGTAGCCCGTCAAGAGGGACCATTTTTACAGGTTTATACCCTCACCAAAATGGGCAAATTGGTTTGGCTACCCACAAATACCGGATGTTTGAGGGAATTAAAACATTGCCTGTTTATTTACATGAAGCCGGATATCGCTCAGGCTGTATCGGAAAAATTCATGTGAATCCGGAATCCGATATTCCCTGGGATTACCGGCCGGGAGGAATCCTGAATGGCTCCAATTTTGGGAAAAAAGATATGCCGGCTTATTCGCAAAAAGCAAAAGAGTTTATGAACGAATCGGATCAGCCTTTTTTCCTGATGGTTAATTTCCCTGATGCGCATTATCCGTTTCAACGAGATGTTGAAGGCCTGCCTACAAAAAAGATTAACCCGGAAGATATAGATAGCCCGTTGTCGTGTACAGCCGGGGCCGATTCAGAATATCTGCGCCTTTATACTACAAATTACTACAATTGCATGAACCGTCTGGACGAGTCGGTAGGCATGCTGCTGGATAGCTTAAAGGCAACCGGAAAAGCAGATAATACGGTTATTATTTATCTGGGTGATCATGGCGCGCAGTTTTCGAGAGGGAAATGCAGCAATTACGAAGCGGCCCTAAAAGTCCCGTTTATTATGTACTGGCCTGATAAAACGATTCCAAATCTTGTAAAAGATGAGTTGATTTCCAGCATCGATTTAATGCCAACTGTTTTTGATATTATTGGAATTGATAAGCCTGATATTCTTCCCGGTAAAAGTTTAGTACCCTTTTTTCAGGATAAGGCTGCACAATGGTCTGAATACATATTTGCTGACGGTGCAGGATGCACTCCCCAAATGTATTTTCCGAGAAGGAGTGTACGGGATAGCCGATTTAAATTAATCCATAACCTTAATTATGGAGAAGAGAATCCCCATTATTATTTATATGCTGGTAGAAAAGGTCACTTTGCAGCAGGGACCAGTTTAGAGGAAATCAAAAATCTTCCGCCCGAAATGGCGCAGGTTTACGAAACCTGGCGTAAACCTCCCGAGTACGAACTTTACGATCTTCAGCAAGACCCGAACGAGTTTGAAAACCTGTCGGAGAAACCAGAATACAAGGGTGAACTTGAAAAGTTAAAAAAGGTACTGGATGACTGGCAGGTTGCTACTGACGATCCTTTTCACAACCCGGTGAAACATCATCTTTTTGATGAGGAAATCAAAGATATCAAGAAAAGATACAAAGGGACAGAATACCAAAAGGATACAGCATTTCACTGGAAATACATTGACTATTTTAAAGATAAATAATCGAAAAACGGATGAATAAAAGGATAATGAATATCATTTTGCTGATGACACTTGTTTTGGTTTCTTGTTCATCATCAGCGTCTTCCCGTTACGGAGGCAATGATTTTATGACAATACAAACCATTACAACTCATTCGCTTGTAATTCCAATTCTTAAAAGAAATGAAACAAACAAGGTGATCAGGTTAGAGATTGTAACTAAAGGAAAAAACAAGCCTTTGACCTTAGAACAGGTTTGGGGTAAAATGTCGGGAAACATAAGTGAATTAGCTGACCTTGCTTTGTATAATGAGACAAATGATATTTCAGTTCTTGTTGGTACAGCAACAAATTTGAGTAAAAAGATCAGGTTAAACAGCGAGTATATTTTAGCAGAGGGGAATAATACGTTTTGGTTATCAGTTAAATTAACGGATACTGCCGATATTGACGGAAAACTGTCGATCAACCTTTCTTCGGTTACAGTAAACGGTGAGAAATTTTCTATTCAGCAAGAAACCCAATCCAAGCCTTTTTCTTTTGGAATAGCGCTTCGAAAACAGAACGATGATAATGTGAATACCTATCGTATTCCGGGATTGACAACTACTAATAAAGGGACTCTGATTGCAGTTTATGATGTGCGGTATAATAACAGCAAAGACCTGCAGGAAGATATCGATATAGGGATGAGCCGAAGCACCGACGGGGGCCAAACCTGGGAACCCATGCAAATTATTATGGACATGGGTGAATGGGGTGGTCGTCCTCAAAAACTAAACGGAATTGGAGATCCCTGTGTTTTGTACGACAATGAAACAGGCACACTTTGGGTGGCCGGTTTATGGATGAGCGGTGCAAACGAAAAAGATGCACTTTGGCGGGCTTCCAACCCCGGAATGAAGCCGGAAGAAACCGGTCAATTTATTCTCGTTAAAAGTCCCGACGATGGGTTAACATGGTCGGCTCCCATAAATATTACCGAACAAATAAAAGATCCGGCGTGGCAGTTGCTTCTGCAAGGCCCCGGCCGGGGGATTTGCATGAAAGACGGTACACTTGTTTTTCCGGCTCAGTTTAAAGCTAACATTGCTGAAAAATCCCTGGATGGCGGGGAGTTTACCTGTCACTCCACCATTGTTTACAGTAAAGATCATGGAAAAAGCTGGCACATCGGAACTGGCGCCAAATCAAATACAACTGAGGCACAGGTGGTAGAACTCGCCGATGGCAGTCTGATGCTGAACATGCGCGACGACCGGAATAAAATAGACAAAGGCGAAACCAACGGACGTGCTGTTTCCGTAACCAGCGATTTTGGAAAAAACTGGACAGTTCATCCTTCATCCAACACAGCCTTGCCTGAGCCAAACTGTATGGCAAGTATTATTAGTGCCAATGTGAAAGTGGGAAAAGAAAATAAAGAAGTACTGTTTTTTTCCAACCCTGATAATAAGAACTCCCGCTCAAATATGACTATAAAAGCCAGCTTAGACGGTGGGCTAACCTGGCCAGCCGAATACCAGTTAGAAATTTATGAAACAAAAGGATTTGGTTACTCCTGCATGACAATGATCGATGAACAAACGATTGGTATTTTATATGAAGGGACGAAAGAGCTTTATTTTCAGAGGATTCTGGTTTCTGATATACTTGATTAATTGTTTAGCGCTATGAAGTTAAGATATCTGTTTCTCATACTTGGTTTATGGTTCCTCGTTTCAAGCGTTCCTAAAAACGTGTGCGCAACTTCTACCCGAAGTGTTTTGCAGCAGAAAATTAAGGTAGCTTGTATTGGTAACTCGGTAACACGAGGCTATGGGTTGAATAATCCGGAGAGCGAATCTTATCCATCGCAACTACAAAATTTATTGGGAGACACTTACCATGTACAAAACTTTGGCCACAACGGAGCTACGCTTCTAAGCAAAGGGCATCGTCCGTATATCGAAATGCCGGAGTATGCAGAGGCCCTGAAATTTGAAGCCGACATTATTATTATTCACCTTGGCTTAAACGATACCGATCCGCGTAACTGGCCCAATTACCGGGATGAGTTTGTAACGGATTATATGGCACTGATTGAGTCATTCCGAAAAGATAACACCAATAACCCGCAAGTTTATATTTGCAAAATTAGCCCGATTTTTAATGCTCACCCGCGCTTTAAATCAGGCACCCGCGACTGGTTTTGGCAAATTCAGGATGCCATTGAACAAGTAGCGAAGAATAGCCAAACAGGGCTAATCGATTTGCACGGACCACTTTATCATCATCCCGATTTATTTGCTGATGCCCTTCATCCGAATGAGGAAGGAGCTGGTATAATTGCGCAAACAGTTTATGAAAATATTACCGGTGATTTTGGCGGATTAAGTTTGGCACCGGTTTTTATGAACCACATGGTGTTACAACGTAATAAACCGATACCTGTGTGGGGAAAAGCCAACCGCAGAGAGAAACTTTCTCTAACGTTTAATGAACAAATTCGGACAGTTACAGCAAATGACCACGGCGACTGGTCGGTAACTTTTGAACCGGTTGCTGCCGGAGGTCCTTACAAATTAAATATAACTGCCGGAGATAACGAAACGATTTCACTTGACGATATTTTGGTGGGCGAGGTCTGGATTTGTGCAGGACAGTCAAATATGGAATTTCAGATGAAACAAGCGATCAATGCTTCAACATTGATTGACGATGCAACTGAATTTCCTAATCTTCGCTTGTGTAGTTTGAAAGGCATTGTGCGTACCGACAATAAGAAATGGGATTTAACAACGCTGGAGAAAGTCAATCAACTTCATTTTTTTGAAGGCGAATGGAAACGGAGTAATCCGGATAATGCAGCTGTGTTTTCAGCAATTGGCTACACTTTTGGGCGAAAACTGAATGAAACGCTGAATGTTCCAATAGGATTGATTCAAATAAGTGTTGGAGGGGCGCCGGTTGAAGCTTTTATCGACCGCAAAACACTGGAGTTTGATCCTTACATGGTGGATGTGCTCAACAACTGGAAACAAAACGATTTTATTATGGAATGGTGCCGGCAGCGTGCGGCCACCAACCTGGAATTATCAGAAAACAAATTGCAGCGGCATCCGTACGAACCTGCATACATTTATGAAGCAGGCGTAAGATCGGTAGTCGGGATTCCTGTTGCTGGTGTTATCTGGTACCAGGGAGAATCGAATGCGCATAATGCTGAACATTACAGAAATGCTTTTCCGGCTTTGGTACAATCCTGGCGATCGGCTTTCAATATGCCTGGCATGCCCTTTTATTTTGCGCAGCTATCAAGCCTTAGCCGTCCGCCGTGGCCCTATTTCAGAGATGTGCAGCGACAATTGGCTGATAGTATCCCGAATACTGCCATGGTGGTAACAAGTGATTTGGGCGACTCGCTGGATGTTCATCCGAAGCATAAAATTGAGATCGGTGAACGTTTTGCCAACCTTGCCCTATCGCGCAATTACAAGGTTAAAGATGTGCCGGATGGAGGGCCCGAAATCATTGCGGTTACACACGACAACGGAAAAGTAGTTCTTTCTTTTTCGCACGCGATACGACTAAAAACTTCGGATGGAGCTCCTCTTCGGGAACTGGAAATTGCCGGAGTTGATGGCCTGTTTATGCCGGTAACCGGAGTGATGAAGAATGATCAAATCATCATTAATGGCGGAAATTCGGAAATAAAACAGGTAAGATATGGGTGGAGGCCTTATTCCAAAGGCAACCTGGTAAATGAAAATGGGTGGCCGGCATCTACTTTTCAGGAATCTGTTATTGAACAGATAAACAATAATAAAACAGAAAAATAACTTATCAAAATTTCAATAATTATGAAAAAAACAGTATTCATTTTATTCGTGTTCGTTTCTTTATTTTCATGTAAAGATGATACCATTGACGAAATTACCGTTTCGGTATCAGTTGAAAAAATAGAAGCAGTGGATAACGCAGCCTTTTCAAGTTCTTTTGATATACAAACAGAAGGCAAATGGTACGTTAGCGAACAAATAGATTGGTGCACAATGTCGCCAACCGAAGGAACAGGCCCGGCAACAATATCAGTTAACGCGGATGAAAACACTTCGGCAAGTGCGAGAAGTAAATATTTTCATGTGTTTACTGCGACAAACGATACTAAAATTGAAGTTGCTCAACCTGGAAAGTATGTCCCTCCGGTAATAAGTGAGTTATATCTGGATTTAACAGGTGACCTGGATTATATGCAGGTTGCGAATAATTCAATATTCGATATCGCCTCAGATGAATCTTTCTCAATTGCTTTAAAATTACGTTGTTATACTGAAGGGAGGGTGATAAAACGTCGTTCGGGAACCACATCAGGCTTTGAGGTATTTGTGAATTCAACCGGAAAATTGGCGATGAGTTTAAAAGATGATTCAGGAGTTGGATTAGCGAGCGGATATACAGATGTTTTGACGGATGGAATCTGGCATCATATTGCAATTGTATATAACAGGACAGAAGGCTATACTACAGTTTATTCAGATGGTGTGGAGGTAGGAAAGAAAGACAATAAAACAATGTCCACCAGTAAAATATCTTGTGAAGAACCGCTCTTATTTGGAGTTCAGGATTTGGCAGGAAGTAATCCTTTCTCAGGTTCAATGGATGATGTTAGTTTTTACAAAAAAGCTTTAACACAAGACGATGTAACTGCTATTATTAATGGCGATCCGGTTACAGACCAGCTATTCGCAAAATGGAATTTTAATACAATACTGGGTAGTGAAGTAGTGGTTGATGAAGTTAGCGGACTTGTCGGAGAATTGATGGACGGGGCAACTTTATCGCTTGAAAGCGAAGACGAATAATTGAATAAATGAGTATCCTTAATATATCATCATAATCATCGGCAGTACGTCATGCTGAACTTGTTTCGGCATCTGGTAGAAATAGAAATTCAGTACATCAGAAATTAGACCCTGAAATAAATTCAGGGGGACGACACTATTATGATTGATTGCGGACATTCAAATTGAATAAACTATAATTTGTACGATGAACAAGATAATATGCTTTTTATTACTACTAACGGTATTGTTTTCCTGTAAAGAAACCGTTGAAGAATATGGGATTACCGTCTCTTCTGAAAAAATTGAGGCTACTGATAACGCAGCATTTTCAGGAACAATAGAAATTCAAACAGAAGGACAGTGGCGTGTTAATGAGCAAATTGATTGGTGTACAGTAACGCCAACAACCGGAACAGGTTCCGCAACAATTACTGTTAAAATGGATGAAAATACTTCTGAAAGTGATAGGAGTGCATATTTTCGGATATATAATTCCACCGACGATAAAACAATCGAAATTGTTCAACCCGGTGCGAACCTGGTAACCGAAATAAGTAAGTTGTGTTTGGATGTAACAGAAGATGGTGGTTATATGCAGGTTGCAAATAACTCAATATTTAATGTTGCATCAGACCAATCTTTTTCGGTTTCCCTTAAAATGTGTTGTTCTACAAATGGAAGTGGCAGGGTTTTAACCCGGCGTTCAGGTACAAAGTCAGGCTTTGATTTGTTTTTCAACTCAACCGGTAATCTGGCAATGACTTTTAAAGACGATGCAGGTCTGGCATTATCAACAAACTACACTACAGCGGTATTGACAGACGGATACTGGCATAATATTTCGTTTGTATTTAACCGCGGCGAAGGTTATAGCTGCCTTTATGTTGATGGAGTTCTGGAAGGGAAGAAAGAGCACGAGATAAAATCAACCAATAGTATTTCTTCTGATCAGCCACTTTTATTTGGGATAAAAAATCTGGACGGGGAAAAACCGCTAACGGGTTTAATCGATGATGTTGGTTTTTATAAAACAGCACTTACACAAAATGAGGTAACAAACGGAATGAACGGAGTATCTGATGAAAGCGACGAAAAGTTAATTGCAAAATGGAATTTTAATACAATCCCGGGACGTGAGGAAATTGCAGATTCGATTAACGGAATTATTGGGTACCTGAAGCAGGGTGCCACTTTAATTCAGGAAGGAGAAGAACCGGCGAAAATTGTTAAATCTCAATTTGTATTTAAGTCAGGCACAGAAAACACCTTGTTATTTAGAAGTCCGGCCCTGGTAACCGCAATTAACGGAGATTTGGTTATGGCAGCAGATCAGCGGGTGAGTGATGAATCGGATGTGGGTGATAACAGAAATATCAATATCGTTATAAAAAGAAGTTCGGACAATGGAGAAACATGGAGCGATACAAAAATTATAGCCGATTTTCCGGAAGGAGAATCCGTATCAGATGCTTCCATGATTGTTGACCAGCAGACGGGTAAAATATTTCTGTTTACAGTTTTTTACGATCATGTGGGAAATAAAGGTAAATTTCTGGTTTTCCTCTACGAAAGTTCAGACAATGGAAATACCTGGAGCGATTATAAAGATATTTCTTCCGAATTAAGCTTAGACACCCTTCTCCCCGATCGACTTCGGTTTACAACAAATGGTGGAGGCTTGTACCTCAAAAATGGTAAAATGAGGCACACACTGGTTGATCCGCCAAATAATTTTTATATGATCGGAAGCGATGACCACGGTGCAACCTGGTTTATGAAGAACACCGCAATGCTTGGGAATGAATGTAAAATTGTGGAATTAAAAGACGGAACCATAATGTTTAATGCACGTTCAGGGAAAAGCACTTTTAAGGGCCGGCAAATTCACATTACAACCGATTCGGGAGAAGTAATTAAATCGTGGGATGATGCAAACTTAATCGATCCGATTTGCAATGCAGACATTATGAGTTATTCTTCATCAACAACCGGAGATGTTCTTTTATTCTCTAATTGTGCTCATCTGACCTTAAGAGATAATTTAACCGTGAAGCAAAGCTCTAACGAAGGAAATACCTGGGGGAATCCAATATTGATTGATCAGGCCGGTGGTTATTCGGTAATGACCACAATGAAAGATGGCAGTGTTGGCCTGGCTTATGAAAACGGGCGAAACGGGGTAAAGTTTGTTCGTTTAGTATTTGATAATTAGGTTGAAAAAAAATATTGCGTAAAAATCATGAATAAATTTAACGGTCTTATAGCAGCACCTTTCATTCCGATGGATGAAAAAGGGGAAGTGAGTTATGAAAAAATTCCGGATTATGTCGGATTGTTGGAAAAAAATAAAGTGGTTGGTGCATTTATAAATGGCTCAACCGGAGAGGGGGTTTCCCTTTCGCAAAAAGAGAAAATGCAGATTACAGAAGAGTGGGTAAAAGCCGCCTCTGATAAAAAGGAACTTAAAATTATTAACCTGATTGGGGGAACCTCCTACAAAGAATGCATTGAAAATGCCAAACATTCGGAAGAGTGTGGGGTAGATGCTATTGCCATGCTGGCACCTTATTATTTCAAGCCCGGTTCTGGCGGGCAACTGGCCGAGTTTTGTGCCAAAGTGGCTGAAGCAATACCCGAATTACCCTTCTATTTTTATCATATTCCGGTGCTTTCGGGTTGCTATGTTTCCATGTACGATTTTCTTCAGGAAGCAGCAAGCATGATCCCCAATCTTGCGGGAATAAAATACACTCACGAAGATTTTATGGATTTTCAAAGCTGTCTCAATTTTGAGAATGGAAAATACGACATGCTTTGGGGGCGCGACGAAAACCTGTTATCGGCATTGGTGTTGGGAGCACGTGGAGGAGTTGGAAGTACCTTTAATTATGCCGCCCCACTTTATTACCAGCTTATTGAAGCTTTTGATATCGGAGATCTTGAAAAAGCCCGTAAGCTGCAACAGCAATCAATTGATATGATTCGCTTACTGGGAAAATACGGAGGAATAGCAACCGGAAAAGCCTATATGCGCTACATTGGTTTTGAATGCGGGGAATTCCGTTTGCCCGTAAAAAATATGAGCAGTGAAGCATACAAACAGTTTGAAAAAGATGTTCAGAAATTACAAATTCAGGAGCTTTTTAGCACGCTTTAAGCGAAAAGCAAGGGTTTTATCAGCCATCCTTTTGGGGGGAGTTGTTCTTCAGTGCTCCCCCGGTGAAAAAAATACATCAATGAAAATCAATTTTGGAAGTTTACCGGATATACCGCCGGTCATTGGGCAAACGGAGCAAAAAGGTCTTGCAGGCCCTTTGGCCGGTGTTTCTTCAGAAATGCTGATTGTTGCCGGAGGTTCTAATTTCCCAGATTCTTTGCCCTGGCAGGGAGGATCCAAAACCTATTATGACGATATTTTCTTTTTCAACCTAAACGAGAAAGAGGCAGTCTGGCATGTAGCCGGTGAAAAACTTCCGCTTCCTCTGGCCTATTCAGCCTGCGTGTCGGTAAACAATGCGCTTATTTGTATTGGTGGTGAAAACCTTAACGGGCCACTCTCTGGTGTTTTAAAACTGAAATTTGACAAGGGTGGAGTGCAAATCGAAACATTGACCGATTTTCCGGTAGCTGTTTCAAATAGTGGTGCGGTAAAAATTGGTTCGCTGGTTTATGTTGCAGGAGGTTCAGGAACAGAAGGGAATCTGGCGTCGTTTTACTGTGCTGATGCTTCAAAAGATATTCTCAAATGGGAAAAACTTCCTGATTTACCCCGGCCGGTTTCCAATGCTGTTGTGGTAAGTCAGTGGGACGGGAGCGAGGATTGTATTTACGTGTTGGGAGGACGCAGTAAAGAGGCAGCACTAAGTACTTTTTATAGCTCGGTTTGGAAATATTCACCTTCAAAAAAATTGTGGAATACGGCAGGTGAAATAAGAAATGCCCAAAATAAACCGGTAACACTTGCCGCCGGAACAGGGGCTGCTATCGGTGAAAATTATATCCTGCTTTTCGGTGGCGACAATGGTCAACTATATAACAAAACAGAAGAGTTTATTAATGCCGCAGATGCTGCTGAAGCTCCGGAGGAAAAAGAAACCGTCAACAGGCAGAAAATAAAGCATCTGGAAAACCATCCGGGATTTAGCCGGCAGTTATTTTTGTTCAACACGCTTACAGGAGAATGTTCGGAGGAGGGAGTGCTTCCATTTCCTGCCCAGGTAACCACCCTGACTGTCAAATTCGATAATAAAATTTACATTCCCAACGGGGAAGTAAGGCCGGGAGTACGAACTCCCAAAGTTACCTTTGCCGAATTTTCAGATGGCAAATAAGATAATTTATACAGAAAGAAATGGATTTAAAAACGCTTTCAGAACAGTATAAAAATGAGCTTTTAAACAAAGTCATCCCTTTTTGGGAAACCAACTCGCCCGACAAAGAGTTTGGAGGTTACTTCACCTGTTTAGACCGTAAAGGAAAGGTGTTTGATACCGATAAGTTTGTTTGGCTGCAAGCCCGCCAGGTGTGGATGTTTTCAAAGCTGTACAACGAAGTAGAGCAGAAACCGGAGTGGTTACAGATAGCCCTCGATGGTGCAGCGTTTCTTCAAAAGTACGGGCACGACGGACACCTGAACTGGTATTTTTCGCTTACCCGCGAAGGAAAACCGTTGGTGCAGCCTTACAATATTTTTTCTGACTGTTTTGCAACCATGGCTTTCGGACAGTTGAGTAAAGCCACCGGAAATGACGAGTTTGCAGCTATTGCAAAAGACACGTTTCAGAATATCCTGAAAAGAAGCGATAACCCGAAGGGCGAATACAACAAATTGGTGGCTGATACACGCCCGTTAAAAGGTTTTTCGCTGCCTATGATTATGTGCAACCTGGCGCTGGAAATCGAGCATTTGCTTGCTCCCGAATTAGTAAAGAGCACTGTTGAAAAAGTTCTGCACGAAGTGATGGAGGTTTTCTATCAGCCTGATTCGGGTTTGATCCTGGAAAATGTAAATCCCGACGGAAGTTTTTCCGACTCTTTTGAAGGACGACTATTAAATCCGGGGCACGCAATTGAAGCTATGTGGTTTATCATGGACTTGTCGGAACGACTGAAAAGACCCGAGTTGGCACAAAAAGCGATAGACATTGCCTTGCGAACGCTGAAATATGGATGGGATGAAAAATACGGGGGTATTTTCTATTTTCTGGATATAAAGGGAAATCCGCCGCAACAGCTTGAGTGGGATCAGAAACTTTGGTGGGTGCACATTGAAACATTAATCACACTTATTAAAGGTTACGCACTTACCGGCAATGAGGAATGTTTAAGCTGGTTCGAAAAGGTACACAACTATTCCTGGTCACATTTCGCCGATTCCGAATTTGGCGAATGGTACGGTTATCTGAACCGGCAGGGGGAAGTTTTGCTGCCCTTGAAAGGTGGTAAATGGAAAGGGTGTTTTCATGTTCCACGGGGTATGTTCCAGATTTGGAAAACATTGGAAAAAATAAGTAATGTCATGTCAACTTTAAATTGACGTATCGTCATTCCGAATTTATTTCGGAATCTGCATTTTGAGCAAAGATGCTGAAATGAATTCAGCATGACGTCGTGATAAAACACGTTTGACACGACA
>JBKEDN010000038.1:0-9619 GCA_047975435.1 Draconibacterium sp. | reverse complement strand
CAATGAAATTATGGCTGAAAATTGAACGAAAAGGAAAATGATGATTGAAAATGGATGGCAACTTCATTAACAGAAGAATAGACATGCTTCATAAAACTAATTTTTAGAGGTTACCTTTACTTTTTTAAGGTAACGCCCTTAAGGTGTTTTATCCAAAATTATTGTATTGTGAGGTACTTACTATTTCTTTTATTTTATACCGGCTTATCATTGATAGTTAGGGCAAATAATACAACAGGGTTAACAAAATCAGGTTTTATCGAGATAGCAAATTCCGGACGCGAGGTTCTGAATATGAATCAAGGCTGGCGCTTTCATAAAGGCGAAATTGCGGATGCCAGTCAAGTGGGTTATGATGACTCGGAATGGGAACCAGTTACCTTACCACATGGTCTGGAACTACTCCCTGCCGAAGCAAGTGGTTGTGTCAACTACCAAGGCCCCGCATGGTATCGGAAAACTTTCGTAGCCGATCCGGCGTGGGAAGGAAAGAAGGTTTTTATCCACTTTGAAGCCATTATGGGTAAATCCAAAATCTGGTTAAATGGCAAATTGCTGAAAGAACATTATGGCGGATATCTGCCGGTAATCGTCGATGTGTCGGAACTTTTGTTGCGGGATAAGCCAAATGTTATTGCCGTATGGGCTGATAATTCCGACGATCCTGCTTATCCCCCCGGAAAGCCACAGCGTTCACTTGATTTTGCCTATTTCGGCGGAATGTACCGCGACTGTTTTTTGGTAGTTCATAATCCAATCTATATTACCGATCCGAATGTGGAATATGGAAAAGGAGGCATCAACCTGTATTATTCCGAAGTATCTGAAAAATCGGCAAAGCTACATCTGTATGCGTCATTACGTAATGAAACAAAATCAGCAAAGGAGGGGAAACTTGAATTTACTTTAACGACCTCGAAGGGAGGAGTAGTGAAAGTGTGGCAGGAAAATTTTTCACTTGCATCAGGTCTCCTGCTTACTCTTCAAACCAATGCAGTATTGCTAAATCCTGATTTGTGGTCGCCCCAACATCCGGTTTTACACGATTTAACGATTGTGATAAAAGATAAAGACGGAAAAATGATTGATGGCTACAAATGCCGGACAGGTATTCGTGAGATCGAATTAAAAGGAGCGGATGGCTTGTGGTTAAATGGTGAGCCGTATAACGACAAATTGATAGGAGTGAACCGGCACCAGGAATTTGCGGTAATTGGAAATACCGTTCCAAACAGGCTGCAGTACCGCGATGTGAAGAAATTAAGAGATGCCGGCGTTACTGTAATGCGTTGCCCGCACTACCCGCAGGATCCTGCCTTTCTGGATGCCTGCGATGCTTTTGGCGTTTTTGTAATACTTCCAACTGCAGGTTGGCAATTCTGGAATAACGATCCTGTTTTTGCCGAACGTATTTATTCCGATATCCGTCAAATGGTGCGTCGCGACCGAAATCATCCTTCGCTGTTGTTCTGGGAACCGGTGTTAAACGAAACCCACTTTCCAAAGTCGTTTGCAAAAAATGCTTTGCAATGTGTTGCTGAAGAAGCCGGTGGTAACCTTTCGTTTTGTGCCACCGATCCGGGTTCGGAAGGAAGTGAGTATTATCCAGTTATTTTTTCGCATCCACAGAGCGTTACAGCAGGTCAAAAAAGCAGTTATAATGCCGACGCGATCGATTCATCAAAAGTCTATTTTACACGCGAATTTGGTGACAACGTGGACGACTGGAGTTCGCACAATTCAAACAGCCGGGCCAGTCGGGCATGGGGTGAACAACCCATGCTTATTCAGGCGCAACATTATGCTGCACCGGAATATACTTATACTTGCTGGGAAACGCTGTACGAATCGGGTAAATACCATATAGGAGGAACTTTGTGGCATGCTTTCGATCATCAGCGAGGCTATCACCCAAATCCGTTTTACGGTGGCATCATGGATCAATTCCGTCAACCCAAAACAGCATATTATATGTTTAAGGCACAACGGCCTGTATCGGTTAGTAAGAGTGTTGATTTTGAAACCGGCCCCATGATTTATATCGCAAACGAAATGACCCCGTTTTCAGGGAAAGATGTGGTGGTTTACAGCAACTGCGAAGAAGTGAAACTCACCGTTTTTAAAAACGGAGATACATTTACTTATCATCGCGAGGATAGTCCGCTGAAAATGCCGTCACCGATCATCACTTTTCGGGATGCTTATGATTTCATGAAACTAAAAGCTCTGACACGGGCAGGCAAACATAATGATACTTATATATTAGCAGAAGGACTCGTTTATGGGAAAGTAGTGGTGTCGCAGAAACGTTATCCATCTTTTCGTCCAACGCGCCTGCAACTGCGGGTTGACGATGAAAAAATGGGTTTAATTGCCGATGGTTCTGATGTGGTTACTGTAATTGCTGAGGTAGTAGATCAAAATGGTACGGTAAAACGGTTGGATAATCATATCGTGCGTTTTTCGATTGAAGGTGAAGGTCGCTTGCTCTTTAATGAGGCCTCTCCTGTGGAAATAAAAACGGAATGGGGATCCGCCCCCGTTCTGGTAAAATCAACCAATAACCCAGGAAAGATCACTATTCGGGCAGAAATTCCGGGAGCAGGTATCCATTCGGTTCAGGCTGGAGAGTGCGTCATTGAAACACAGCCTTCTTCCGATAAATTTGTAGTTTCGGTGGAAGAACAAAATACTGCGCCGCAAGGAGTGTCTAACAGTAATACCTCTGCTGAAAGCAAATTGAATTGTGAAAAAGAAGTGGAACATCTGGAAAAGGAAATTAAGCGCTTGAATAGCATCATCGGAAAGTACGAGATTAAAGAGGTTGAAAAACAGCAGGAGAAGTTTGGCGAACATAGAAAATAATTAATATAAGATTTTAAGGATGAATAAGATAAAAATAAATATAGCTCAGTTATTTCCCATTTTACTGAGTAGTATAATTGTATTGGGGTGTTCTAAAAATAAGCATGAAAAGGAATCAATTTTTCCGGTAAATATTACGGTTAATGGAGATCATTTTGTTGATGATAATGGGCGACACGTAATTTTAAACGGGATTAATATTGAATGCAAATCAAAGGAAGACCAGTATCTCGTAAAAGATAGTCCGGAATTTTATGTAAAATTAAAATCATGGGGATACAATTGTATTCGCTTTATTATCATCTGGGATGGTTTGGAACCAGAACCCGGTGTTTACAATGAAGACTACCTTAAGGAAATAGATAAGCGCATTCAATGGGCAGGCGAGAATAATATGTTTGTGGTTTTGGATATGCATCAGGATTTGTTTAGTGTGAAATATGGTGATGGGGCACCTGAATGGGCTACCTTGGAAGAAAATGAAGAACATATTGCAGGAGAAATTTGGAGTGATGCTTATTTTATGAGCAATGCAGTTCAGACGGCATTTGATAACTTTTGGGGCAATAAACCGGCATCGGACGGGGTTGGCATTCAGGATCATTATGCAAATCTTTGGAAATACATCGCCGATCGATACGCTGACAATCCAACTGTAATCGGATATGATATTTTCAACGAGCCTTTCGCTGGCTCGTCTGCAAAATATGCAATGCCGGCTATTTTAAAAGCATATGGTGAGTTGGTTTATGAAAAGAGTGGAAAATTACTTACCGAAGAAGAACTGGTTGCTATGTGGAGTGATGGCAGTAAAAGGGCAGAAGCACTTAATATCTTAACTACAAGAGATAACTATTCTCAGGTAATTGATGCACTGTACGAGTTAAATCGTGAGTTTGAAACCACTTATTTACAGGCAATGTATCAGAAAGTAGCAAATTCAATACGTGAGGTGGATTCAAATCATATTTTGTTTTTAGAACATAGCTATTTCAGCAATATGGGAGTGAATAGCAGTATAGAAAGAGTTACGCTAGAAGATGGATCGCCCGATGTGCGGGTAGCTTATGCCCCTCATGGATATGACTTAGTAACTGACACTGAAGATGCTTCCTCTGCTAATTCGGAACGAATTCAGCTAATATTTGATCGCATTAAGGCAAAAGGAGAACAACTCAAAATGCCAGTTTGGCTGGGAGAATGGGGAGCGTATTATGGTCATAGCGAAGGGATGATTCCGGTTGCACAAAATGCGGTTAGTCTGATTGAATCAAACCTTTTTGGAAGTGCCTATTGGTCATTTTATTCTGGCATCGAAAACATGAATTATTTTCAGAAAGCCCTATTGAGACCTTATCCTGCTTATATTTCTGGTGAGCTCATTGAATATAGCTATGATCAAATAAAAGGCGAATTAAATGTTGAATGGGCAGAAGAAAGTTGCCTTAATCCAAGCATTATCTTTGTACCCTGGCTGTCGCGGTTAAAAACAACCGGAATAGATAATCAAATTAAAATAGAAAAAATCTCAAATTCTGATTCTGGATGGGTGATTGTAAATCCAAGTGGAAAGGGAGATAAACGAAGGATTGTTTTTCGGTTTGAATAAATAGAAAGTAAGATAAGTAATTGCCATTGTTTTTGATCCCGCAAAATCGTTCTTTATAATTGAAATATTGGTGATATTCTCCTTTTAAACCAGTGGAGGGTAATCAATATTTTGTAGTCATCTATACTATTTGGGTAGTAGGGTTATAGTTTTTATGTTGTATTAAACATCCATGTAATAAATTGATTTATAATCGAGTTTGCGGGCGCCTGTTTTTTCATAAAAGTGGATGGCGCTTACGTTTCGGTTGTTTACATACCAATCTTCATAATCGGATTTGAATAATCGGTTTGGTAGATGTAGTTTTTAGCTAGCGAATAATCCTTTAATCTAAAAGGAGCAACTCTTGAATCTCAGCATCTATTTCGCTCATATTAAATGGTTTGCTAAAATATTTGCGAATGAGTCCTTCGTCGAGCGCATGCTGAATTTCGGGGTTAATATCAAATCCCGTAACCAAATAAAAGAACTTTTCGGGTACCAATTCTCTGGCCAGTCTGATGAATTCTATTCCACTCATATAAGGCATTTTCATATCGCTAAAAACGACATTTATATCCCGGTTATTTTTAAGCACTTCTAAACCGCTCGGACCGTCGGGGGCTGTTAAAACGTCGTATTGTCGCGACAGGTTTGCCTTTAAAAGCAAAAGATTTAAAGGCTCATCATCAACATAAAGTATTTTGGGTTTATTCATTATCTTGTTCTCTTAGCGGTAATTTAATGGTAACAGTGGTTCCTTTTCCGGGAGTTGAGCTGAAAAGCAACTCTCCGTTGTGTTCTTTAATAATGTTATAGGTAATCGAAAGTCCCAAACCGGTTCCCTGGCCCGGTTCTTTCGTGGTGAAAAACGGTTCGGTAATTTTTGCCAAATCGGCCTCGCTAATTCCACAGCCGGTGTCGCTTATTTCAATTGTTGCAATTCCTTCCCGGTTTGATGTGTGAATGTTAATTTTTCCTTCCTGGCTAATCGACTGGCTGGCATTCATCAGAATGCAAATAAAAACCTGGTGCAGTTTGCCGATATTTCCAGGGACCGTTATAGGCTGTTCATCAAATTTTTGTTCTATTTCTACTCTGAATTTCAATTCGTTACTTAAAATCATCAGGCAGTTGTCGATAATTTTGTGCAGGTCACAATCCTCATTTAATGTAGTATTGGTCCGGCTCAGCTGGTTAAGCCCCAAAATAATTGCATTTACCCGCTCAATACCTGCTCTGATACTTTTTAGAAACAGGTCAGTATCTTCTGTTTGAATCTTTTTTTCATCAAAAAAATGCTCTAGTCCGGTAAGGCCACCCAGTATATAGTTCAGAGGATTATTAATTTCGTGGGCAATACCGGAAGTAAGTACTCCCAAAGAAGCCATTTTCTCGGCCTGAAAAAGTTGTGCCTGCATTTGGTTCAGGTTCTCCAGTACATGTTTTAAATCTTTATTTTGTTGCCTGATGGTTTCGTTTTTTAACGATAACTCTTCGATTACCTTATCAAGTTTTTGTGTTTTTTCAACAACCATGTCATGCAGGTTATCGCGGTGTTTTTGAAGCTCGCTTTCGGTATCGCGAAGTTTTCTCAGGTGTGTACGAAGAACCACGAAAAAGAAGACCCCGGTTATAAATACATAAAACCAGCCTTTGTATATTTGTAATTCAGTAATCAGGTCGGGATCTGAAATAACCGAGCTCAGCAGCAGGTCAGAAAACAGGATCCAAAGTCCTCCTACCAACAGATAAGCCACTGCAATAACGTGTTCGAATTTTATTTTTTTTATCATATTGATGCGATGTGCTGGTTTCTCCTGTAAAAATAGTACTTATTGGTTAAACATTACAAATAAAGAATTTTAGCGCCCGGGCAATTAAGGCTTTGCTATTTTATTACGGTCTTTTTTTATTTCTACTGAAATTCAAGATAAATATTCGCCAAATGACTGAATGAGGGATACGAGAATGAAAATCCGTCTTCAACTTTGGGCGTGAATAAAGATAACTTAACACTTTCTTGTCCTGTTATAACAAACGTGTAGTAGGGGATTGTTTATTGCCTTATGCAAATAAAATGTTGACGAAACGGAAAACAGTTGTTAAATAAAAATCCTAAAACGCCCGATCTGACATGAACAACATAGAAGGTTATTAATTCTGAGTTGTTTCCGCCGGTGTTGTTTTTTTCTTTGCTTTTCGCATTGGGTTGTCAGACGAAGAATATCCACGGCCGTTACCAAAACGGGATTTGTATATTTCGAAGCGGGTAGGTTGTTTCTTTTCCGGCCAGAAATTGTTATCCAAATCGCAGTCGGCAGTTTCCTGGTAAGGATCCAAAATAATTTGTTTCACTTCTTTATTGAACATGAATAGTTTTGAAACCTCTTCGTTGTTTCTTCTCCAGATTTCTGCCGGAATACGCTGTACTTCTTCACTACCGTCAACAAATTCGAACTTAAGGATAATGGGCATTACCAGCCCGCCAATATTTTTAAAATCAATCTGATAGAAATTATAGTTCCCGCCAAGCATTTCTTTTTCTTCATCAGAAAGAGACGAAAGATAGCGGTCGTATTCCTTTTTATCTTCTTCGGTTACAGCGTATTTATTGTAAGTAGTATAAAAATCGGCAGCTTCGGGGTTATTGGCCAGGTAAGTTTCTGAACGGTGTTCGCGGTTTCTGATATCGGTAATTGTAAGTTCAGAATCAGCCCGTTTTTGTGCCAGTGGTTTTTCAACTTCCGGATTTTTAGTATCGGGTTGATACCATTTTACATTTTCCATAGAAATGTCACAATTGTCGGTGGTGTAAAACCAACCGCGCCAAAACCAATCGAGGTCAACACCTGATGCATCTTCCATAGTGCGGAAAAAGTCGGCAGGGGTTGGATGCTTAAACATCCAGCGTTGTGCATATTCTTTAAATGCATAATCAAATAGTTCGCGGCCCATCACTGTTTCACGTAAAATATTAAGGGCAACGGTTGGTTTGGCATAGGCGTTACTTCCGAGGTTCCATACCGACTCTGAATTGGTCATAATAGGAGAAATATATTTTTTATCGCCTTTCATATAAGGAACAATACTTGATGGCATTCCCCTTCGCGACGGGTAGTTGGGTTCCCAGGCCTGCTCTGTTAAAAATTCAACAAAGGTATTTAAGCCTTCATCCATCCAGGTCCACTGACGTTCGTCGGAATTAACAATCATCGGAAAGAAATTATGTCCCACTTCGTGCACAATTACTCCAATTACCCCGTATTTTGTTCGCTCGCTGTAGGTTCCGTCGGGTTCCGGGCGCCCGCCATTAAAGCAGATCATCGGATATTCCATTCCACCCACGTACTTATTACTTACAGATATGGCCACCGGGTAAGGATAGTCGAAAGTGTGTTTTGAATAAGTTTTGAGGGTGTGGGCCACTACACGGGTTGAATATTGTTCCCATAACGGATTTCCTTCTTTGGGATAGTACGACATAGCCATTACGGTTCGATCGCCAAACGGAACACCCATCGCATCCCATATAAATTTTCGTGAACTGGCAAATGCAAAGTCACGGACATTCTGTGCTTTGAAAATCCATGTTTTTTCTTCTTTTGATCTTTCGGTTTCGTTTTTTTCTGCTTCCTTCTCACTCACAATAATTACCGGTTTATCCGATGTGGCCGCTTTTCCCAGTAAATCCATTTGATTCTGAGTAAGCACTTCTTTTGAATTTTGCAGAACTCCGGTTGCTCCAACAACATGGTCAGCGGGTACCGTAATTTTTACTTCAAAATCACCAAATGGAAGTGTAAACTCCCCGGTTCCAAGGAATTGTTTGTGTTGCCAGCCTTCAACATCATTGTAAACCGCCATACGCGGATAAAACTGGGCGATGGTATAAAGGTAATTATCGTCGTCGCTAAAATATTCGTAACCCGACCTTCCATGGTCTTTTTGCATGTTGTTGATATTGTACCACCATTTTACCGAGAAAGAAATCGTTTTACCCGGTTCCAGCGGCTGCGGAAGATCAACACGCATCATGGTTTTGTTTACTGTAAAAGACAGGTTTTTACCCGAGGCATCTTTTACATAGTCGAGTTTAAATCCTCCGTCAAAATCATGCTGAAGCCTTTGAAGTTGCGAAAAACTAACACGTTCTCCCATGTCCATGCCGGCAGTTTTGTAGGTGTCCGATTCTTTGGCACGCACATTTTGGTCGAGTTGCAGCCAAAGATAATTCAATACATCGGGCGACTGATTATGGTAGGTAATGGTTTCTTCACCAAATATTTTTTGATTGTTATCATCCAGCTTAATACTTATTTTATAATCTGCCTTTTGCTGCCAGTATTCGTGCCCCGGTGCACCCGATGCCGTTCTGTAAACATTTGGCGTGGCAAGCTCTTCTTTTAACTGCTTAAACTTGTTGTAGTTGTAGTTATTCTGACTAAAAACAGACCAGTAGGTGGCTGTTAAAAGGATTAAAAGCGCACAAATTTTTTTCATTTTGAATGAATTAATCTGTTGTTTTATGACAATTTGTTGTTGTATTGCCAAAAGTAACAATGTTTGTCTGGTATTGTTGTTTCTACCAGAATTTATTTTCAATTAATAATATTACGGCAATTCCAAATCCTGCCCCCGAAATATACAGCCGCCAAAAGTCGTGGCGTACTTTTAACAGGTTAACAGTAAGAAACAGTAGGAGGAAGAAAACACATAAAATTACAATCTGTCCGATTTCGAGGCCGATATTAAATGCCAGTAAAGGCGAAAGAATGTTGGCTTCCCGGCCCAGCAGTTCTTTTAGATAATTGGAAAAACCAAGTCCGTGAATCAAACCAAAAAACAAGGTGGTAATATATACAATTCTATGGTTTCCTTTTCGCAGTGGCAAAACGTTCGAAACGGCTGTAACCAGTATGGTTGCCGGAATCATAAACTCAACAATCCTGGATGGAATGCTAACAATATCAAGGGTTGAGAGTGCGAGGGTGAGCGAATGCCCGATTGTAAAGGCGGTGATCAGGATTAACACACGCGCAATTTCTTTTAAGGTAACCTCTAAAAATTAGTTTTATGAAGCATGTCTATTCTTCTGTTAATGAAGTTGCCATCCATTTTCAATCATCATTTTCCTTTTCGTTCAATTTTCAGCCATAATTTCAT
>JBKEDN010000322.1:0-4009 GCA_047975435.1 Draconibacterium sp. | reverse complement strand
GCTATCAACATACCGAGGAAAACTATTTTATCGCTTGATGCAACAAGCCGTAGATACAGCACCAGTTACATTTAATGATATTACAAAAACAACTTGACCCAAGGAGATAAGCAGTTATTTTTAAAAGCTTTATAAATCAGTATTTCATCTAAATCGTTGTTTTGTTTGGGTAAAAAAGCAGGGTTTGATTCGGTTGAATCTGGCGGGCTGAAATTGGTCAGCCAGTCTTTCATCGCAGATACCAGAAAGCGTTGACGCGAAAATCCCGGACTTCGGTTGTTGAGCAAGTAATAAAGAACCGACGACATTAAGGAACGTAATAATTCTTTCTGACTACGGGCAATGTTGAGCTCCCCGGCAATTTGCAGAATTTTTGGAACGATGTTTACAATCCATTTCCCATCCACAGGTTCGAGCAACACAACCAGTTGGCTTTGCGATTGTTGGTTCAAATGATTGGTTAAACGCGAAATGCCATGGTTTTTTGTTTTGTGGCTCAATAAAATCTCAATCAGTTTTTTGGGATGGGATTCAATTAAACCTGCCAGAAGTTCATCCAGCGAAGGATTGTTTTCGAGCGAATAAGGAAAGAAACCGTATTGCAGAAAAAAATCGAGCGCATACAAAAGGGCATTTTCAGAGGTAAGCTGTTTGAACCCGTTTCTGGAATTTCCTTTAATATTTACTAAGTGGCTAAAGTTGCGTGATTTTTCAAGTTCTTCACGAATGCGCCTCGCCAATACCGTACTAAGTTCTTTTTCAGGAATCTCACCGATATTGATTTCCAACTTAGAGAGTTCAATATTTACACCTTTCGGAATACTTGTTGATACCGCAGCTTCCATCTCGGGCAGAATATCGGAATGGAAAATAGATTCGATCAGCTGGTTGCAGCGAATAGCCGTAGCTTTATTCCTGTAATTCAGCTGAATCGACGAATTCAATACGATATGTTCTGACGTATCCACTTTAATTTGTTGCTTTTAGCGTTTGTATCTGTTCATAAACATCAAAAGCCAGTTTTGAAAGTTCCTGCTGATCTGGATTTTCATTCGCACCGGCTTTTGCTTGTTCCCATTTTTGATACACCGTTTCAAATTGTTGCATTTGGTTATGGTCAATCCATAAAATGTTGTTTTTTAGGTGAGACGGAATTCGCTCGTGAATCAAATCCTGAACAAAATCGCGGAACCTGGCATCCTGAAACCTGACAGGCCAATCGGGAAAAAGGAAAGTCACCTGCATATCAAAGAAATCTTCGTTGATCACTTTATTATTTCGCAACTTACGCTGAAACATCAGGCGGCGCTGGCCGAAATTCATGCCTTTAATTGAACCCATCAAACGGATTTTTTCCATCTCGGCATAGCGGGCAGCACCGTTTTGCCCCAGAGGACTGCTAAAAAAGCGGATGTAACTTTTTACCTTTTTGGCCATCAGCCCGGCATCACTGTTTTGGTCGGGTGAAAGCGGGGCAGTGCAGGCAATAATTTTTCCTTCATTGTTTAACAATTGCCATTTGTTGTTTGTGCTTGCGTAGTTTTCGGCATCAGTGCCAAAAAGAAAAAACTCCCCGAGGCGCTTGTGCCGTTCGGTGCCGGTTTCGCCCCATGATTCATCCGGTTCAGTAAAAAAGAAATTTTCTCCGTATTCATCCTGAAAGCTGAAGCCATAATTACTTTCAGTCAGCATGTCGTATAAAAGAATGTGATCGACTAGATAAAATCCTTCGGATTGGTGGTTTAACTCTACAAAATAGTCGATCGCCTGTGCCACAAAGCGCACAGCATCTGTTTCGTTTTCACAGTTGTAGAGTTTTACCCATTTCCCTTTTTCTTTCCGGAAAATAACCTGGAACCGGTTTTGGTCATCTTGGATGGTTCTTGTTATCCTGTAATTCTCAGGATTAAGCGCTTCGCGGAAAAGCGATTTAATGCCAATTTCACCAAAATAGCCCGGAGGAACTTTAAAGTCTTCTTCTTTAACTTTTGAAAGTTCTGACGGACGAATGGTACGATAATCAGTATTCAACTGCTCAAGGTTTTGGTAATTTTCTTCGGTATGTAATAAGCGGGCGTGTTGTTCTGAAAGTGATTTTGCAAGTGGTTTGTTCTGCACAGGAATATCTGTTTTCCTACAAATAATTTCTTCCAGTCCCGAAATTTCACCCGTGCCAACATGTTCGCCTTTCATCCGGTTGTAGCCCAGCCGATCGATATTTTGGAGGAATAATGATTTACTTTTTATAACTGCACTCAGGTAATCCGTTTCGGATTTAAGCAAATGCAAACGTGCTGATATTTTCCATGGAACTTCGCTTATTTCCTCTCCAAAACGTGCCAGTAAATGATTGTAAACAGCATTTTTTTTATTCAGGTATTCTTTGTTTGATTGAAGGCGGCTGCCTGGAATATTCTGATCAGGAAACAGCTTTGTCCAGTTGGGAACTGCATTTATCCATTTGTTTTGAAAGGCTGGCTCTTTGTCCGAAACAAAGTTTATGTCAAAGAAATCGCCAAGCCCTGAAAGTTGTGCCATATGGCCTGCAAGATGCTGTTCAAAAAGCATAAGAAATGCTTTTAACTGTGCCGCTTTTCCTTTTTTCTCGTCCGGTTCGCTATCGGCAAGTCCTTCCGGCCCAATGTTATAAATAAGTGGGAAATGTTGTTGAATGGAAAAGTAAGTACCCGGATCGCGAAAGGTTTTTTCAAGCTCATTATTAAAGGCCCCTTCTTTGAATTCTTCCATGGAATAACTGCGGTACTTTTTTGACCATTTTTCAAAAAACAAGTTATTGATAACGTCTTTGTGAAGGATGCCGATTTCTTTTCCGTTGATTAAAACCTTAAGCCGCTTGTAAAGATTCTCAAATCGCGTGTTTGGATCGGAGTTGGCACCATCGCGCATTAAATGAAAAAAATGGTTGTTTTTTACACTCAATTTTGAGGTGCCGGCTTCATCACAAAAAATACCTTTTACCTCGCATTTTGCTACCCCGTTTGTTTTTGAGAACAGCCTTTGCAGAATATCCGATTCAATTGTTTGAACTCTTTCATCGTTTAAGGCATCGGGTAAAAATCCTTTGTTTAAGCGGGGGCCGGCATACATTACGTCGGTAGCCTGGTGTTCACCCTGCATTTCATCGTTTGTTCTGAAACCGACCGGCTCATAAATGTATTCGAACAGCGAGAGAAAAAGGGTGGCAAGCGTCTGTTCTATGTCGGCCTGTTCCCGGAGGTGGATGTTGTATTCAATTTCAATGGGCTGGGGTTCAAGTAAACAAACATCGGTAAAATATTCCCCCAGGTTTCTGTTGGCATTCAGAAATAACCGGAGCCTGTCTGAAAATTCTTTCCTTACTTGCCGGTCGGTATATAATCGGCGTATAAAACGTAGTTTGGGGAGGACCTCAATTCGGATAAGTCCGCTGGCTTCTTCCTGAATTCCCTCATTTTTCAGATTCCTGATCCAAACGTTTTGTACCTCATCAAAACGGTCGATAATAAGTTTTCTAAGGTCGGTGTTGGTAACGGGGTGGCTGCTAAAAATATCGGAAGGCGCATAAAATGCATTGGCCGCGGCATTTACCGGTATGTCTTTGCCTTTTACAAGCAAGTCCTCAACGGGGTAGGAGGTGCGGTAACCAATGTCGGTAAGTCCATAGCACAGTTGTTCGAGTATGGTTAACCCGGGGTCGTGCAAGTTGTAATCAGTCCATATATCACCGCCAAATTCCTGAAGGTATTCAATCCCTTTTTCTCTTAATTCCTTAAGGTAACCTCTAAAAATTAGTTTTATGAAGCATGTCTATTCTTCTGTTAATGAAGATGCCATCCATTTTCAATCATCATTTTCCTTTTCGTTCAATTTTCAGACATAATTTCATAGTTCTTTAGAAATCGGACATAGTTATCCCATGTAACCGGACAACTTGTTCGTACCTGAACAGGTTATACGTCAGGTTAATAAGGCTAATCAATGCCGATGTTCGTTTTATACCGATACAATT
>JBKEDN010000284.1:0-25669 GCA_047975435.1 Draconibacterium sp. | reverse complement strand
ATATCGGCCAGCAAAACGAGCCGCCGCAAGCAGATAGAGGTGATTGTGATGAATTACTGAAATTAAATTATTTTTGCACATTCCGTTTTGGTTTTATGTACATTTGGTTTTACCGATTATAGATCCGGAAGTTTTCATCCCCATTCTCAAACAAACTATAATTCTCAAAACGCGTTCAATTTCAATTAGGTAAAACAAGTTCTAATAAACAAAATATCTAAAATCCATGCACCTTTTAGTGCATTCTAAATTAGCACCTTAGCTAAACATTTCTGATAGATTTTCGTTCTATTTGCGACGGATTAACAAAGATTGTTTATGTACTTAGAAAAAAAGAAATCACTTACCAACAGTATCATATCTACCAAAGAAGCGCTACAAGATTATTACACAGCCTATCTAAGTCGCCAGCTGAGTATCGCAGGGCGGAGAGAAGTGCATAACGGGCGTGCCCATTTTGGTATTTTTGGCGACGGGAAAGAAGTGGCCCAAATTGCCTATGCCAGGAATTTTAAAAAAGGTGACTGGCGTTCGGGTTATTACCGCGACCAGACTTTTATGATGGCGCTCGGACTTATGCAACCCGAAGAGTTTTTTTCAATGATATATGGCGACACCGATATTGAAATCAATCCTTCTACCGGGGGACGTAACTTCAACAACCATTTTTCAACACAAAACATTACGCCTGACGGGGAGATAAAAAACCTTTCGGATCAGTACAACTCTGCTTCCGACATTTCATCTACAGCAGGGCAAATGCCCCGTTTACTGGGACTGGCACAGGCTTCGAAAATCGTTCGTGGAAATCCGGATTTAATTTCGCACCTAAAGAACAATCTGAAAGGAAATGAAGTAGCTTTTGGCAGCATTGGCGATGCCAGTACTTCGGAAGGTATTTTCTGGGAGACAATTAACGCAGCCGGCGTAATGGAAGTTCCGGTAGCAATTGCCGTTTACGACGATGGTTACGGGATAAGCGTACCCACCAAACTTCAAACTACAAAATCGAGTATATCAGAAGCACTAAAAGGTTTTGAAAGTGAAAACGGCACCAATGGTATAAAAATATTCAAATGCAAAGGCTGGGACTACCCGAGCCTGTTAGAAACATTCAGAGAGGGAATTGACTACTGCCGGTCGTCACAAAAACCGGTTGTTTTCCACATTCAGGAGTTGACACAACCATTGGGGCATTCTACTTCGGGCTCGCACGAGCGTTATAAGTCAAAAGAGAGACTCGAATGGGAACACAAATTCGATGCACTCACACAAATGCGTAACTGGCTGATCGAAAGTGGCACCGCCGATATTGAGATGATTGAAGAGATTGAAAAGTCGGCAAAAAAAAGGGTGAAAGATGCCCGAAAAAATGCATGGGATAATTACATCAACGGATTTCAGAAAGAACGGGAAGCCGTCATCAACATCTTAAAAAAGATAGATAGCAAAAGTGACTCACAGAGCCTGCGCCGCTTTGAAAAAGTAACCGACAAGGTTTTTCCTACTCGCCGTTCGCATGTAAGCTTTGCCAAGCGTCTTAACCTGGAACTTCATCCGGTTGCCGGATTACAGGCTGAAAGAGCCGAACTAAAAGGATGGATCAAAAATTTTGAGGATCGTACACGGGAATTTTACAACAGTAATTTATACCGCACCGGAACCGATTCCATTCACAACATCCAGCCTGTTCAGGTACAATACGATGAGAATTCGGAGGAAGTAAATGGCTCTGTAATCGTAAATAAAAATTTTGACGCACTTTTTGCCAGGTATCCCAATCTGGTGACTTTTGGCGAAGATACCGGAAAAATGGGCGATGTAAATCAGGGCATGAAAGGTATACAGGAAAAATACGGGGCTCACCGGGTTTCGGATACCGGAATCAGAGAAGCAACCATTATCGGGCAGGGAGTGGGACTGGCGCTTTGCGGCTTCCGGCCTATTGCTGAAATTCAATACCTCGACTATCTGATTTACGCACAATCGCAACTCAGCGACGACCTGGCTACCATGCAGTACCGTACCATGGGGAAACAGGCGGCCCCGGTAATTGTCCGTACACGTGGCCATCAGTTACAGGGCATCTGGCATGCCGGTTCGCCGATGCAAATGTTGCTGGGCTCATTACGTGGTATGTACCTGTGTGTTCCGCGTAACCTTACACAAGCTGCCGGTTTTTACAATACTTTGCTTGAAGGAAACGACCCCGCACTGGTAATTGAACCGCTGAAAGCTTATAATGTAAAGGAGAAATTACCTGTAAACCATGGCGAATACAAAGTACCGTTAGGTGTTCCGGAGATTATGCGCGAAGGGACCGACGTTACTATTGTAACCTATGCATGGAACGTGCACCACGCCATAAAAGCTGCCGATATTATTCAAAAGTACAAAGGTATTTCACTCGAAGTAATTGATGTGCAAACACTCATGCCGTTTGATGTAAATCATATCATTCTGGAATCGATAAAGAAAACCAACAAAGTAATTTTTATGGATGAGGATGTCCCGGGTGGGGGAACTGCATACATGATGCAGAAAGTACTTGAAGAACAAAAGGCATTTGATTATCTCGACACTGCGCCGCGCACCCTGCCTGCAATGGAACACCGCCCGGCCTATGGAATTGACGGTGAATATTTCTCAAAACCAAATGTTGAAAGGCTATTCAGGGCAGCATATGAAATAATGCGTGAAGTAGAACCGGGAAAATTCCCTGAATTATAGTCAATACTGTCAAATCTGATTTTAGGCTTGGTGCAGTGTGAAGTACCTACATTTGCTCCCGTAACCGCAGAAAATTTCTAAGTACCGTTAGGTAAATGTATGCATTACAATAAAAGTACAATACGCTGCATATTTTTTATTAACTTACCACTCGGAAATAATCAGAAGTTTGTTTTAATTTACACACTTGTTTTTTATTTTAGAAAAAAGTGAACTTTACCTGCCTTAGCCAACTTATGACCAATGGAAACATACCGTGAGGAGCATATAATTTATTTATGGGAGTCGTTCTTGACCGGGGATGATAAAAGTTTCTCTACGATCTACGAATTATACATAAATCAGTTGATTTCGTACGGCTATAAACTGTGCACAGATCGGGAGATCGTTCACGACAGTTTACAGGAAATATTTATTGATTTGTTTCTTAAACGGAACAAACTGAATGTCGATATCCGAAATCTGAAAGCCTACCTTTTTATTTCACTACGCAATAGCCTGGTGAAGAAGATTAAAAATAAAAAGAGGTTTGAACTTCTGGATTTAAAAGACAATAATTTTGAATTTGATTTTGATGTTGAATACAGTCATCAGGACCGGCTTATTGAAGATGAAATATCCCGGGAATTAAAGAAGGTCCTTCAGGCTGCCACAAAAAAACTTCCGGCCAAACAAAAAGAAATTATTTACCTCAAATTTGAAGAGGAAATGAGCTATCCTGAGATAGCCAAGATTATGAATATTTCAATTGAATCAGCCCGAAAACTATTGTACCGGGCACTGCTAAGTTTACGCAGTAAAGTACACTCCGACAGCTTCACTCCATCATTTTTTATACTTTTTTCAAAAATAAGTTTAAAATAGTGTCCATATTTTAAAGGGTGAACACCCTTACTTATGTAAACGACCTACACTTATGGATAAATTCTTGAAGTATTATGAAGATCAAGACTTTGTACGCTGGGTATTAAATCCTACACAAAAGCTTGATAAATACTGGAATGATTACCTGGAAAAACATGAATCTGAAAAGGAGCAGATTCAGATTGCCCGAGTAATCGTTTCGCAACTACAATCAAACCCTTCCCCTGATTCTCCAAAAGTTTCGAAAGAAGTATTTTCTACTATTATTAAAGAACTCGACAACAAAAACAAAAATTCAAAAAGAAAGATCATTTTGTTTTCGTACTTCCGCTACGCGGCAGTAGGTGTTCTTTTATTTGTACTGGGCGTAGCGATCAACCAATATTTTTCAGAAAAGAATGATCCAGCCGTAGAGTCCCGGGAAGTACGCGCAAATCCGGCCTACTCTACCCTGATCCTTTCTGACGGGAGTAATGTACTGATACCCAATAAAAAATCGGAAATCGAGTACAAATCCAACGGAAAAATCGTAATCAACAAAAAAGACACGGTCCATTCCCCCGAAATTATTAGTGATCAAAATTTTAATGAGCTTTTTGTACCATACGGAAAAAATGCCTCCATAAAACTCCCTGATGGGACACTGGCCCACTTGAATGCAGGATCCCGCTTGGTTTACCCTTCAAAGTTTGAAGGATCGCAACGACTGGTATCGCTGATTGGTGAAGGATTTTTCGATGTAGTTCATAATCCGGAAGTACCTTTTATTGTTAAAACCGGTGATCTGAACATTGAAGTTTTGGGAACCCGTTTTGATTTATCTGCATACCCCGCCGATAAAATGATCGAAACTATTTTGGTGGAAGGAAAGGTAAAAATCAGCAAACCCGGATTCCATCTCGATAATAAGGATCATATTTTGGAGCCTAACCAACGTGCTACTTATAATACCGAAACCCGGGAAACCAGGATTATGAATGTAAATGTTGAAAACTATGTTTCGTGGCACGAAGGCTATTTAATTTTTGAACAACAGGAGCTAAACCGGGTGATCAAAAAACTGGAGCGTTATTACAACATTCGGATTGGCATGGCTGATCCCGCATTAGGATTATTGAGAATAACCGGTAAACTCGAATTAAAAGAAAAAGAAACAGTATTAAGTATATTGGCCAAAACAGCATCGCTGGAGTTGGTCAATACAAACGAAACAGAATATGTATTAAGATGAGAGAGATAGCAGGTTGTGAATCATCACTGCCATGCTTTATTATAGTTTAATTAATAAATTTAACCTAACAGATTTATGAGAAAATTAAGAAAGAAATACCTTTTCAAAAGAAAAGGTAACGTTCTCAATTTCAAAAAGATGAAACTAACACTAATCTTCTCCTTTTTGGTTTTCTCGGTAGGATGGGCCAATTCCTACACAGAAGCCGCGAAGTTGAGTCTAAACCTGAAAAACGCCACAGTAAAAGAATCAATCGACCAGATCGAAGATCAGACCGATTATTTTTTCCTTTACCGCGACGAAATCTTTGCGCAGAATCAGCGAATTACGATTCAGGCAAGCAACCAAACGCTTGATGTTATTTTAAGGGAATTCTGTGATCAGGCTTCCGTTTCTGCCGAAATTGAAGACAATCAGATTATTCTGAAAAAGAAAATCGACACCGTTTTACCCGCTAAACAAGATCCGCAAAAACAAGTAACGGGGATTGTAAGTGGTGTTGATGGCCAGCCGATTCCAGGTGTTTCAATTATGGTTCTGGGAACTTCCAGAGGTACAGTTACCAATCCAAACGGAGAATACAATATCCGTGTTTCTCCGGGCGATACGCTCCAGTTCTCTTTTGTAGGAAAAAACAAAGAAACCAAAGTAATTGGTAACCAAAACATCCTGAACGTTACATTATACGACGACGAAACCCAGCTGGAAGAAGTTCAGGTAGTTGCTTTTGGTAAGCAAAGAAAAGAAAGTGTAATTTCTTCGATCGAAACCGTACGCCCGGCCGAACTAAAACAGCCTTCATCGAACCTGACAACTGCTTTAGCCGGTAAAATCCCGGGGATTATTTCATACCAAACCACCGGTGAGCCGGGAGCCGACAACGCTCAGTTCTTTGTGCGCGGTGTAACAACCTTCGGATACAAAACCAATCCTTTGATCCTTATTGATGGTTTTGAAGGTTCAACAGACGACCTGGCCCGTTTGGAACCCGATAACATTGAGAGTTTCTCAATTTTGAAAGATGCCTCGGCAACCGTACTTTATGGTGCACGCGGTGCTAACGGTATTATTATCGTTGAAACCAAATCAGGTCGTGAAGGGCCGGCCAAAATCAATGTAAGGCTTGAATCGCACGTGGCAACACCTACAAGGATGAACGACCTACTGGATGGTGTTGACTACATGAGATTGTACAACGAAGCCAGAATTTCGCGTAACCCAATTCTGGGCGCTTATTACGATGAGCAGAAAATTCAGTCAACCGCTGATAATGTCAATCCAATGATCTATCCGAACATTGACTGGTACGATGAACTTTTCGAAAAATCAACGATCAACAAAAAAGCAAACTTCAACGTATCGGGTGGTGGTAAAGTGGCCACCTATTATGTGGCAGGATCAATGGAAAATGAAACCGGTTTGTTAAAAGTAGATGAAAAAAACAACTTCAATAACAACATCGACATCAACCGGGTACAATTGCGTAACAACGTGGTAATAAAAATCACACCAACTACACGTTTGGACACCCGCTTGCAGGGACGGTTTGAAAGATACAACGGGCCAAATTCATCAGCAGGAGATATTTTCCGCATGGTAATGAATTCAAACCCGGTTGACTTCCCGGCTGTTTATGAGCCGGATGAAGCCAATATTTACACCGACCACATTCTGTTTGGGAATACCTTTGTAAACGGCAGTTTAAAACAAAACCCATATGCTGAAATGGTTCGTGGTTACGAAGATAGGAACGAAAGTTCTATCACAGCCATGGCTACCCTTTCTCAGGATCTGGATTTTATTACCGATGGATTAAAATTACAGGCCAAAGCTTCGGTAAACACCTGGAGTCTATATTCAAGCCGCAGATCTTATAGTCCTTTCTACTACGATTTGGAAAGCTACAACCAAATTACCGGTGAATACAAATTATTCGCATTGAATCCTGAAGGAGGACAAGGTTATTTGGGAGATGTTCAGCCGGGCAGAGATGCTAGTGCGCATTATTATTACGAAGCACGCTTAAACTGGGATAGAAAATTCGGGAAACACAGCGTTGGTGCAATGACCGTTGGTATGTTTGAAGAATACCTGCTGACAAGTGGTAACAGCCGGTCGATCTATGAAACCCTGCCGGAACGAAACATGGGTAACTCAGGTCGTTTAACGTATGACTACGACACCCGTTATTTCTTTGAATTCGCCTATGGGTACAACGGATCAGAAAAATTTAGTGGCTCCAGAAGATACGGTTTCTTCCCCTCTTTTGGTGGAGGTTGGTTAGTTTCCAATGAATCTTTCTGGGAACCTGTGAAAAAGGTAGTTAACACCCTGAAATTGAAAGCAACCTGGGGTAAGGTAGGTAACGATGCCATTGCCGGACGCTCGGATCGTTTCTTCTATCTGTCAGATATTTCAAAAGGAGGAAACGGTTACCGCTGGGGAACCACTTTTATGAATGAATACGGTGGTTACCAGGTAAATCGTTATGCCAACCCCGACATTACCTGGGAGGTTTCAACCAAAATGAACCTGGGTATCGAACTTTCATTCCTTGATGAGACATTAAAACTTCAGGGAGACCTGTTTAAAGATGTAAGGGACAAAATTTATCTGCAACGTCAGAACTTCCCGGCTACAGCAGGTTTGGAAGCCTCAATCAGTGGTAACGTTGGTAAAGTAGAATCGTGGGGTTACGAAGCGTCAGCTGACTACCAGTACATTTCTACAAAAGACTGGTGGCTGACCGGCCGTGCCAACCTTACTTTTGCAACCAATAAATATGTTGAACTGGATGAAAAGGAATATGCCGATGAATACCTGAAACAAAAAGGCCATTCCATTAACCAGTGGTGGGGATTGATTGCCGAACGTTTGTTTGTGGATGAAGCAGAAATTGCCAACTCTCCAAAACAAGACTTTGGAACTTACCAGGCAGGTGATATTAAATACAAAGACGTAAATGGCGACGGAGTTGTAAACTCTAACGACCGTGTTCCTTTAGGTTTACCAACCGTTCCTGAAATTCAGTATGGTTTTGGGTTATCAGGTGGTTATAAAAATTTCGACTTGTCATTCTTCTTCCAGGGTAACGGTAGAGTTTCCTTGTTTATCAACCCGGGAACCAGCAGCGACGGTATTGCTCCGTTTGCATCCAGAAGAAATGCATTGGCATTAATTGCTGATGACCACTGGTCGGAAACAAACCCTGATGTACACGCTTTCTGGCCACGTTTGTCGGTTGATCCGCTACCAAACAATACTCAAACATCTACCTGGTGGTTGAGAAACGGAGCCTTCCTGAGATTGAAAACCGTAGAACTGGGCTACAACCTAAAAAGCAAAACATTCGAAAAGATTGGTTTGGACAACACCCGTTTCTACTGTAGTGCCGTGAACCTGTTTGTAATGAGCCCGTTTAAATTATGGGACCCGGAAATGGGACGCGCCGGATTGGGATATCCGCCCAACAGAAGGTTTAATATCGGTATTCAATTAGCATTTTAATCATTAAAAATTTTTGACATGAAAATACTGACAAAAATAATAGCAATCATATACATTCTTTCGATAGTACCTTCGTGTACGGGGTATCTGGATGTTGTGCCGGATAACACCATTACACTGGAGGACTTGTTTAAAAAGAAAGAAGAAGCATGGGATGCCCTGGCAAAAGTGTATAACTATATGCCACGAATAGAAAAGACCCACGAAACCATGTGGCTCGCAGGCGACGAATACCTCGGGCGTCTGGATTTGAATAACAACACCGGTGACCTCAGAGGAATCCGAATTACAAGGGGTTTACAATCTGCTACAAACCCCGTACTGGGTGACTGGTCAGGTACCAACGGTGGAAAACGCTTGTATGCAGGCATAAGACAAGCCAATGTTTTTCTGGCCAATATTGATAATGTTCCGGATATGACCGAAGAAGAAAAGGCAGAATGGAAAGCCCAGGTAAAATTCCTGAAAGCTTACTATAGCTTTTTACTGGTACAAAAGTACGGCCCGATCATTATTGCTGATGAACTGATATCGCCCGATGCTAGCAAAGAGGAATTATTCCAGGAGCGTTCAAAAGTGGAAGATTGTTTTAATTACATTATCGGATTAATGGACGAAGCCATCCCTAACTTAAAGGAAAAAGTTTTAGCTACTAATTTAGGACAAGTGGATCAAACAATCGCCAAATCGATCAAAGCCAAAATACTGGTATTCAGAGCCAGTGCTTACTTTAATGGAAACATGGAATACTTTGGTGACTTTATGGACAAAGACGGTGAGCCTTTCTTTCCCTTAACTTACGACAAAGAAAAATGGAAAGATGCCATCGATGCCATTAATGAAGCCATTACAACCTGCGAAGCCAATGGTATTCAGCTGTTTCATTATACAACACAGCCTTATGTTTTCGACCGCGAAGACTATGCTGATAACGAAGAAAACGTTCAGCGAATTTACGATTTGAGAATGGCTATTACCCAACCATGGAACAATGAATTGATCTGGGGGTATTCAAATTTAGATATTTACAACCAGGGAGAAATTGGCCACTCTACCAATATGAGGCTACCTGACGGTTACGGTGGTGGTATTACCAATACTCCGGAATACTCATGGCAGTGGTTGTGTGCAACCTACCGTATGGCTGAAAGGTACTATACTAAAAATGGTGTACCGATTGAAGAAGACCAAACCTTTGAATTGGATAAAAAATGGGAAATGACCATCACTCCTGGCGCCGACGATCCTGAATATACCGAATTAAAAGGGATTATGCAGCCGGGAGCAGAAACTATTAACCTCTATTTGAACCGCGAGCCCCGCTTTTATGCCAACCTGGCGATAACTGGTGGTTACTGGCGTTCGCACGGTGTTCGTATTAATACTGAAATGTATGCAGGTAGCGATGGCGGTTTTAATTCGTCACAACATACCACTGACTTTTTTGAAACCGGTATCGGTATCAAAAAGTTTGTCCATCCCGAATCTAAATCGGGACACTGGGCAAGAACCGTAAAATATCCTTATCCATTAATGCGTATGGCTGATTTATACCTGATGAAAGCCGAAGCATTGAACGAATATCAGGATGCTCCTACTCAGGAAGTGTATGACGCTATTAACCTGGTACGCGAAAGAGCAGGCGTCCCGGATGTGGAAGCTGTTTGGTCCGATGCCAGCATTGTAAAAACAGTGAATAAACACAAAACAAAAGAAGGTATGCGCGACATCATCCTTCAGGAACGCGGAATTGAATTTGCCTTTGAAGGAAGCAGATTCTGGGATATGATGCGAACTAAAAGAGCCGTTATGGAATTCTCTTCGCCTGTATGGGGATGGGATTACAGAGGAACTACCGGTGCAACTTTCTTCAATCTTGAAGTAAAACAATCCAGAAGGTTTACCATTACCGACTGCTTGTGGCCGATTGATTTGAACGAAATGAACACAAATTCTAACCTGGTTCAAAATCCCGGATGGTAATAAAAGTTCATTTTAATAAATGATTGAGGAACCTTAATATGAGTTTTAGCATATACATACTGAAAACAACACGATCAAAAGATCAGTTGACAGGAATGCCATTTCATCCGGTTCTTCGAAAATAAAAAAATGCTTAATTATGAAAATCACATTTAATTTAATAGTAGTTGCACTCTTACTGTTGATGTTCTCCTGCGAAGAGGAAACGATACATCTGGCAACAAGCAACGATAAAACGCCCCCGAGCCAACCAACGAACATCAGCTATACCCCGCTGTACGGAGGAGCAAGGTTCCATTATACGGTTCCGGGTGATGAAGACTTACTGAGTGTTGAAGCAAGATATACCAATAAACACGGAGAATCTTTCTCTTTCTCTGCCTCGTATTTTGTTGATTCACTCGACATTTACGGATTTGGAGACACCATTAACTACGAAGTTGAGTTGTATGGTGTTGACAGGGCCGGTAATAAATCAGAACCTGTAATTGTAAGTGTTAGGCCGCTCGAATCTGCCATATCCCGGGTTATCAATTCGCTTGATGTAAAACCCGCCTTTGGCGCTTTCTTTATCGACTGGGAAAACGAACTCGAACAAAGTATCAACGTTTATGTAGATTTCAGTTATTCACAAGGTGGCGAGTCAATGCAATTTACTTCTGTATTTTCTTCAAATCTTGAAACCGACCGACGTTACGTAGAAGACCTTAATTTAGGTCAGAATGAACCTGTTTCTGTTGAGATCCGTGTTTCAGATATTTATGGAAACACTTCTGATCCGGTTGATATGGGAGAAATCACCTTGTTGGAAGATGCCCCATTAGATAAATCAAACTGGTTCCTACCGCTTACAAACGACTCCATTGGAGGTATTCCGCAGGCATTTGGTAGTAACTCTGAAGGTAGGTTGGTATTAGCTGTTGACGGGATTTTAGATGAAGGAAATAACCTGAACTACATCCACACCGGGGGTAGAGGCCGTACCGGTAACAGCGCCGACGGAAACATGCCCTGGAATATCATCATAGATTTGGGTGCTCATTACGAACTCAGCCGGATTGTTACTCATCAACGTCATATGGATTTCTGCGGTGACTTCTGTCGGGGACAACTATATCGGGGTGAAAACGTAGGTATATTCAGGGTTTACATCCTGGACGATGCAACTCAGGAATGGGAGCTTATTACCGAAAATAAAATTGAAATTCCGGTTGGATTAAGCGAATTGGAGATGGTGAAGAAAGGAAAAGAAGGTGATATGGCTTACATGTTCCCGGATGATCCTCATTATACTAAACCTACACGTTGGGTTCGTTACGAGGCAGTAAAAGGCTTTGGAGGAAACTATACGCTTGACAATGCAAACTGTCTGTCGGAAATTACATACTATGGTAAAAAAAGTGGCAATTAGTTCATTTAACAGCGATTTAAAAATTTGAACATATGAGAAATATAATATTATCACTAATAGTTTTAACTGCTTTTATGTGGTCGTGTGAAGACATGTACGAAAAGCAGGCAAAGTATGAAGGAGAGGTTGTTTATCCTGCCAAATTCGATACCGTTATTGGTTACATCGGATACGAACGGGTAGAAATCGACCTGATGAAAGCAGGCCGCGTACCAAGTAGCCAGATTACGCTTGGGAAAGCACAAAAAACAAAAATTACCTACGACGACCAGGAGATCATTATTGACTCATTGGTATCATGGGTAAATATAACTGGCCTTACCCAGTCAAAACTGTACCGTTTTAACATTGCAACGGTTGACCAATACGGAAATGAGTCGGTACCACAGGAAATTGCATTAATTCCGTTTACCAACACTGATTTGGCCAACTTTGCAGTTAGCCCACCAAGGGTAATGGCTTCGCCATCGGCAGCAGTTGTTGACTGGCCAAACGGCATTTCATCGGTATTGATGAATTACTACGGACTGCAATTTTCCTACACTGATAAAGATGGTGGTACACAAAGTGGCGTAAGAGGCCAGGATTCAAGGTTTTTTGTTGGAAACCTTGAAGCAGGGAAACCGGTAAATATCGATATGCAATACAAAATTGTTCCGATTGTAAATCGTAACCCGATTCTGGATACCGTAGTATTCAATGATGTATTAACCATCAATATGCCAACCAGTTCTACCGAATTTTCACCGTCAGAGAGAGGCATACTCGAAGCAAATGGAGTAACAACATTTACCGCAGATGGCGTGTCTGATATTGAAGAATTGGTTTACCCTGTTCATGCCAACTCATTGCAGGATATTTTCTATTTTCCGAATTTGAAAACACTGGATTTGACCGGAGGTGACTTATTCTCAATTACTGAGTTAGCATACGACAGAAACGGAGTTCAGGATGTTGTGGGGGGTGGTGCCTATACTCCTTGTATTAGAAAGGTTAGTGACATTGCTTCTGGTGCTACACAGGCACTAAAAGATCTTTTGGAAGCCGGTATTTTGGAAAAGGTAATTTATTATCCAAACTCCATGGGGCTTGACAACCTGCTTGCTCCGTACGTGCAAAGTGGAGTAGTTGAGTTGGTAGAAACCCCATCTTCAGTTTTGGTTGACGATCAATTCCATCTCAATGGAATCGTTCAGGATGGCAATTTCACACTTGACTATACTTTCCCGGCAACCGATGCTCCCGCAGGTGAAGGGCTGGAGAATGTTTACAAACTTATTCCTATAAAGAGGAGTGCTTCCTTTGTAATTGCATTGCCACGAGAATATAAATTCAATGTTGCTGAATACAAATATTTGAAATTTAAAATTTACACACCGACTTTAAGTGAATTATCAGGAGCTGATGAACCTTGGAAAAGGTTATGGCCAAGGATAATGAACCGGATGTGGTCATTTGGCAGCAATAGTGACTTTGGTCAGGAATATTGGGACATACCACGTTTTTATATTCCGGATGAAGATTTACACAAGTGGACCGATATTACTTTAGATATGTCAACTGCGCTAGGAAGACATAACCGCGTAGTTGTATTAAACATCGGAGGTGAACCGTCACCAGATCCTTCCAAGGAATTGGTATATTATTTATCGAATATCAGGTTCGAGAAAGAATAGGCAAGTACGGTTTATTACCTCATTAAAAGAGGACCTCAAACCAACTAAATTCATATATTACTTAAGGTTTTTCCTTCCCGATTAATTTCGGGAAGGAAATTTCTTTTTAAGGAACATGATCGGTTTCCGAAATACTCTTTCTGATTTGAAAAATCCCCACCCTTCATATCCGTCAAATAATCTCTATCCCTGAAAATTCCAAGTAACAGAAATAGCAAACAGCCCATAAAATGTTAAATGAAGTATTTTATGACAGTGTAGGCTACTGAAATATGTACATAAAGCTTATTTTTGCCTCAATACTTAAACTGACATTAAATAATAATGAAACGAGCACTTTTCCTTTTAATGCTGGCCTTTTTTGTGGGCTGCACAAATTCAGAGATAAGCAAGCAAATCCAAAGCAATAACACCGGTAGTTTAGTCGATTTGGCAAGTCCGCTTATGGGAACTGATTCTGAGTTTATCCTCTCGAACGGAAACACCTACCCTGCCATTGCACGTCCCTGGGGAATGAATTTTTGGACACCCCAAACCGCCAAAAACGGCGATGGATGGACTTACGCATACGATGCCTACAAAATCCGCGGGTTTAAGCAAACCCACCAACCCAGTCCATGGATCAACGATTATGCAGCTTTTTCGTTAATGCCTGTTACCGGCGACCTGAAATGGAATGAAAAAGACCGCGCTTCGTGGTTTTCGCACAAAGCAGAAGTGGCACGTCCTCATTATTACAAAGCCTACCTGGCAGATTACGATGTAACCACCGAGCTTACTCCCACCGAACGGGCCGTTTCTTTTCGTTTTACCTTTCCTGAAAACGACCATTCGTACGTAATACTGGATGCTTACAAAGGCGGATCGATGGTAAAAATTATTCCGGAAGAACGGAAAATAATCGGTTACTGCCAGAACAACCACGGCGGGGTACCTGATAATTTTAAAAACTATTTTGTTGCCATTTTTGACAAAGATTTTGAAGAAATAAAAACCTGGAAAGACGAAGATTTACAGGATAGCAACGAAGCAAAAAGTTTTCATGTAGGTGGAGTTGTTGGTTTCAAAACAAAAAAAGGAGAACAGGTAAATGTAAGAATTGCCTCTTCCTTTATTTCTCAGGAACAGGCAGAACTTAACCTGAGCCGCGAGATTGGCGACAAAACCTTTGATCAGGTAAAAAATGAAGGCGCCGCAGTTTGGGAAAAAGAACTCTCAAAAATTAAAGTGGAAGGCGGAAGCGAAGCCCAGCAAAGAACATTTTATTCTACGTTGTATCGCGTGTTGCTTTTCCCACGTAGCTTTTATGAATATGACAAAGACAATAAAGTGGTTCACTACAGCCCGTACAACGGCGAAGTTTTGCCGGGTTACATGTACACCGACAACGGTTTCTGGGATACTTTCCGTGCTGTTTTTCCATTTTTTACGCTGATGTACCCGCAACTGAATGCGCAGATTATGGAAGGCCTCGCAAATACTTACAAAGAAAGTGGCTGGCTTCCCGAATGGGCAAGCCCCGGTCACCGTGGTTGTATGATCGGCTCGAACTCTGCCTCGCTAGTTGCTGATAGTTATTTAAAAGGAATCCGCGGTTACGATATTGAAACGCTGTACGAAGCCATTCTGAAAAACACCGAAAACTGGATGGAGAATATTACCTCAGTTGGTCGCTTTGGCGCCGATTATTACAACAAACTGGGTTACATTCCTTACAATGTAGGTATTAACGAAAATACGGCCCGCACACTGGAGTATGCCTATGCCGACTACTGCATTTGGAAACTGGCACAGGAACTGGATCGTCCGCAGGAAGAAATAGACCTATTTAAAAAACGGGCACGCAATTACCGCAATGTTTTTGATCCGGAAACTAAGCTGATGCGTGGCAAAAATGAAGATGGAACCTTCCAGTCGCCATTTAGCCCGTACAAATGGGGCGATGCCTTTACCGAAGGAAACAGCTGGCACTACACCTGGAGCGTTTTCCAGGACATTGAAGGCTTAAAAGAACTGATGGGTGGCAACGACGGTTTTGTAGCCATGCTCGACTCTGTTTTTGTGGTCCCTCCTATTTTCGACGATTCATATTACGGGGGCACCATTCACGAGATTCGTGAAATGCAGGTGGCAGGAATGGGAAATTACGCACACGGGAACCAGCCCATTCAGCACATGATTTACCTGTACAACTATTCAGATAAACCCTGGAAAGCGCAATACCACGTTCGCGAAGTGCTGGATAAACTCTATTCGTATGCACCCGATGGTTATTGCGGTGATGAAGACAACGGGCAAACCTCTGCCTGGTATGTATTCAGCTCCATGGGATTTTATCCGGTTTGTCCGGGTACCGACGAGTATGTTTTGGGATCGCCTCAATTCAATAAAATTACCTTACAGCTCGAAAACGGAAACACCTTCGTGATTAATGCCGCAAACAACTCAAAAGAAAACGTTTATGTGAATAAGGTAAGCTTAAACGGAGAGAGCTACAACCTTAACTACTTGAAACATGCCACGATTGAAGACGGAGGAGAAATCGACTTTACAATGTCGGCCACACCTAATAAAACCCGTGGCACCGGCCCGGAAAGCTATCCGTATTCGATGACGAATGAGGAAAAATAAGCATTTCAATTAACAAAAATAAAGATGGGGATTCGATAAACTCAAATCCCCATCTTTATTATAAAATCACTTTCATTCTAATTTATACCAATTTCGATAATGAATGGGCTAAAATAATTTTAGAGGTTTTGTGTTTAGGCAAGTTGGTATTACTCTATTTCCCCCGCTTTCTTCAAGGAAATGCGGGAAGCAAGCGGCCCAATAATTTCGTGAATCAATGCTGCCCCGATTACAATTCCCATAATCATCGACCCGGTATCTTTAAATGCCGGCTCTTTGGTAAGCAACAAAGCCAGCCCGATAACGATCCCCCCTTGCGGAATCAGTCCCCCGGCGGTGTATTTCTTTACATTCGGGCTGAGTTTAAAAAACAGGGAGCCCGAATAAATACCTGCAAATTTCCCTATGACACGGGCAATAATGTAAATCACAATCAAAATAAAACTGCCCGAGATAGATGCGAGTTGCAAATGCAGGCCAGATAAAGTGAAAAAGACCACAAAAATAAGTTCGTCGGTATAGCGTTCAATCAGCTTGAATATTTCATCAGCCAGGGGATTAAAATTTACGACAACCGCCCCCAAAGCCATGGTTGATAACAGCGACTCAAAACCAAAATATTCTGAAATACCATAACTCAGGGCCACCAGGCCAAAAGTCAGTACAATCAGTGTTCCTTCGGGCTGTTTGGTGAATACTTTTACAATTAACGAAAATAATAGTCCGATGACTGCGCCCACCAGCAAAGCACCGCCAATGTTTTTACCCATATCCAGAAAAACGTGGGAGAATTGCAAATCGCTGTTTCCTAAAAAATACGTGGCAAAAGCCGTTACCAGCGTGTAAATAACAATTCCCACCAAATCGTCGAAAGCAGCAATTTCGAGCATTCCCGAACTCACTTCGCCTTCTGCTTTGTATTCGTGAATAACGGCCAATGTTGCCGAAGGGTCGGTAGGCGCAGCAAGCGATGCCAGCACCAGGCTTACCGCAATACTGATATACACCGAATCGAACAAGGGAATAAAAAAGCGGGGTGTGAGCAGCAAAAACACAAACACACTCGCAAAGGCAAACAACGATTCCAGTAATGTCAGCGAAATAATGGTCCGTCCGCTTGCTTTTAGTTTTTTGGCCGACAAGGTGCCACCAATCGAAAATGTAATAAACGAAAGTGAAATGGTAAGCAAAGGATCGGTGTGCGCCACAAAATCGCCCGACATAATTCCCGATAAATCAGGATTTAAAAGGATTCCGGCAAGGATGTAGCCCGATATTTTTGGTAAACGGATTTTTTCGGCCAGTTCGCCCAAAATGTAACCCGTGAAAATTAAAAGTCCTACACTTAAAATAATATTCATTTATAAACGCTTGTCTTTGTTCTTCCTAAAACAGATAAAACTTAAAAATACAAAGCCAAATCCACATTCAAAAACAATACGAGGACTTAAACGCTTATCCGTTAGTATAATTATCGTTCCGTTTTTTCGGAATAATAGATACTTTTAACAGATAAAAACCAAAATTGTAATTCTTAAGGCTCAACCTCCTCTAATATTACGTGTTATTAATTTGATTTTCTGCTAATACATAAAATTGAACATATGAGAAAAAAGACTTCCCTCCTCCTTTTCACAATTTTACTTGTACTAAACTCCTTTGCACAGAAAAACCCATCGTGGCTGCGATATCCGGCCATTTCTCCCGATGGAAGTACCATTCTTTTTAACTATAAAGGAGACATTTACAAGGTGGCTGCTTCGGGTGGAACAGCCGTTCCGCTTACCTTGAGCGACAGTTATGAATTTTCGGCTATTTGGAGCCACGACGGTAAGCAAATAGCTTTTGCCTCCGACCGCTTTGGAAATTTTGACGTATTTGTAATGCCGGCAGATGGCGGCGAAGCCAAACGTTTGACTTACCATTCCAACGCTGAGGTTCCCAGTACTTTTACTCCCGACGATTCAGAAGTAGTTTTTACTTCCGTACGGCAGGACAAGGCCACAAATGTACAGTTTCCGAGTAGTGTAATGCCAGAGTTGTACAGTGTGCCGGTAAAGGCCGGACGGGTAAACCAAATTCTCACCTCCCCTGCCTATGCCGCAGTTTACAGCCCCGATGGCAGCAAACTTATCTTCCACGACCGGAAAGGTTATGAGGATAAATGGAGAAAACACCATACTTCGGCAGTTACTCGTGATATTTGGGTGTACGACCTGAAATCAGGAGAATACAAACAGCTTTCCGAATTTGCCGGAGAAGACCGCAATCCCGTATTTATTGATAACGATGCATTTTATTACCTTACAGAAGAAAGCGGGTCGTATAATATTTACAAAAGCTCGGTAAGCAATCCGGCACAGAAAACAGCCATCACGCATTTTGAAAAAAATCCGGCTCGATTCCTGACCAAATCAGTCAATAATACACTTTGCTTTGGATACGACGGCGATATTTATACTATGAAAGAAGGTGCACAACCGGAAAAAATAAGCATACAGATTGCCTACGACGGCAGAGATGACCTCGCCCGGCCTATCCCGGTAAACAATTTCACCGAAGCCCGTTTGTCGCCCAACGGAAAAGAATTTGTCTATGTTTTCAGAGGCGAAATTTATGTGAGCAGTATTGAACACGGTACCACCAAACGAATTACCAACACCGCACGCCAGGAACGCAGTGTAAGCTTCAGCCCCGATGGAAAATCGATTATGTATGCTGCTGAAACAGACAGTAGCTGGAATGTTTATACAAAATCGCTGGTGCGAGATGAAGAACCTTATTTCTATGTATCAACCATTCTGAAAGATGATGTTGTGGTTGATACCAAAGCGGAAGAATTTCAACCCGAATATTCACCCAATGGGAAAGAAGTAGCTTACCTTGAAAACCGTACAACTCTGAAAGTAATCAACCTCGAAAGCAAAAAGTCGAGAACGGTTTTGGCAGCAGAAAATAACTATTCGTATGCCGATGGAGATCAATATTTCGCCTGGGCACCCGACAGCAAATGGCTGCTGGTAAGGTTTGGCCCCAAAGAAAATATTTTCCAGGATGAAGTGGGACTTGTAAGTGCATCCGGTAACGGGGAAGTAAGAAATTTAACCCAAAACGGGTACGACGATTTCGGGGCCAAATGGTCAACCGACGGAAAAATGATGATTTATGCCTCGACCCGGGAAGCCAACCGCTCGGAACAAGGCAGATGGAGCAGTGGAGATATTTATGCCATGTTTTTCACGCAAGAAGCTTTTGATGAATTTAATCTGTCAAAAGAAGAGGCTGAACTTGCTAAAGAACTAAAGGATAAAAAAGACAAAAACGAAGATGAGAACACAGATAGCGACAAGAAAAAAGTAAAAACAGAGGACGATGAGAAAGACAAGAAAGATAAAGTAGAAGATCTTACATTCGAATGGGAAAATTTTGCTGACCGGAAAGTTCGGCTCACACAAAGAACTTCTTCTCTTTCTGATTGGGTACTTTCAAAAAAAGGGGATAAACTTTTCTTTCTGACCCGTTTTGATGAAAAAAGGGATTTGTACTCGATGGATATGCGCACCAAAGAAACCAAGCTTTTCTCAAAAATAAATGCCAACAGGGCGTCAATGGAGCTCTCTGCCGATGGTAAGTTTCTGTTTATCCTTGCTGATGGCAAACCCATGACAGTGAATATAAGTGACGGCAAAAGCAAACCGATAAAAACATCGGGTGAAATGTTGCTGCAAACCGATCGCGAGCGTGAATATATTTTTGACCATTGTTGGCGACAGGTAAGAGAAAAATTTTATGTGGAAGACATGCAAGGTGTTGACTGGCAGTATTATTACGGGGTTTACCATAAATTTCTTCCTGAAATCAATAATAATTACGACTTTGCCGAACTGCTGAGTGAAATGCTGGGTGAACTGAATGCTTCGCATACGGGAGGCCGCTACCGGCATACCGACAACCAGGGCGACGAAACCTGTTCACTGGGTTTGCTTTATGACTACGCCTACACAGGCAACGGGTTAAAAATTGCCGAAGTTCTGAAAGAAGGACCTGCCGATAAAGCATCGCTAAAAATCAAAGCCGGTAATATTCTTGAAAAAATTGATGGAAACGCTCTCTCTCCCAATGTTGACTTTTACCGGTTCCTGAACCGTAAAAAAGGCAATAACGTGCTGCTCGATTTGTACAATCCTGAATCAGGCGAACGCTGGCAGGAAGTGGTGAAACCCATTTCGCTGGGTGCCGAAAATCAACTGCTTTATCAACGCTGGGTGGAAACCCGCCGCAACGAAGTAGTAAAACTCTCCAACGGAAAACTGGGCTATGTGCATGTTCGCAGTATGGATGATGCCAGTATGCGCGTAGTATATGAAGAAGCACTTGGACGTTTTGTTTCGGCAGATGCATTGATTGTGGATACACGTTTTAACGGTGGCGGAAACCTGCACGATGTACTTTCCGATTTCCTGAACGGGAAAAAATACATGGACATTATTCCACATGGCCAGTACATTGGGTCGCAGCCTCGCGATAAATGGATCAAACCTTCAATAGTAGTGATGGGAGAAAGCAATTATTCCGATGCTCATCTGTTTCCGGTAGCCTATAAAATTAAAGGCGTTGGCAAAAACCTCGGAATGCCGGTTCCCGGTACCGGAACATTTGTTTGGTGGGAAACACAGATCGATCCTTCGCTCGTATTCGGAATTCCGATGGGTGGCTGGAAACCGTTGGGCGAGCCTTTCCTTGAAAATCACCAGCTGGAACCAGATATTCGTGTGGCCAATGAACCGGGAGAAATGGCCAAAGGCCGCGACCAGCAAATTGAAGCAGCAGTTAAAGAATTGCTGAAAGAATAAAGAAAAAGCGGAACCCTAATGCAAAACTGTAGGGAATTATTGAGATTAAACAGGGGCTTGCCTGTCTGCAAAAGTCAGACAAGCCCCTGTCTTTTTCGAATATTTTCATTATCACAAACGCACAAGTAATCTCTGGGTTTGATTACTGATAAATCATCCTGAATCCTTTGGCAATTAGGGATAACAATCCTTATATTCGCCTGTCAATCTAAGTAAAATCGAAAAACCAACTAAAGATGAACAAAGCAATCTACCCGCTTCTTGCCTGTGTATTGCTGCTTATTAGCGGCTGCTCAACAAAAAAAACAAGCGAAAAGCCCAATGTTATCATGATTCTGATCGACGATATGGGCTGGAGTGATCTATCCTGTTTTGGAAATACCGAAGCTCAAACTCCCAACATTGATAAGTTGGCTTCGGAAGGCATTTGCTTCGACCAGTTTTATGTAAACTCCCCCATCTGTTCACCATCGCGGGTAGCGCTTTCAACCGGAACTTATCCGCAACGCTGGAACATCACTTCGTACCTTGAGTTTCGAAAACGCAACAAAGAACGTGGAATGGCCAACTGGCTTGATACCAAAGCACCGATGCTGGCCCGAAGCCTTCACGAGGCAGGTTATGCGACCGGACATTTCGGCAAATGGCACATGGGCGGACAACGCGACGTAAGCAATGCCCCGGCCATTACCGATTATGGTTTCGATCAGTCGTTAACCAATTTTGAAGGCATGGGCCCTAAATTACTTCCGCTTACCAAAGATGAAACCGGAAAAGTAGGCCGTATCTGGGAAGGTGCAGAAAAGCTGGGAGAATCCTTTACTTGGATGCAGCGCTCGGAAATAACAACCGGCTTTATCGACTCTGCCATTCAGTTTATTGACAAAGCCCAGAACGCCCAACAACCTTTTTATGTAAACATTTGGCCCGACGATGTACACAGCCCCTACTGGCCACCCTACGAAGAATACGGGCTTGCAAAAGAAGCCGGGAAAAGGGCTTTATACCTGGCGGTTGTTGAAGCTATGGACAAGCAGTTTGGTAAATTGTTTGAGTACATTCAGAGTAACGAAAAATTACGCGATAATACCTTGATTTTGCTCTGTTCTGACAACGGTCCGGAAAAAGGCGGCGGAAAATCGGAAACACTAAAAGGATTCAAAGGACAATTGTATGAAGGTGGTATCCGCTCTTCGATGATTGCTTGGGGACCAGGTTTTCTCAACAAAAGTAAAAAGGGTACCAGAAACAACAAATCGGTTTTCTCGGCAATCGATATCCGCCCGTCGGTACTGGCATTTACCGGAGTTGGCAATTCTAAAAGTTCGCTTTGCGATGGCGAAAACATGCTGGAAACTTTGATGGGAGAATCAAGCCTTTCCAGACAGGCTCCGATCTTTTACAGCCGCCCACCCGACCGAAAAAACTTTTACGGATTTAAAAACCTGCCCGACCTGGCCATGCGTGAAGGAGACTGGAAGCTGCTCTGCGATTACGACGGAGGCCGGCCTGAACTTTACAACATTGTAAACGATCCGGGAGAAGAACACAACCTCGCTTCTGAAAATCCGGATATAGTGAATACAATGACCCAGAAAGCCACGGTGGTGGGAGTCGATGCCCAAACTCGAAGACAAGCAATAACTCAAAAATAAACTACAAAAAAGTCATCCGACCATGATCATCCGAAAACTCATTATTCCGGCAATTGCCCTGTTTTTGTTCGCCTGTAACCATTCAAAACCAGACACAGCATCTACCAACTCCCCCGATCTGCTGCCTCCAATTATGGGCTGGGCCAGCTGGAACAATTACCGGGTAAACATCAACGAAGGTATTATCCATTCGCAGGTTGATGCCATGGTTGATCTGGGCCTTACACAATACGGATATGAGTATATCAACATGGATGACGGCTTTTTTGGCGGCCGTGATAAAAACGGGAACATCATCAGTCATCCCGAACGTTTTCCTTCGGGGATGAAAAACCTGGCCGACTATATCCACTCCAAATGCTTGAAAGCAGGGATTTATTCCGATGCGGGAATCAACACCTGTGCCTCGTACTGGGACAAAGACACCATTGGCGCCGGTATGGGTTTATACGGCCACGAAGAGCAGGATTTAACCACCTTTTTGAAAGACTGGGATTACGACTTTTTAAAAGTAGATTGGTGTGGAGGCCAGTGGTTGAAACTGGATGAGGAGTCGCGTTACACACGGATTGGCCAACTGGCACAACAAATAAAACCCGGTGTGGTATATAACGTTTGCCGCTGGCAGTTTCCAGGCGAATGGGTAACCAACCTCGCCCACTCGTGGCGTATCTCGGCTGACCTATACGCCAGTTTTAATTCCATCCTGCGTACCATCGATGCCAATGCCGACCTGTGGAAACACTGTTCGCGCGGACATTACAACGACATGGACATATTACAGCTGGGCCGGGGAATGACTGAAGAAGAAGACAAAGCGCATTTTTCAATGTGGTGTCTGATGCACTCTCCGCTGATTTTGGGCAACGACCTTACACAAATAAGCGAGCAAACCCTTAAAATAATTACGAACAAAGAACTGATTGCTATTAACCAGGCGCCCTATGTTTACCAGGCACGCCGGGTGGTTGACAACGACAGTCTGGAAGTGTGGGCACGCCCACTGATCTCAAGTATGAGTGGCGAAATTGCACTGGCTATGCTAAACCGTACTACAAGCCCACAAACCTACAGTTTTAATACAAAAGCCATCGGTTTGGATGCTGAAAAAGGTTATACCGCCAGGGATCTCTGGACCAAAGAAGAATTTCCGGCAAGTACGGATGCTGTAATCACGCGCGAGGTACCTCCTCATGGCGTTGTAGTGCTACATCTTACCGGAACTTCCTTGCCGTTTAATGTTTTTCAGTATGCCGATAAGAAAAAATAAGCGGAGGTTCACCATATGCGTTTTGTGGTCAATGCTTTTTCAGGTGCTGAAATTTTGCAAAAGTACGGCCCTGCATATCATACTGTTATACCAGGCCGGTGTAAATAAGCAGAATCCGGAGTATTCAAAGGTATATCGGTAAACCATCTGAAATAGGTGCGATGCTGACCGTAATCGCCTCAAGTAAACAATTGCTGTTACAACAGAATTCTGCGGTAAGCCTGTTGAATCGTGTTTAGATAAACATTATTTTTGCGACTTGCTTTACTTTGATTTTAAGCTTTGACGAAGATATGGAAACGCTGCTTCAGTATATAAACATTACCGGAACCTTTGCATTTGCCATTTCAGGGGCATTAACTGCTATGAAAAAGAAACTGGATCCGTTTGGAATCCTGATACTGGCTTTTGTGACTTCGGTGGGCGGCGGAACCATTCGCGATATGCTGATTGATAAACGCACTGCATTTTGGCTGGTGGAACCCGAATACCTGTATGTAATTGTTGTCGGAACTATTTTTGCCATTCTTTTTCGGAAAAAACTGGCTTACCTGCGAAAAACAATTATGCTGTTCGACAGTGCCGGCCTCGGACTGTTTACCATTGCCGGTGTGGAAATTGCACTGCAACATGGCTTCGGATTTATCAGTTGCATTATTTTGGGGACCATTACAGGTTCGTTTGGTGGCGTTATCCGCGATATTTTTGCCAACGAAGTTCCTGTTATTTTCCGAAAAGAAATTTATGCAACGGTAACCGTGCTCGGTGGTATTTGTTACTTATTGCTTCGAAAACTGGGTTTCGATTTTATCCTGGTTCAGCTTATTCCAATTCTGATGATCATTGTTCTTCGCGTTCTGGCGGTTTATTACAAATGGTCGTTACCGCTTATAGTTGTGGATGACAACGAGAAACCGTCGCCTTTGTAATGGAGGATAATGGTTTAGTGCCGGATGCGAGAAAAAAAGCTCTGGTTTAGTGATTACAGCTCATTCAATACATTCAACGAAACCAGGTGTTCGATTACGCCCCATTCTTTTAAGAACCAATTTTCCCGGTTGATGTAAAACGAACTGATGGAGGAATTATTTATTGAAAAAACACGCGGCTGCTCCAGGCTGATGTTAAAGGTTTTATACATCATCATTTCAAGCACCAGGCCGTGTGAAACAAGCAGTACTTTTTGATCGGCGTATTCACCGGCAATGTTTTCTATTTCGGTTGTAACACGGGCAAAAAGCTGTTCTAAGCTCTCGCCACCAGAAAATGCGAACTTCGGATCGCGTGATTTATAGCTTTGGTACTGATCGGGGTATTGTTGTTTCATTTCGGCAAAGTTCATTCCTTCCACAATTCCAAACGAACGTTCGCGCAGTGCCGCATTGTATTTACAAGGCAAGGCCAGTTGTGTGTTGATGATTTTTGCGGTTTCCACAGCCCGCTCCAGATCACTGCTAATCAGGATATCGAATTCGCGTTTAGCCAATGCATTTGCCGCCAGCTCGGCTTGCAAAATTCCATTTTCGCTCAGCGGACTGTTGCGCTGCCCCTGAATACGTTGTTGTACATTCCAGTTGGTTTCTCCGTGCCGGACAATTGTTATTTCGGTAGCCATGCTTTTTTTAAATTTTGTGCGAAGATGAACTATTTTTCCCCGAAAGGAAAAATTTTGGTATGAAGATTTTATGAAGTTTAGAGTATAATACCGAATATCTAAACATATCCCCTTATTTAATGTTACTGCTTATCCCTTTTAGTCAAGTAAAGATTTATCTTTGATACATGAACGAGATTGAGAAATATCCAAGAGATTTTCAGGAGTTTATCACGCAGTTCAAATGCGAGGCTGACTGTTGGG
>JBKEDN010000283.1:0-18444 GCA_047975435.1 Draconibacterium sp. | reverse complement strand
CCCAACAGTCAGCCTCGCATTTGAACTGCGTGATAAACTCCTGAAAATCTCTTGGATATTTCTCAATCTCGTTCATGTATCAAAGATAAATCTTTACTTGACTAAAAGGGATAAGCAGTAATTAAAATTTATCAATTGACTCGGTTTAAATAAAATAACCTTTCTTCTTTATCTAAGTTGTTTAAATGAGGATTATAGAATATCATATTGAATATTAATGACACTAGGGAGAATTGAACAAATCACAAATGAAAAGTCCAAAAACAGGAATAGCAAACAATGGTGAGTTATATCTGGTATCGAATATCCGGCCTCAAACGTATATTGAAATCAGCGAAAAGGCGATCAGAAAAATGGAAAGCAGGTAGTAGATGAGCACTTTGCGGTAACGGTCTTTGCTATCCTGGGTTTTGAGTGAGGAAATCAGCCCTAAGTTGGCAATAAACAGTGCAAAAAGCATCAGCACAATGTGCTCCACTGGCCACAGCCGTTTCGATACTTTTTCCGCTCCTTCTTCAATGCCCATGTAATTCAGCCCGGTGTCGGTGCCCAGGTTGGTAAACAGGATAATCCCAAAAATAAGTTGCAGGTAAAGGTTGATGATAAACGCGTACGACAGGAATTTGTCGAACTTCGAAAATTCGCGTTTTTGCCGGATTCCGCTTACCGAGCGGTAGATCAGCAAAACGGCAAAAATCATAAAACAAATGCTCACACAGTAGTGCGCAATTTTCACTGGTGGTATCATCAGAATTGCAGTAAGCTGAAAGGTTTCGTTTATCATTATTAGTATCGGTTCTGGTTTATTTTAAATATTCTAATCATCTTCACAATCCGCTGTCTGTTTTCAGAACCTGAATACTGGACACTGAGAACTGTGACTGATACTGAATACTGCGACTGCTAACTGTCCCTACCTTCCCCAGTTGGCCTGTTTGATCCAATCGACCACAAACTTGGCATTTTCAACCGGAATACCCGGAATAAAACCGTGGCCTACGTTAAATATCCATTTGTCGTTGGCGGCGCCAAATTCGAGGTAGGTTTCGAGTTTTTGCCCGATTGTCACCTGGTCGGCCAGCAAAATACGCGGGTCGAGGTTTCCCTGGATGCCCAGTCCGGGGTGCAGCATAGTACGGGCTTCATCGAGCGGAACCTGCCAGTCGATGCTGATAAAATCGGCATCTTCGGGGCCGAGGTATTTCAGTCCCACACCCAATCCTTTGGGTAAAAAGATAACGGGCGTACCGGTTTCCATCACCGCCGCCGAAATACGGCGTACATGCGGCATGATGAGTTCCATGTATAAATCGACCGGAATTAACCCGGCGTGTGTTTCAAATATCTGAAAAGCGGCTATTCCGTGTTTTACCTGCTTTAGCGCGTATTTAATCGACAGGTTGGTGATCACTTCGAGCAGCTCGTTGGCGAGGCTTTTGTTTTGGTACAGCAAAGCCACTGCATCGGGGAAGGTATGGTTGGTACCCAGCCCCTGCACCATGTAACAGAGCGTGGTAAACGGAGCTCCGCAGAAACCGATCAATGGAACATCGACCGGCCTGCGTTCTCCAATCCTATCAATTACGTTATATATATACTCCAGTTTTTGAGCGTCGGCCTTTAAAAACGACAGCGGATCGGCGACGTCTTTCAGCGCCTTTTCAAAACGCGGTCCCGAATCGGTAAAGGCGAGGTTCATTCCCAGCGCTTCCGGAATCACAAGGATGTCGGAAAACAAAATGGCGGCATCCACACCCAGGTCATGGACCGGGAGCAGGGTAACTTTTGCTGCCAGATCGGGCGAACGCATCAGTTCGTGAAAACTGTGTTCTTTCCGCATTTCGAGGTACGAGGGAAGCACTCTTCCCGCCTGCCGCATAAACCACACCGGTGGCCTTTCTGTTTTTTCTCCCCGTAACGTTTTTTCGAAAATATTGCTCATGTCTATTTCTTCAGGTTTTGCAACGCTTTTTTGTTGGCTTCAATTATACAATCAATGTCTTGGTCGGTGTGTGCGTACGAAACAAACAAACACTCGAACTGCGAAGGTGCCAGGTAAATACCGCTTTCAAGCGAAAGACGGAAGTATTCGGCATATTTTTCTGTATCACAAGTCATGGCTTCGTCGAACGAAGTCACCTGCTTTTCTTCGGTGAAGAACAGGGTCATCATCGATCCCACGCGGTTCAGCACTGCTGGGGTATCTGTTTCTTCGAGGTTCTGGCGGATGCCTTTTTCGAGTTTGGCTGCTTTGCGTTCCAGTTCGCTGTAAAAATCGGCTGTTTCGTTGATCATCGTCAGCATGGTGATCCCTGCTGCCATTGCCAGCGGATTTCCGGATAAGGTACCGGCCTGATAGACCGGGCCAACCGGTGCCAGCATGTACATAATTTCTTTTTTACCGCCGTAAGCGCCCACCGGAAGTCCGCCACCGATGATTTTTCCCAGCGTAGTGAGATCGGGCGAAACGTTGTAGTATTCCTGTGCACCGCCTTTGGCCAAACGAAACCCGGTGATCACTTCGTCAAAGATCAGCAGCGCGCCGTTGGCGGTACAAATTTCACGAAGACCTTCGAGGAAGCCCGGATTGGGAGGTACCACACCCATATTTCCGGCAACCGGTTCAACGATCACCGCCGCAATCTGTCCTTTTTCCTCGTCAAACAGCTTTTGCACTGAATCAAGGTTGTTGTATTCTGCCAGCAAAGTATCCTGTGCGTTTCCCCTGGTCACACCCGGACTGTCGGGGATACCCAACGTAATGGCACCCGATCCGGCTTTGATCAGAAAGCTGTCGCCGTGGCCGTGGTAGTTGCCGATAAATTTGACGATCTTTTCGCGTTTCGTGTAACCGCGGGCCAGGCGAATCGCGCTCATGGTGGCTTCGGTACCCGAGTTCACCATTCGCACCTTTTCCACTGTCGGGAACATTGTCACGATCAGTTCGGCCATTTGAGTTTCATACAGCGTGGGAGCGCCGTAGCTGGTCCCCTTTTGTGCAGCTTCGTTAATGGCGGACAGAATGCGCTCGTGCGCGTGGCCAAAAATCAGCGGCCCCCACGAGGCTACAAAATCGATGTAGCGGTTTCCGTCGATGTCAAAAATTTCAGCGCCTTTGGCTTTTTCAATAAATACAGGGTTCAGCTTTACACTTTTGAAAGCGCGAACCGGCGAGTTTACCCCGCCCGGGATTACCTGCTGTGCTTTTTCAAAGGCTTCTATACTTTTTGTAAAGGACATGTTCTGTTGTTTTTAAATGTTTGTTGTATCCGGTAATACATTAATTTCTGATAAATTCCGGTTGTAACCATCAAAATTTGATCTGATTTCCTGTCTGGTACAGGATAAGATAGGACAGCGCTAAGCCCAAAACATTGACCCCCCTATGAATTATACTATGTATCGCGCTTATGTGGCTCTTACGCAGCAACTTCAATTCCAGTTCTTTTTATCTCAACTGCAAATGGATTTTCTGAATCAAAATCATCGTGAGAGATTGGATGTGGCTCAATTCTTGAATCAACCTGCGCTGCAATCATCATAAGTTGTACCTGAATATCGAATCGTTTAGAATCGTCCAGATTTGTAAAAATCAATGCTACATCAATGTCGCTATCGTCTGTAGATTTTCCTTTAGCATATGAGCCAAATAAATATACCCTCTCAATATCAGTGAATTTTTCCCGAATTAAATTCAGATATTTTGCGATTGTTATATCAATGTTTTTATCCATGTTCTTAACTTTTTTAGTGTGTCTATCCACTCGGTGGTAAATTCAGTCGTACATAGTTTCTTAAATCCCATTTTATAATCATCGTATCTGGCATTGATGTTAAACGCCGTAATAGTTACAAGTTGCTTTTTTACATCATCCGTTAAATTCAATTCAGCTTTTTCTGCAAGTCTCAAAAGATTGTGAATAAAAGGCGGATAGTCAGATTTTACTTTGACATAATAAGCTTTTAATAATTTTTCAAGCATTAAATGCCCGATAAATAAAGACCAATTATATTTTTCTGAATCAAACATTGCAATCATGGTTTCATAATCATCATCAGAGCCGGTAATCCAGTATTCAATTAGTTTATCCTTGTTGAAATTTTCATTTCCCATAAATTCAAAAATACGAAAATCTGAATAATCCAAACCACATACATTACCTAAATTGCTCCTTTGTCATTAAGCACAACGGTTGGTACATGTTGCCGGGTCCCGAGTACTCGGGAGAGAGCGTTCCTGTCCGTAGGACACGGAACTGCGAAACGAGCTCCGAAGCCTCGGGGTGCAGTTGGCGAACCACCGAACCCCGCCCTGCAATATGACTGCCTAAATTTTTTAGATTCTATATGGTATTTTAGATTTAATAATTGGTATTTCAACGTAATTGTGTTTTATTAGTAACTCTGTCAAAGCTTGCTTAATTGATTCATAATCTAACGAAGGACCAACGATAATCTCCTTAATTGGAAGACGTTTTAACAAACAGAGAGATTCACTAATCTTCAATTCTTCGGGATTGTCTTTATATCTCTTTTTTAAGTGTTGGTATTTTGTCTCAAGTAGAATATAAGGAACAATTAAATTGTCAGATGCCCGAAACCTCCATTCTTCTTTTCCCTTTTTATTTATTTTTCCATCAATCACATATTCAAATCGATATTCCTTCTCGTCTTTAAAGCAATTATCTTTGTAGGGAGCAATAATTCCATCCAAATATTCAAAAATCACAGAAGCTACCAACCATTCATAACTATGCTCTTTCCAATTAACTTTCTCTTTAAATTTATTATAAAATTTTATTACTTGTTTAATTAGCTCTTTGAGAGTTTCTTCTTGTGATTCTCTGTCATAGTCAACATGTTTACCATAAATTTTTTGTTGAATAGATTTTTCAAATTTGAATAAATCAAATCCAATTGATAGTCCTTTTCCATTGTTTGCATAAGCTCGCCATTGTCCTAATAAATCACCCTCTTTTGAAAAACAAGTTGTAAATCTTTCAGAACTATGTATTTTAGAAATATTTTCTTTTGCAATTTTTATTATCTCCGTTTCAAAATTTTCATTTTCTAAACGTGAAAATATATCGGAAAGTAACTCTACTCCGTATTTATACTCTTTCTTATCATTTAGAAAGTTAATGTGTGAGCAAAAAAAAGATTGTGTTTCGATTATTGATATTGCACTTTCTAATGAAGTGTAATGATAAATTAAATCAGAAGTATCGGCTTGCTTATTTAATTTGTCATTAAACAGAATATTAAGCATCAACTGGTCGCAAAATTGCGATTTAAGTGATGCCCAAAATTCTGCATTTATTTCAATTTTATCATTCAATGGCAGTCAATTTAAAATTATGACTAACTCCGATATATCCACACTTCCGGTTGGAAAAATCGATGTATTTTCCATCCATCCATCCATTCAGTAGAACTTTTATTCGCTCTTATTTCATCGCATTAATAATATTGGCTGCATCCACCGCATGGTAGGTGATAATGATGTCGGCTCCGGCACGTTTGATCGAAGTCAGAATTTCCATCATCACTCGGGCTTCGTCGATCCAGTCGTTTGCTCCGGCGGCTTTTACCATCGAAAATTCTCCGCTCACATTGTAAGCCGCTACCGGCATGTTGAATTCGGTTTTCACACGGTAGATAATGTCTAAGTACGAAAGGGCAGGTTTTACCATAACCAGGTCGGCGCCCTCTTCGATATCCGCCGCCACTTCGCGCATGGCTTCGTTTGAGTTGGCCGGGTTCATCTGGTAAGTAGCGCGGTTTCCGAATTTCGGAGCGCTTTCGGCAGCTTCGCGGAACGGTCCGTAAAAACCGGAAGCGTATTTTGCTGCATACGACATGATCGGTATTTTCTCAAAATGGGCTTCATCCAGCGCTTTGCGGATACTTCCCACGCGGCCGTCCATCATATCGCTCGGTGCAATCATATCGGCTCCGGCTTCGGCCAGCGAAACCGATTGTTTGGCCAGCATTACCAGCGTGCTGTCGTTATCCACGTCGCCGTCTATAATTGTTCCGCAATGACCATGCGTGGTGTATTCGCAGTTGCAAACATCGGCCACAATATACAGGTCGGGCAATTCCTTTTTGATGGCGCGGATAGCGGTTTGCACAATTCCGTTGTGCTGACAGGCAACCGTTCCGTCTTCGTCTTTTTCAGCTGGAATTCCAAAAAGCAACACCGCACGAACACCGGCGGCCACTACTTTTTTACATTCCTCCACCAGGAGTTCCACCGATAACTGGTAGTTCCCCGGCATCGACGAAATCGGGTTCTTCACATTGGTTCCGGCGCATACAAAAAGCGGCATAATTAAGTCGTCCACCGAAAGTTTGGTTTCGGTAACCATGTCTCTCAATACTGAATTGTATCTAAGTCTTCTTAATCTTGTTTGTGGAAATGCCATAACGTATCTGTTTTGATGTTTGATTACTTGCTAAAATACTGAATAATGGACGAAACAAGGCCTTCCGAATTGTAAGGCGCTGCTTCGAATGCGGTTTCCCAGCCCAGTTCCTGCACTGCTTTGGAGGTCACCGGCCCGATGCTCCCGATAGTAGGTGGCGTGGACAGGTCTTTTTCCATCAAAGCATAAAAATTCTGAACTGTTGACGGACTGGTAAAAAGAATGCAATTGTATTGATTGTTCTGAATGAGACGCTGCACATTTTCACCCGGTGTAACCGGCGGCAAGGTGTTATATACATTCAGCCTTGTAATTTTATTTTTTTCTGAAAGCTGTGCTTCGAGCTTTGTCCCGGCAATGTTTCCCAGCGCCAGTAATAGGTACAGACCTTCGGGTTGATATTCTTTTTTGAAAGCGGCTACAAATTCTTCTGCCGTGGCTTCGGGTGAAATAAATTGCGGACTGTAACCGTAATAGTCGAGTTCGGCTGCCGTTTTTTCGCCGATCACTGCAATCTTTAACGTTTCGGGCAAAGTGGTGTTTCCGTTGGTTTCAATCAACTGTTTGAAAAAGTGGATAACGCCATTTTTGCTGGTGAAAAATACCCAGTTAAATTTCTGTAGGTCTTTTAAAACCGTTTTTTCTGAATGGGAAAGTAAGGCTGTTTCAATCCGGATCATCGGAGCCTCAATCACATTGGCGCCTTTGGCTTTGAGCAACTGCGAAAGCTCGTCGCCCACTTCAACGGGGCGGGTTGAAATAATCGTTTTTCCTTTGAGCGGAAGTTCGCCGGTTTGCGGTGCAATGTTGGCTTTTATGGTGTCAAGCACTGTTTTGCCCCCATCGTTCAGCAGTTTTTCCGCCAGACCGTTAGCGATCGTATTGGCTTCTTCAACGGAGCCGGAAGCCGAATCTTTGATAAACACGCTTCCGTCGAGGTTGGAAATAAAGCCGGTGATGGTAAAAGTTTCACCTTTAATTTCAGAATGACTCCCCACCGGAATCTGGCAACCGCCTTCCAAGGTGCGCAAAAAAGTACGTTCGGCTCCGGAGGTGATCATCGTTTCCGGGTGATTAATACCATCCAGTAAATTCTCAATTTCGTGATCTTTTTCCAATATTTCAATGGCGATGGCTCCCTGTGCACAGGCCGGAATCATTTTATCGGGCGGAAGCACTTCTGAAATGTACCCGTCCATACCCAAGCGTTGCAAACCGGCAGCCGCCATAATCATGGCACTGCAATAACCCTCTTCCATTTTTCGGATGCGTGTATTTACGTTTCCCCGGATTTCAACAATGGTGAGGTTCGGATTGAGTTTGAGCAACTGCGCCTTTCTTCTCAGGCTCGATGTTGCAATAATATCTTCTGATGTAAGTTCTTCGAATGTTCGCTGATCTTTGGTAACCAGGGCGTCGAAAGCGCTGGCACGTTCCAGCACTGCGCCCAGTTTGGTGCCTTTGGGGAAAACGGTGGGGAGGTCTTTTAAACTGTGAACCGCCATGTCGATCTCGTCGTTGAACATCGCAATTTCCAGTTCCTTGGTAAAGAGTCCCTTGTCGCCGATTTTGGAGAGCGGCACGTCCAGTATTTTATCGCCTTTGGTTTTAATTACCACGATCTCAAAAGTGAGCTCCGGGTATTTTGCCTCCAAAGCATCTTTTACACGGTAAGCCTGGTACAAGGCCAACTGACTTCCGCGGGTTCCGATTCGAATGTGTTTCCTCATTGAGCGATGTTGAACAGGTCGTTCACCAAATCAATGTACTCTTTTTTGCGGCCATTGTCGGTTACCGATTTAACGTTGCGGATCATCAGGCGGATGAATTTGTTGGTGATGTGCTCGGCGTACATTTCTGCATCTTCTCCGTTGTTTTTCACCTGCTTTTTCATAAAACCTTCCAATTCCTGCTGGTTGATTTTCTGGAAATTTTCGCTGATGCTTTGGAAAGTAGCCGTCAGCTCGCGGATGTGTTGCCAGTCGGCAAATTCAGCCACAAAATTTTCGATGATCTCTTCGGCTTTTTCAATCTCGCCTTTGCGTTTTTCGAAGGTTTCATCCACCACAGCGGTTAAATCATCCACGTTGTAAACAAAGGTGTTGTCAATTTCGCCTACAGTCACTTCCACATTTGCCGGTACAGAAAGATCGATAAAGAACATCGGCTTGTAGTGGCGCAGCGGCATAATCTGCATCATTTTTTCTTTGGTGATCAGCGCCTTTTTGGAGGCCGTGCTGGCGATCACAATATCGTGGTTAAGCAATAAATCGTCTAATTCTTCCAGGGTGCGGGCCTCCCCATTATAGCGTTCAGCTAATTCTGCTGCTTTTTCAAAGGTGCGGTTAACGACCGTGAATTTGGTGCAGCCTTTTTTTACCATGTTCTGCATGGTAAGTTCGCCTGTTTGTCCGGCGCCGATCAAAAGGGCCGGGTGCGAAGTAAGGTTGCGCAATTTTTGTGATGCCAGTTCCACCGCGGCATAACTTATCGAAACGGCTCCCTTGCTCAGTTCGGTGTTGGTGCGTACCGATTTTCCGGCTTCAAACGCTTTGTTGAACAAACGTATCAGCACCGAGCTGTTGATGTTTTGCCGTTCGCTGATGGCAAACGCTTCTTTCAACTGACCAACAATCTGGTATTCTCCCAAAGCCATGGAATCGAGTCCGGCGGCTACTTTGAACAGGTGACGTGAAACGTCTTCCCCGTAATAAGTATAAAAATGCTGTTTTACCTGTGTGTCAGCTTTCCTCCAGTTAATCAGTGTTGAAAGCATATAATCGCTGAACGATTCAATGTTTGAACCCGAATAATCGAAGTAAATCTCCGTCCGGTTACAGGTGGATAAAACAATGGCGCCGGCCAGTCCCATTTCACTCAGCCCCGGAATAAAACGCCTGACATCCTCTTCGCAAAAAACAAATCTGCCCCGGATTTCAATGGGCGCTGTTTTATGGTTTAATCCTAATAATCCGATCATTCGCTGTGAATCTTTCTGATTTGCAGTTCAAGTATATGAAAACAATCTGTAGAAAATCTGTGCAAAAATCCGGATTTGGCGGACTCCGGAACATAATACCGAACTCATCGAAAAGAAGCAATAAAATCGTTGATATATGTCATGCGATCAATATTTATAAAAAGGTGCGTAATATGCTGTTTTAGAGTTATTTGTAATTGTGTTGGTTGAGAGGGGAAATTGAAATGATTTCCTGTTTCGAGGAGTTGTTTAATCTAAATTTAAATTGTGAATTCGGGTTATTTTTAAGTTGTCTTGAAAAAATATTGGTTTTAGTATTGCAAGGACGGCGATGCAATCTTACAATATGTTTTTTAAGTCCTGTCTTCCAACAATAGCCATTATTTCAACCACATTATCGTTTATCCTGAAATAAATACTGTCAACTCCGCAAACACAACGTCTGTATCCTTTTTTTATGAAATCAACCGATTGAAATGAAAAAGGGCGTTGAGCTATAATGTCGAAATATTCGAAGAAAGAATCGAAATATTTGTCGGCTTGTTTCATCCCAAATATTTCAACTCCATACTGATGAATTCTGATCAAGTCGTTTTTCGCTTCATTGCTTAAACGATATTTAGCCATTAATCAATGATTTAGATTGGGCCAAAATCTGCTCTTTCGTATCGTTTGTGAACCCATCCTTTTCAGCTTTTTCCAGTTTGGCACGAATCCAGTCAATTTGGACCTGTTGCTTTCTGGCTTGTCTTATTAAATCGTTTACAAGCTCACTTTTACTGGAATACTCATTATTGTCAACCTGGGTTTTCAACCATTCATCATTAGCTTTTGTAAATGATATACTTTGCCGTGCCATTATTTTAAAGTTTGATGTAAAATTACATCAGATATGCATCGGGTGCAAATTTTTTGAAGGGATTAGCGATTAAAAATTCGATTGACCTGCAAACTACCCGAAAAAAATACTGAATTGATGCAGGTTTTCGCGGTAAGCATATTGAACCCGGAACCCGGAAACTTCACAGATTTTCTGTACAATGGCCAGTCCGAGCCCCGTTGATTTATCCGAAGAAGAGGCTTTGTAAAAACGGGTGAAGAGTTGTTCTTCGTCACCCTGTATTTTTTCGCCGCTGTTTGAAACGATCAGTCTTTCTTCACTGATGTCAAACTCCAGTTTTCCGCCTTTTACATTGTGGCGCAACCCGTTTTTAATGAGGTTGGCGATCATAATATCAGCCAGAAAAGGGTTCATTTTTACCGGGCGCGAAGTTTCCGGTAATTTTACCTGAATCTGCTTATTTTCGATCAGTTCTTCAAAATTTTCAAGCTGATTATTAATTAATTCCAATAAATCCACTTCTTTGGTTTCGGGGAACTGCCGGTTTTCAATTTTTGCGAGCAATAAAAGCGTTTTGTTGAGCCGCGACAGTTTTGAACTGGCTTCCAGCGCATCGGTGATGGTTTTTAGTTCCTTTTCGGGGAGCTTATCGGACTGCAGCAATAACTCCAGTTTTGACGTAATGACCGCCAGCGGTGTTTGTATTTCGTGAGATGCATTTTCGGTGTATTCTTTCAGGTTGTAATAGTCGTTTTTGATCCTGTCAGTCATCGATGTCAGAACGAGGTTTAGGTCGCTGAATTCTTTGATATCAGATGCCTGTGGTGAAAATTCCTGCTGTGAGTTCAGGTCGTAATGACTTACTTTTTCGAGGGTGTCGTAAAAAACGCGCCAGGCTTTTTGCGACGTGTGCAGGTTTAGTACAAGCAAGGCTGCGATTAACATTACAACTACAACCGTTAGCAGCAACAGGATGCGTATAATCAACGAGTCGGTTTCGGCCAGCGATTTGTAAATCTTCACCCGGTATTTTTGCCCGTTGATTTCGGTGGGGAATTCGAGCTGGCGATGAGGAATGTAATGTTGTGCCTGTGCATCAAAAAGAACGGTGTCTTTGAACATGTGGGTAATTTCATTTCCTGTTGGTGCCGGAACAATAACAACTTTGTCAGCCGGACTTTGCGGTGTCTTTTCCGTACCGTGGGCGGTATTTAGCTCGGAACGGATTGCGTTTTCTTTTTTTATGAGTTCGGCATTGATGTTGGCATCCACCTGTTTTCGAAGCAAAAAATAAAAAACCATAAGCCCCAGCAGGAAAATAAAGAGCGAAATGGAGAGGAAATTCAGGCTTGTTCTGGTGAGGAGCTTCATGGCAAATCCGTTCTGTTGTTTAAGTTGTGCATTTTTCAGTTTCCAATGCTGGTATCGAATTTATAACCAACGCCGTAAATGGTTTGTATGTAATCCTGGCATCCGTTGGCCAGTAGTTTTTTACGCAGGTTTTTAATGTGGCCGTAAATGAAATCGTAAGAGTCGGCTACTTCCATGTAATCTCCCCAAAGGTGTTCTGCCAGCCCGGTTTTGGTGATAACCTTGTTTTTATTGGCGGCAAAAAACTGCATCAATTCGTATTCTTTTTTGGTTAGTTTCAGCAGGTTGTCGTGTACAAAAACCTGGTGCGCATCGGGCAGAATTTTTATTTCGTTGATAATGATCTGGTTGTTCCCGTCGAAGTTGATCCGGCGGTGAACCGATTTTAGTTGTGCATTCAGTTCAGCCAAATGAAAAGGCTTGGTGAGGTAATGGTCGGCACCAATGTCGAGGCCTTCAATTTTATCATCAAGCGAGTTGCGGGCCGATATAATGATGATGCCCATGCTCTTTTTGCGTTTCTTTACGAGGCGGATAATGTCGAGGCCGCTTCCTCCCGGAAGGTTGATATCCACCAGGATACAGTCGTAATCGTAAAGCTCGGTTTTTTCAACTGCCGTTTCGTAGTCGTAAGCCGCTTCGCACAGGTAGTCTTCGGCAGTCAGGTAATTTACCACGGCTTCGGAAAGCGCTTTTTCATCTTCAATAATCAGGATCTTCATTTTGTTGAACCTTGCACAATTCTTTTTTGAATGATTTTTCATGTGCAAGATAGCAACTTTTGGACTTGAAAAAGAGAAAGATTTACAGAGAAGAAAGGCGAAGAATGTTTGGGCGAAAAGAAGATTGTAAAAAATTTGGGGATTTTCCGGAAAAACCAACCCGAAACGGGAGAGATCAAAAAACTTTTGAATTGAGTAGAAAAATTACCTGATTAGCAGAACAATCGTCTTTAAGTTCATTCAGCTTTTGTACCTCTCTTTGTCCGTTCCGGGTGATTAGATAAATAATTGATTAACCAGTAGAGAAAAATTTATTTACATATTTCTAATTGTCTTCGTCGTATTCTGCGGAAGGGTCGAAACTCCATATGTCGTCAAAATAATAACTCGAACTTCTGCCGGTAGCTACATATCCTGACAGGCCAATGGAAAGGCCAACCGCCTCGGTACGCGAAACTCCTTCAAAAGAGGTACGTTCTGCCCAAAGATCGGTTTGCGGATTGTACTCCCAGGTGGTTTCCAGAATACTCCCTGAGGTACCCCCCACCAGGTAAGCTTTACCTCCGATGGTCAGTGCAACAGCGTTTATACGGGCAATTCCGGTGTAGTCGTTGTCGTAGTCTTCATCGTCGTTATCGTCGGTAATCTCGCGCAGTTCGCTCCATAATCCTGACGACTGATCATAGGTCCACAGGTCGGTTAAATAAGAGCCATTATCGAGCCCCGACACCACGTAAGCTTTATCGTTGATAACAAAGGCCGTAGCATCGCGCCGTTTGGAGCCGCCTATGCTATATACCTGTTCCCAGCTGTCGGTTTCGGGAGTGTAGGCATAAAAATCTTTCAGGTAGTTGCCGTCGTAGCCTGTTCCCACATAGCCTTTCCCGCCAACTGCAAAAGCTACGGCGCCGTAACGGGCCGAACCCGGAAAGTCGGCAATCTTTGTCCAGCTGTCTGTTTCCGGTGTATATTGGTAGAAATCGCTCAGCTCGTCGTTGCCATCGTAGCCGGTACCTATGTATCCTTTCCCGTTTATGCTGAAAGCAACAGCGCCGTTTCGGGCAGCACCCGGAAAGTCGGCCATTTTAAGCCAGTTGTTGGTGGTTGGGTCATACTGCCAGAAGTCGTTGAGCCTGTCGTCCCCATCGTATCCAGTACCAACGTATCCGTAGTTTCCAATAACGAATGAAACTGCATCTCCTCTCGGAACGCCGTCAAAATCTGACTCTTCCGACCAGTTTCCTTCCAATTCTTCATCGTCGCTATTGTTGCACGAAACGACCCAAAATGAAAGAATAAAAAGTAGTAACAAAAAATTCAATTGATTTCCTTTCATGACCAGTGTTTTAATATTTTTTGAATGATTTTCTGCTCACAAACCTATGTGTCAGAATCATCCCAAAAAAGGAATTTATACAAAGCCGTAAAAAGTATCGATGAACCCGCGTTTTGTCTCTTTTAACTCCGGATTGCACTAAAGAAAAGCGTTTCAGAAAGTTAAAAAGCGTTAATAGTAGGAGAATTGCAGGGATCATCTATCCGCTGCGCCGGTTGGTATATAATTTTTCCGGCATTCATCATTCTTTTCTTCATTTGAAGCCGAAAACAACAAGAATATGATTAGAAAACTCTTTCCTATTTTACTGTTAACAGGTTTATTAAGCTGTTCGGGCGACGACGATGTGCTGAACTCGGCGGTTGATGACTATATAAAATCCCAAACCCGGTTTGCTTTACTCGATACTTTTTCTGTGGAGCTTGAAACCGTTTTTATTGATTCAATTCAAACTTCAAATACCGGAATTTTACTGGCAGGGAGGTATGTTGATCCGGAACTGGGAACCGTTACATCGAACGCCTATTTTGAGTTGGGTTTACCAACATCTGCCATTGTGGATGAAGATGAAGTTTTCGATTCAGTGCTTATGGTGCTTCCATACTCCGACTTGTACTATGGTGATACGCTGCAAATGCAAACGCTTTATGTAAAAGAATTGCTTGAAGCCATTGATGATAACGATGATGGGGTACTTTACAATACATCCTCGTTTCAATACAGTGACACGCCGGTTGGGGAGATTGGTTTATTCCCGCGTCCCAACAAAGACGACAAAATTGAAATCCGTCTTTCGGATGAAATGGGACTGGATTTGTTTACCCGTATGAAAAACAAAGATGATGAACTGACAAGCTCTACCAGGTTCAGGGAATTTTTGCATGGTTTGGTGATAGAGGGAAGCGCGCAAAACACTGCTGTCCTCTCGTTTCCGGCCGATACTTCGGTTTGCCTGATTTTGTATTCGCACCTTTCCGGTTTGGAAAGAACCGAACAGGAATATCGTTTTGCTTTAAATACATCTTACGATTATTTCAACCATATTGAAAACGACCGTAGCGGTACTCCGGTAGAAAACATTAAAACCCAACGCGAGGCGCTGCCTTCTGCACAAACCGGTAATAAGGCCTTTATTCAGGCCGGAAGCGGATTGATGACGCGTGTTAACTTTCCTTCGCTTGACCGGCTGCTTGAATTTGATACCAATAATATGTTGTATAAAGCTGAGTTGATACTTCGGCCCGTTCCGGGAAGTGAGAAAGCAGTGGATTTACCGGAGAATTTGATGCTGTATTACACGGATAAATACAATAACCTGGTATCAGAATACACCAACAGCGATTCAGAGGTTATTTATTCCGACTTGAGTTTCGATGAATTTTACAACGAGAATAACTATTACACGATCGACCTTACCCAGTTTTTATATACCGAGTTAAGCGATGGTTACATTAATAATGATATAGGCCTTATTCTTACCGTTCCGCTGTCGGAATTTGCAGGAAGCCTTAACCGGCTTGTAATCGATGCGCGTAGCAGGGAAAGTTATCGCCCCGTTCTGAATTTGTATTATGTTTTTTACGAATAAATAGTTGAAAAAAATGCTTCAAATCAAACTCAAAATATTTCACGACAAACTGCCGTTTTCCTCCTTTTTGTTGTTTCTCTTCTTGTTTGTATTTATAGGTAGTGAGGCACAAAATACAGTTTCTCCGTATTCAGTTTTTGGCCCGGGCGAAATTCAAAATCGTGGGTTTAGTTCAACACAGGGAATGGCCGGTGCCGGAATTGCACTGAAATCGGGAAATTCGATTAATAACCTGAATCCGGCTTCTTACACCGGAATCGACAGTCTTCGTATAATTTCTGAATTTGGTGTTGCAGGAAAGGTTTATTCTCTGCAGTCGGCAAAAGAAAAACAGAATGGATTTACCGGGAACCTGAGCCATGTGGGGCTGGGTTTTAAATATACCCGCTGGCTGGGCGGATCGTTTGGGGTGGTGCCGTTTTCTACCATTAACTACTCCATTGTAAAAGATAATTACATGGAGGGGGTAAATCAGCAATATTATTCCGGCTATGTGGGGAGTGGCGGCATTTCACAGTTGTATTTTGGAAATGCAGTGAAGCTGGGAAAACACCTTTCCCTGGGAATGAATTTTTCTTATATGTTTGGTTCGCTGGTGCAGGAAGAAAATATTTATGCAACCGAATATGTGCCCAATATGCAGGTGAAGCGTTACGATTACATGCGAAGCCTCTATTTCGATTTCGGAACACAGTATGCTTTCAAAAAGAACAAAATAGAATACTCGCTTGGCCTTACTTTTGCCCCGGAGCAGGATTTACGTTCGAAGCACGTGATTGATGTATATGACAACACATTTGCCCTGGTTGCCGGCGACGAATACAATACCGACTACCTTACCGTCCCCGATATTCTGGGCGTGGGTATTGGGGTGGACAATCCCGGTAAATACAAGTTTGCCATAGACTATACTTTTCAGAACTGGTCGGCAGTTTCGTACCCGGTACAGGGAGAGGATTTTGTGAACCTTCACCGTGTGGTGGCCGGAGTTGAATTCCGCCCGTGGCAATATCGCGCTGTAAATGCAGCTTTTAAAAACTGGACCTATCGTTTTGGGTTGAATTATCAGCGGTCATACCTAAAACTGGGAAGTTCGGCAGTAAACGACAAAAGTATTACCGCAGGCTTTGGCATTCCTTTGCCCGGAAGGATTTCGGATGTGAATATTTCTTTAACAGGTGGTATAAACGGGACTACTTCGAACAACCTGGTGCAGGAGAAGTACCTTATTTTTAACATTGGATTTAACCTCAACGAGATCGCATTTATGCGCCGGAGAATTGATTAGAAGAGGAGTGCTCAGTCGCAGTTTTCAGTCACAGCTGGCAGTATTCAGGTTGCTAAAATCTGAGATGTTCAATTGCTTATCGGCATTCGAAATTCGTGAGCTCGTGGCCCGCAATTCTAAACTCTAAACTTTGAACTTTCAACTCCACATTGTTGCCCCGTTTACAACCTGGCAAAATATTACCGGGTTTAAACACGCATTTCTTCCATTTTTTCCATAAAAAAGCTTTTAAAGCTTTCTCCGATCGGAATATATTTATCGCGGATCATAACCTGGGTTTTGTTGATGGCTGTAATATGGTTCAAGCCAACAATGTACGATTTGTGTACTCTTGAAAATCGTTCAACGGGGAGGTTTTGCTGCAACTTTTTCAGAGAGTTTAGTGTAATAATCGGGCGGTTGTTTTGCAGGGTGTGAATTTTAATATAGTCTTTCAAACCTTCAATGTAAAGAATCTGGTCGAGCTTCACCATAATGGTTTGGTAGTCGGCTTTTACCAGAATTGAATCGTTTAATTGCAGTGGGTTGTCCAGTGGGTTTGTTAGCGAAACATGTCGCCTTAGTTTATTCGAATAATTTTCAAACACCTTGTTGGCCGTTCTGAAAAACCTTTCAAAAGAAACGGGTTTTAATAAAAAGTCCTGTGCATTAATGTTAAACGCCTCAACGGCCACTTCGGGTTTCGATGAAAATAACACAATCATCGGTTTGTTTTCAAGGCTGTTGACAAAATCGATTCCCGACACTTTGGAAAGTTCGTTGTCGAGAAACAATACATCAATTTTTCGGGTTTGAAGAATTTCGTAGGCATCAAATACCGATGCACAGTACGAAACAGGATTAAAATACGGAATCATTTGGATAAACTCCTGCAATTGATTCCCGTTATGAGGTTTTTCGAGTAATAAACAATTCATTTCAAAAGTCGTTTTCTGCTTGTTTGAATCACTTTGGGGCACAAAGCCGAAAAGCGGTTTGATGATTACTACAGCCGAAAGCACTTTTTACCTACCCGAAAATCAAAAAAAATAATTGAGAATGGGTGAAATTTCCCGAATATATACTACGTTTATTTTCTGAAAAACATGATTTAGAAAGATTTACAGTATTCTCGTGAAAATTCAAAAAAAAACAAAATTGTAAAATATGGGACAAACAAAATGGTGTTGCCGCATTTTTCCGATAGTGGTTATTCTTCTCTCTGCTGCAATTGCAATCGTTATTTGGTATGTGGAAGAAGGGAAAAACAGTTTTGCCTTTCTGGCTGATAAAAATGAAATTTTTAATTACCTCGGAACTGTACTGTTCATTGCTGTTCTTCCCATTGGTATTTTCTATTTTCTGAATGATAAAGAGAAATACCAGTCGCGTGCCCGGCCGCTGGCATTGCTGGGATTTTTGCCGGCATTGGTCTTTATGGCTTTTCAGCTGGTGGGGTAGTTTTTTCAAATATTCCCGAAAGTACGTTATTCCGCAGCGTAGCAAGCTTGTCTGTGGTAAGCAGGGAATCTTTTCATTTTTCCCGGATAGTAGGGTAAAAAAAATACTAAATTCTAATAAATGGATTGTTAACTTATTCCAGATTCCAATCTTTCAAATAGTTAAAATTATGAAAGCAATTTTTTTCTTTCTTTTTGTTTTAAGCTATTCCGTTATTTGGGGACAAAATGAAAAGAATCTTACCCTTGAAATGGCGAAAAGACCTGGAGAAATGCAAAAAGCAGAAGTAAAGCCGGAAATAGATAAAAGCTATTTAATGCGTGGATTTCTTCAGGTAACCTCTAAAAATTAGTTTTATGAAGCATGTCTATTCTTCTGTTAATGAAGTTGCCATCCATTTTCAATCATCATTTTCCTTTTCGTTCAATTTTCAGCCATAATTTCATTGGT